>NZ_AYWP01000007.1:0-267463 GCF_000502435.1 Mesorhizobium sp. LNHC232B00
CGCGCACCGGCGTGCCCGACAAGCCGGAAGCCTGGCTGCTGGCGGTGGCGCGCCGGCGGCGTGTCGATGCGGTGCGGCGGCGGCTGACCAGCGAAGCCGGCCGCGAGCATCTCAGGCTGATCGCCGAGGAAGCGGAGGCGCGCATGACCAACGAAGACTTGCCCGACGAAGACATGCCCGACGAACGCTTGCGGCTGATGTTCGCCTGTGCCCATCCGGCGATCGAATCGAGCGTCCGCGCGCCGCTGATCCTGCAGACCATTCTGGGTTTCGATGCCGCGACCATCGCCTCCGCCTTCCTGGTCTCGCCGGCGACGATGGGCCAGCGCCTGGTGCGTGCAAAGACCCGAATCCGTGAAACCGGCATTCCGTTCCGCGTGCCGGAGCGGGCCGAACTCGGCGAGCGGCTGGACGCGGTGCTGGAAGCCATCTACGCCGCCTTCGCCGAAGGCTGGTCGGACCCGGCCGGCACCGAAACACAACGCCGCAACCTGGCGACCGAAGGCATCTGGCTCGGCCGGCTGGTGGCCTCGCTGATGCCCGATGAGCCGGAGGCGCTGGGTCTGCTTGCGCTGATGCTGTTTGCCGAGGCCCGCCGGGCCGCGCGGCGCGATGCCGAAGGCGACTTCGTGCCGTTGGCGCTACAAGATTGCGAGCTGTGGGACCGTGCCCTCATCAATGAGGCGGAGGCGCTGCTGTCCCGCGCCGCGCAGAGTGGCGTCATCGGCCGTTACCAGCTCGAGGCCGCAGTCCAGTCGGCGCACGCGGCGCGACGGCTGACCGGTCGCACCGACTGGGTGGCGATCCGCGAGCTCTATGACGCGCTGTTTTCGATCGCCGGATCGCCCGTCGTGGCGATCAACCGTGCGGTGGCGGTCGCCGAGGCCGAGGGCGCCGTGGCGGGACTGGCGGCCCTTTACGTGCTGGGTGACGACAAGCGCCTTGACGACTATCAGCCTTATTGGGCCGCGCGCGCCGGGCTTTTGGCCAGGCTCGGGCAAGTGCCGCAGGCGAGCGAAGCCTATGACCGGGCGATCGGCCTCGAGCGCGACCCGGCGGTACGGCGCTTCCTGCAAGGCAAACGGGCAGCGCTGCGAAATTGACCTTCAGCCCGGCCACATCTCGTGCGACGTGTTGAGCGTCTTCATCAGCGGATGGCCGCGCAGCTTCGCCCACAGGCGTTCAATGTTCGGCCATGCCATCCGCGCGGCCTCGATGTCTGGATGCCAGGCCACCAGCATGACGAGATAGATGTCGGCCAGCGACAGGCCGTCGCCGACCAGCCAGTCACGGCCTTTGAGCACGTTGTCGAGAACGGCGAAGCCACGATCCATCTCGGCGACCGCCGCCTGCTTTACGGCCTTCGTGCCGTCGGCATCGGACGTGTAGCGAGGCGCGTAGTAGAAACGCAGCACCGCCGGATAGAGCACCGACGACATGAAGGCCATCCAGCGCAGGAAATCGACGCGGGCCGGCGCGCCGATCGCCGGCGCCAGGCCGGCCTCGGGATGGCGCTCGGCCAGCAGGATGCAGATCGCCGCCGATTCGGTCATCGACTGCCCGTCCGGCAAGGTCAGCACCGGCACCTGGTTCAGCGGGCTGATGTCGAGGAAGGCCGGATCCGGCCGGTCGGTCTTCGGCACGTCGATCTGCTCGAACGGCGCGTTCGCCAGCGCCAGCGCCGCCTCGACGACGAAGCCGCCGCTGCCGGGCCGTGTGTAGAGTTTGTACATCGGATTCTCCCCCGGCCCGCACCAATCGGGCCGTAGGCGATATGGACCGGAAGCAGGGTTATGCTCAAGCGGGCGTCGGTCGCCACGGCTGGTTTTTTCAGCGGGCCAGATGGCTGGTCGATGCAGAACTTTCTATGCTGTCGGGCCAGCGCCCCCCTCTGTCCTGCCGGACATCTCCCCCACGAGGGGGGAGATCAGCTTCGCCACCGATTTCGCCAATCGCAGGCGGTGCGAGAAAGGCGGGACGACCAACACGGCCAATCTCCCCCCTCGTGGGGGAGATGCCCGGCAGGGCAGAGGGGGGCGCGAAGGATCTCGGCGCTTAAGTTCCGCGCGCCTACGCCCCCAGCCCTTCGAACAGGATCGTCGACAGGTAGCGTTCGGCGAAGTCGGGGATGACCACGACCAGGGTCTTGCCCTTGTTTTCCGGCCGCGAGCCGACGACGATTGCCGCCTGCAGGGCGGCACCCGACGAAATGCCGACCGGCACGCCTTCGAGGCGGGCGACGAGACGAGCATTGGCGACGGAATCCTCGTTCGAGACCTTGACGATCTCGTCATAGATCGTGGTGTCGAGGATTTTCGGCGCGAAGCCGGCGCCGATGCCCTGGATCTTGTGCGGACCGGGCTGGCCGCCCGACAGCACCGGCGATGCCTCCGGCTCGACGGCGACGACATGCAGCGAGGGCTTGTGCTTTTTCAGCACCTGGCCGACGCCGGTGATCGTGCCGCCGGTGCCGATGCCGGCGACGAAGATGTCGACCTCGCCATGCGTGTCGTTCCAGATCTCCTCGGCCGTCGTCTTGCGGTGGATCTCCGGGTTGGCCGGGTTTTCGAACTGCTGCGGGATGATCGCGTTGGGGATGGTCGCGGCCAGCTCGTCAGCCTTGGCTATGGCGCCCTTCATGCCTTTCGGGCCCTCGGTCAGCACCAGTTCGGCACCGAGCAGCGCCAGCATCTTGCGGCGCTCGACCGACATCGTCTCCGGCATGGTCAGGATCAGCTTGTAGCCCTTGGCGGCGGCGGCGAAGGCGAGCGCGATGCCGGTGTTGCCCGAGGTCGGTTCGATCAGCGTGGTCTTGCCGGGAGAAATCTTGCCGGCCGCCTCCAGCGCCTCGATCATCGCCACGCCGATGCGGTCCTTGACCGAAGCGATCGGGTTGAAGAATTCGAGCTTGGCGACGAGCTTGGCGACGATGCCCTTTTCCTTGGCGAATTTGTCGAGCCGCACCAAAGGCGTGTCGCCGATCGTGTCGGTGATGGAATTGTAGATGCGGCCGCGGCCGGGGGCGCGGGCGGAGGTGACGGGCTTGTTCATTGGTTTCGCTCCCAGGAGTCAGGCAAGTAATTTCAGGCAATTGGCGGCAAAGGGCCTTCGGTCGCGCAAGATAGACCGTCAGCGAAGAATATCCGAGTGGGGCGCATGTCTAAAGCGCCTGCGTCTCGGAAAAGCGTTTTCCGAAAAGGCCGATATCTGGAATATTTTGGCCGGGCAGAGGCTACTGGCGGGCAGCGATCGCCGCCGCGGCGCCGACCATGAAGCCGGCGGCGGTGCGGTTCAGCACCCTCAGCGCACGCGGCGATTTCAGGAACCAGCGCGCCTTGGCGGCCAGCGCTAGGTAAGGCACCAGCACGACGAACAGGACGACGATCGTCAGCGCGACGAGAATGCCGTAGTCGGCCAGCGTGATGGTCTTCAAGTCGACGATGGTCGGCGTGATCGCCAGATAGAAGATCATCGTCTTCGGATTGCCGAGCGTGACGGTCAGCCCGGCGATGAAGCTCGACGCCAGTCCACCCTTGCCCTTCCGGGCTTCGACGGTTTCGGGTGTGATGCCGGCGGTCCAGAAGCGCCAGCCGAGGAAAGCGAGATACGCGACGCCGGCCCATTTGACGGCCAGGAACACCATGCCGAAAGTCTGCGCGACGAAGGCGAGGCCGAGGACCACGGCGGTCAGGTAGGTGAGGTCGCCGAGCATCAGGCCAAAGGACATGGCCAGCGACGAGCGGAAGCCGGAGCCAAGCGCCCGCGCGACAAGCGCGGTGACACCGGGACCGGGAATGGCGGCGGCGATGCCGAGAGCGGCACTGTAGGCGAGGAAGCCGGTGAAGGTCATGGCTGGTGGTCCCGGATTGGCCTGCCTTGTCGCATGGAACGGACCAGGATTGAATTCTCTGGGGTCGGAATCCATTGCACCAGACATCCGAGATACCTCGCGCTGGCCCCCTCGTCCGGGTGAGGGGGCTTGCGCCGCCCTGCAGGATCAGGAACGGCCGCCATCGTAGGTGACGCGCCAGATGGTGCCGTTGCCGTCTTCGGTCACGATCAGCGCGCCATCCTTGGCCACAGTCACGCCGACCGGCCTGCCCCACACCTCGCCGTTGGAGACGACGAAGCCGGTCATGAAATCCTCGTATTCGCCGGTCGGCTTGCCATCCTTGAACAGCAGGCGCACGACCTTGTAGCCGGTCCTGTTGCCGCGGTTCCAGGAGCCGTGCAGGGCGACGAAGGCATCGCCGCGATATTCCTTGGGAAACCCGGTGTTCGCGGGCAGGTCCTTGCCGTCGTAGAAGGCGATGTTGAGCGGCGCCGAATGCGCCTGCATCAGCACATCGGGAATATCGACCTTGCCGGCAAGGTCGGGGCGCTCGCCCTTGTGGCGCGGATCTTCGTTGTTGCCGATATAGTACCAGGGCCAGCCATAGAAGGCGCCTTCCCTGACCGATGTGGCGTATTCGGCTGGCACATTGTCGCCGAGCGCATCGCGCTCGTTGACGACGCACCACAGCGCGCCGGTCGCCGGCTGGACGGTCATGCCCGAGCAGTTGCGCAGGCCGGTGGCGACGACGCGGCCGTTCTTGCCGTCGGGGTCGAAGGCCTGCACGTCGGCGCGTCCCTCTTCGGAGCCCCAGCTGGCACCGAGCGGCTTTGACTTGATCCATGCATCGAGTCCGCCCCTCGGCCTCTTGCCCATGTCCCCGGCGGCGTTCGAGCCCGAGCCGACCGACAGATAGAGCGTCTTGCCATCGGGCGAAAAGGCGATGTCGCGGGTCCAGTGATGGTTCGATGGAATGTCGTCGACGATGGTTTCCGGGTCGGCGGATGCCTTGAGATCGCCATTGCGGTAGGCAAAGCGCACGATGCTGTCGCTGTTGGCGACATAGACCCATTGCGGGTCGCTGCCCGGCGGGTAGAAGGCAATGCCGTAGGGCTGGTTGAGATCGCCGGCGAAGATGCTTTTCTCGGCGGGCTTGGCGCTGCCCTCGGTCAGGCGGTA
This sequence comes from Mesorhizobium sp. LNHC232B00, assembly GCF_000502435.1. Lineage (NCBI taxonomy): Bacteria > Pseudomonadati > Pseudomonadota > Alphaproteobacteria > Hyphomicrobiales > Phyllobacteriaceae > Mesorhizobium > Mesorhizobium sp. LNHC232B00. Next base: position 5,012 of record NZ_AYWP01000007.1, read on the forward strand.
GACGCGGATCTGGTTGGCTTCGCTGTCGGCGACGAACAGGTCGCCATTGGGTGCCGCGCGTACCACGCGCGGATTGTCGATGCCGGACGCGATCAGCTCGGCCGAAAAGCCTTCCGGCAGTTGCGGTTTGGCGTCCGCCGGCCTTTCGGCAAGGCCGGCGCTGTTCGAGGCCGACTTGGCGAGATTGGGCTTCGGTAGGTCTTCCGGCTTGATCAGGCGGCGCACGCCGGGCTTGTCGGCGCGCCAGTCGCCAAAGGCGGCCGGACCCTTCAGCACCGGCTGGTCGGCCTGCTGGGCGAACGCCGCGGTCGCGAGGAGCAGTGCGGAAAGCCCCAGTCCGGCCATTCGGGTCCCAGCGATCATTGTCGTCCCTCCACCTGGTCGCGAAGGAAGTATCAACGGCCGGTTTGTCCCTGGGTTCCGTCTTGCTTCCGGGTTCAGGTCCCGGCGGCGTAAAAATCGTCGTCGAGGCGCTTTTCCAAGGCGACGAGATCCGCCGGCAGCGGCAGGCCCATGGCGCGCATTTCGCGCAGCTTCTCGCGCAGCTGTTCCTGGATTTCGTGCTGGTCTTCCGGCTGGTTGACCATTTCCTCCAGCAGCAGGCTGATCCGGGCCTTGAACTCTTCGAGCGCCATTCTTTTTCTCCTTGGCGGCCAGGAAGCGCAGGAAGTCGCCGCTCGCAGGCCGGCTGAATATCAATATACCTAGCGCAGCATGCGCGATATCAGCTGCGCCGTGTAATCCACCATCGGCACGATGCGCGCGTAATTCAGCCGGGTCGGGCCGATGACGCCGAGCGCGCCGACGACGCGGGCGTCCTTGTCGCGATAGGGCGCGACCACCAGCGACGAGCCCGACAGCGAGAACAGCTTGTTTTCCGAGCCGATGAAGATGCGCACGCCCGATCCCTGCTCGGCCAGATCAAGCAGCTGGATCAGCCCGTCCTGCGTCTCCATGTCCTCGAAAAGGTGCCGCAACAGTTCGATATCGGCCTGCGCGGTGACGTTTTCGAGGAGGTTGGCCCGGCCGCGCACGATGAGCCGCGCCGGCAGGCCGCTTTCGGCGCCCGCCCATACCGCCAGCCCCTTCTCGACGAGATCCTGCGACAGCGTGTCCAGCGCTGCCCTTGTCTCTTCCTTGATGCGAGCGATCTCGGTCCGTGCCTCGGCCAGCGTGCGGCCCCGAATATGCGCGTTGAGGAAATTCGAGGCCTCGTGCAGCTGCGAGACGGTGATGCCGGCGGGCAGCTCGACGACGCGGTTCTCGACGTCGCCATTCTGCGACACCAGCACGGCAAGCGCCTTGGTCGGCTCCAGCTGGATGAATTCGATGTGCTTCAGCGCCACCTCGTTCTTGGCGGCCAGCACCAGGCCGGCGCCGCGCGACATGCCCGACAGCATCTGGCTGGCCTCGGTCAGCATATGCTCCAGCGTCGCGCCCGAGCCCGAGGCCCGCACCTGTGCCTCGATGGTGCGGCGCTCCTCGTCGGAGAGGTCGCCAAGTTCCATGAAGGCATCGACGAAGAAACGCAGGCCGGCCTGCGTCGGCAGCCGGCCGGCCGAGATATGCGGCGCGTAGATCAGCCCGAGATGTTCCAGGTCGCTCATCACATTGCGGATGGTGGCCGGCGACAGCGAGGAGGGCAGGATGCGCGACAGGCTGCGCGAGCCCACGGGCTCGCCATCCCTGAGATAGGAATCGACGATGCGCCGGAAGATGTCGCGTGAGCGCATGTCGAGTGATTGAAGTGCGGGCGATTGCGAACTCGGATCGACTGCCTTGGTCATACGGCCAAAAACCTCCTTGTTCAGGATATAGACTTCGGCACGGTGGGCGCAACCCGGTGTCTGCATCAGATCGCCCGGCGTCTGTGTCAGATCGCCCGGTGCCGCGTTTGCGCTCAGCCGGCCATTTTCCTTTGCGCCATGCTCCCCATGCGGCTACAAGCCGGCCAAGATTCCGAAAATGACAAGAAAGAAGCCTGAATGCGCCCCTCCAAACGCCAATTCGACGAAATGCGCGCCATCTCCTTCGAGCGCGGCGTCTCCAAGCACGCCGAAGGCTCGTGCCTGGTGAAGTTCGGCGACACCCATGTCCTGTGCACGGCGAGCCTCGAGGAGAAGGTGCCGGGCTGGATGCGCAATTCCGGCAAGGGCTGGGTGACAGCCGAATATGGCATGCTGCCGCGCTCGACCGGCGAGCGCATGCGCCGCGAGGCATCCGCCGGCAAGCAGGGCGGCCGCACGCTGGAAATCCAGCGTCTCATCGGCCGTTCGCTGCGCGCCGTGGTCGACCTGCAGGCGCTGGGCGAACAGCAGATCACCGTCGACTGCGACGTCATCCAGGCCGATGGCGGCACCCGCACCGCCTCGATCACCGGCGGCTGGGTGGCGCTGTACGACTGCCTGCGCTGGATGGAAGCGCGGCAGATGACCAGCGTTTCCAAGGTGCTGAAGGACCATGTCGCGGCGATTTCCTGCGGCATCCATGACGGCCAGCCGGTCATCGACCTTGATTATCTCGAGGATTCCTCGGCCGGCACCGACGCCAATTTCGTCATGACCGGCAAGGGCGGCATCGTCGAGATCCAGGGCACCGCCGAGGGCGAGCCGTTCTCCGAAGGGCAGTTCGCGGACTTGATGGGCCTGGCCAAGAAAGGCATCCAGCGCCTGGTGAGTTTGCAGCAGATGGCGGTGGCGTAGGGTCAAATGCCGAGCTTGAGCGCCCCCCTCTGCCCTGCCGGGCATCTCCCCCTCGAGGGGGGAGATCGGCTATGGTTGCGGGTTTCGCCAATCATCAACGTCGAGGCGCCGTCAGCGAAACTGCCAATCTCCCCCCTTGAGGGGGAGATGGCCGGCAGGGCAGAGGGGGGTGCCTCGTGACTCCCTCTGCCATTCTTGAATCAGCCCTCTACGTCACAGACTTGCACGCCGCCGAACAATTCTATCGCGACACCCTCGGCCTTCACCTCCTTGGCAAGGCCGACGGCCGCCACCTCTTCTTCCGTTGCGGACCCGGTGTGCTGCTCATCTTCAACGCCGAGGCAACCAAGATCCCGCCAGCGCCCGATGCCAAGCTGAAGGTGCCGCCGCATGGCGCAGTCGGCGAGGGCCATCTCTGCTTTGCGGCGACCGCCGTGGAAATCGCGGCCTGGACGGCCCATCTCAAGGCGAGGAACGTCGCCATCGAAAGCGAATTCGAATGGCCGCAAGGCGGCCGTTCGATTTATATACGCGACCCCTCGGGCAATTCGATCGAGTTTGCCGAGCCAAGAATCTGGGGCCTTTGATGCATTCGCCAACTGTTCACTCACTCGACGGCAAGAAGATCGTCGTTGCGAGCCACAATGCCGGCAAGCTGCGCGAGTTCGCCGACCTGATGCGGCCGTTCGGTTTCGAGGCGAAGTCGGCCAAGGACTATGGCCTGCCGGAACCGGACGAAACCGGCACCACTTTCGAGGAAAACGCCTACATCAAGGCGCTGGCCGCCGCGAAGGCGACCGGCCTGCCAGCGCTATCCGACGATTCCGGCCTGTGCGTCGACGCACTCGACGGCGCGCCCGGCGTCTACACCGCCAACTGGGCCGAAACCCCCGAGGGCGGCAGGGATTTCGCCATGGCCATGCAGCGCACCGAAGTGGCGTTGCAGGAAGTCGGAGCCGCGTTGCCGGAGCAGCGCAAGGGCCGCTTCGTCGCCGTCATCTGCCTCGCCTTCCCCGACGGCGAGGCCGAATATTATCGCGGCGAGGCCGAAGGCACGCTGGTCTGGCCGCCGCGGGGCGAGCTCGGCTTCGGCTACGACCCGGTGTTCTTGCCGGATGGTTTCGACAAGACGTTTGGCGAGATGAGCGCCGAGGAAAAGCATGGCTGGAAGCCTGGCCAGTCGACCGCGCTGTCGCACCGTGCCCGCGCCTTCCAGAAATTCGCCCAGGCACGATTGGATCTGGCGAGATTGGGCGAGGCATGAGCATGCTGCTCGACCGGGCCCCCGGCTTCGGCGTCTACATTCATTGGCCGTTCTGCGCGGCCAAATGCCCCTATTGCGACTTCAACAGCCATGTTCGCCACCAGCCGGTCGACCAGGAGCGCTTTGCCGCCGCCTTCGAGGCGGAACTGGCGACGATGCGCCAGCGCACCGGCCCGCGTGAGGTGACAAGCATCTTTCTCGGCGGCGGCACGCCCTCGCTGATGAAGCCGGAAACCGTGGCCAGGGTTCTGGACGCCGTCGCCAGGAACTGGACCGTGCCTGACGGCATCGAGGTGACGCTGGAGGCCAATCCGTCCTCGGTCGAGGCCGAACGGTTTCGCGGCTACCGGACGGCCGGCGTCAACCGCGTCTCGCTTGGCGTACAGGCGTTGAACGACAAGGATCTGCGCTTCCTCGGCCGCCTGCACAATGTCGAGGAGGCCTTGCACGCCATCGGGCTGGCGCGGGAAATATTCCCGAGGCTCTCCTTCGATCTCATTTACGCCCGGCCCGGCCAGACGCCGGAAGCCTGGGCATCGGAGCTCGAACAGGCGATCGGCCATGCCGCCGACCATCTGTCGCTCTACCAGCTGACCATCGAGGAAGGCACGCCCTTCCACGCGCTGCACGCGGCGAAGAAATTCATCATCCCCGACAACGATCACGCCGCCGACCTCTATGCGTTGACGCAGGAGATCACCACGGCGCATGGTTTGCCGGCTTACGAGATTTCCAACCACGCCCGGCCGGGCGCCGAAAGCCGCCACAATCTGACCTACTGGCGCTACGGCGAATATGTCGGTGTCGGTCCCGGCGCGCATGGCCGCTTCGTCGAGCATGGCCGCCGCACGGTGACGATCGCCGAGCGTATGCCGGAGACCTGGGCCAATCTGGTCGAGGCCAAGGGCCACGGCATCACCGGCGGCGAGATCCTGACGCGCTCGGAGGAGGCCGACGAGTTCCTGCTGATGGGACTGAGGCTGGCCGAAGGCATCGACCTTTCGCGCTACGAGGCGTTTTCCGGCCGCGGCCTGTCGAGCGCGCGGCTGTCGGTGTTGCAGGGCGAAGGACTGGTGGCGCCGATCGGCAATACGCGGCTGCGCGCCACGCCGGCCGGCATGATCGTGCTCGACGCCGTGGTGGCGGATTTGGCGCGATAGACCAAAAGGTAATTTTCTGCTCAGGCAAAAATGCTACATGCTTGGCTGAAAACCGTCACGCCGTTTCCGATGTGGGTGCGCCATGAAGTATCTGATCCATGAGACGCTGCGCACGGTGAACACGGATGATGTCTTCGAGTTTGGATTGACCGAAATTTCAAAGCCTCAGGCCGACGAGGATTTCTATCGAGCCGATGCCGTAATTATCAAAAATCAGAAGGTCATATCGAGACACAAGCCCTCTGGCATGACTGAGTTCGATGTAGTCCGGGGCTTTCTTACCTATGTCGGCATAAATCTGAGAGCACTGCCGCACGAGCACGCCGTAGAGTTTGAACTCTACGGACTGACACTTGATCAGTACATACCGCTGACCAAGTCGATACGCGAAATGTTCGATGAGTAATGTCGCAGCCGCAGCGCCACTGAGCCAGGAAGCCAAGAGCTGGTGAAAAATGTCCTCTTCGTCTGCAGCCAGAACCGCTTGCGCAGTCCCACGGCCGAACAGGTGTTTTCCAAGCGCCGGGATATCGAGGTCGCATCGGCGGGAACCAACCACGACGCCGATACGCCGCTGACGCACGAACTGGTCGCCTGGGCCGACATCATCTTCGTCATGGAAAAGGTGCACCGCACCAAGCTGCAGAAGAAATTCAAGGCCAGCCTGAACAAGGCCCGGGTCATCTGCCTCGATATACCCGATAACTACGAGTTCATGGATCTGGAGTTGATCGAGCTTCTTAAGGCGCGCGTTTCACGCTATCTCGGTTGAAACCCGAAGCGCGAGGCCCGAATGAACCTGACCTTCTCCTCCTGGCAATTCTGGGCGCTGCTGTCCGCGGCCTTCGCGGCACTGACGGCGATCTTCGCCAAGGTCGGCATCGAGAACATCAATTCCGACTTCGCCACCTTCATCCGCACGGTGATCATCCTGGCCGTGCTCGGGGCGATCCTGCTGGCCAGCGGCCAGTTCCAGTCGCCGTCCACGATCTCCGGAAAGACCTGGCTGTTCCTCGGCCTCTCCGGTCTGGCGACCGGGGCCTCCTGGCTCTGCTATTTCCGCGCGCTGAAGATCGGCAATGCGGCGCAGGTGGCGCCCATCGACAAGCTAAGCGTCGTGCTTGTGGCGGTGTTTGGCGCGGTCTTTCTCGGCGAGCGCCTCTCCGGAGCGAACTGGCTTGGCGTCGCCCTTATCGCGGCGGGTGCTGTGCTGGTCGCCTATCGGGGTTAGCGGCACGCCATGGCGTGCGCTCTTCGTTTCAAGACGGGTGATGAAGATATCGAAGCGATTGGGCATCGTCCGGTCAGTGCTCCGTCATGCTTTGGGGTTCGGTGTCGGAATGCCTGATGGTTGTCGGCACGGTGCTCATCGGCAAGCCGCGTGCGGGCCGCCTGGTCGGGCTGGCGTCGGTCTCTGCAGGCAGCCGCGTGTCCTTGGCAACGCGGTTGCGGCCGGCATAATAGGGCTCGAAAGCGTCCTGTATCTTGAGGCTGTCCATCCTGTCCTCCCGGGGAATCAGGGACTAAATCTGCCAAACCCGGTTTCGTTCCCTACTGTGGCAAAGGAATGGCGATTGCCTTACATCGACGTGAGCTTTTGCAAGCCCGCGCCAGCCATGCCAAACAAGGATTTGGCATGGCCAAACAGGCCGAAGGGAGAGTTGATCAGTGACCGGTGAGACGGGCAAGCGCAGCTATGTGGTCGGGCAGGCCGAGATCGCGGCCCGGCCGCTGGAGCCGGCGCTCTATCTGGTGGCGACGCCGATCGGCAATCTCGCCGACATCACGCTGCGCGCGCTGGAGACGCTGGCCGCCGCCGACATCGTCGCCTGCGAGGACACGCGGGTGTCGCGCGTGCTGCTCGACCGCTACGGCATCCGCCGCCGCACCACGGCCTATCATGAGCACAATGCCGGCGAGGCCGGGCCGAAACTGATATCGTCGCTTCAGGCCGGCCAGAGCGTGGCGCTGATTTCCGATGCCGGCACGCCGCTGGTGTCCGATCCCGGCTACCGACTGGTCGGCGAAGCGCTCGACCAGGGGATTCGCGTCGTGCCCATCCCCGGTCCGTCGGCGCCGCTTGCCGCGCTGACGGCGTCGGGCCTGCCGTCGGACGCTTTCCTGTTCGCCGGCTTTTTGCCGGTCAAGGTTGGCCAGCGGCTGTCGCGGCTGGAAGCGCTGAAAGCCGTGCCGGCGACGCTGATCTTCTTCGAATCGCCGCGCCGGCTGGCTGAGTCGCTCGGCGCTATGGTTGAAACCCTGGGCGGCGAACGCAAGGCCGCTATCGGCCGCGAATTGACCAAGACGTTCGAGGAGATGCGCACCGGCACGCTGCAAGCGCTGGCCGATCACTATGCGGCGGCCGATACGCCGAAGGGCGAGATCGTCGTCTGTATCGGTCCGGCAGAGGCCAAGGCGGACGAGCCGGCCGATATCGACCGGTTGCTTTTGTCGCTCGCCGCCGAGATGCCGGCCTCCAAGGCGGCGGCGGAAGCGGCCAAGATGACCGGCGGCCAGAAGCAGACGCTTTACCGGCGGCTCCTGGAACTGAAGGATATGGAAGGCAGCGGTGGCTGAGCGCCCGACCGCCAGCCGCCAAAAGGCCTATCGGCGCGGCCATCGCGGCGAATGGCTGGCCGCGGTGGCGCTGATGCTGAAGGGTTACCGGATCCTGGCGCGCCGCCACCGCACCCGCTTCGGCGAGATCGACCTCATCGCGCGGCGCGGCGACCTCGTGCTGTTCGTCGAGGTCAAGGCGCGCCGCACGCTGATGGAGGCCATGGAGGCGATCGGTCATGAATCGGAGCGCCGCATCGAGGGGGCGGCCGACATCTGGCTGTCGCGGCAGGCGGACTATGGCAAGCTGTCGATGCGCTTCGACATGGTCGCGGTGCTGCCCTGGCGCTGGCCGGTGCATGTCGAGAATGCGTTTTATGGGAGGAGTTAGAGGGTTACTTGCCGGCGTTGCTCGCCCTTCGCTGGCTCAGGGCGTTCGTCGTTCGGAAAGCCAAGCAATTGGCTTTCCGTCCGCTACGCGGACCACTCCTCACCCCCAGATCATCAACGCCACCAGCCCGACGCCGCCGACCACCAGCCGCCACCAGCCGAACAGCGAATAGCCGTTGCGCGAGACGTAATCGAGCAGGAAGCGCACCACGATGAGTGCCGTGACGAAGGCGGCGACGAAGCCGATGGCGATGATCGGCAGGTCGGCACTGCTCAGCACATTGCGGTTCTTGAACAGGTCGAAGGCGAAGGCGCCGACCATGGTCGGAATGGCGAGGAAGAACGAAAACTCCGCCGCCGCCCGCTTGTCGACGCCCAAAAGCAGCGCGCCGACGATGGTCGAGCCCGAGCGCGATGTGCCGGGAATCAGCGACAGGCACTGGAACAGGCCGATCTGCAGGTAAAGCCGGGTCGGAAACCGCTCGACGTCGCGATAGACCGGCTTGAGGTTCATGCGGTCCACCGCCAGCAGCACGACGCCGCCGATGATCAGCATGATGCAGATCAGCCTTGGCGATTCGAACAGCACCGTCTTGATGAAATCATGCGCCAGCGCGCCGATGACCGCCGCCGGCAGGAAGGCGATGAGGATGCCGATGACGAAATGCCTGGTCAGCCGGTCGTGCGGCAGTTCGAGCAGCATTTTCCAGAGGCGGCGGAAATAAACGCTGAGGATCGCCAGGATGGCGCCGAGCTGGATCAGGATCTCGAAGGCCTTGCCGGTCGAGTGGAAGCCGAGGAAATGGCCGGCGAGCAGGATATGACCGGTCGAGGACACCGGTATGAACTCGGTCAGCCCCTCCAGCAGGCCGAGCAGCAGGGCTTCGACGAAGGTCTGGCTTTCCATGGCTACCTCGGCATTTGCGTGATGGCTGACAGAACGGCTTGCTTGTCATGGCCTGCAAGTCCCCCTATAGGTCGCAACACCCTGACGGCCCGCTAACCGGGCGGCCAAGACTTACCGGTGCGCCCGGCGATTCGCCAGTGTGGCAATCCGGAATTCGCCACAGCTGGGACGAGCGCGATGCGCGAATTCCGGATTCTGAGCCACACTGCCAACTTAAGTTCTGGTGTGGTTTGGATTTGAAGTTCCTGAACGCGGATGCCGTTGAGGGGACAGGAACTTCAAATCCGAACCACACCAGTGCGCTTTATCATCGCGGAACCATGCTGACGCTTTTCCACCATCCCATGTTCGCCACCTGCCGCTTTGTCCGCCTCGCCTTTGGCGAGTATGGCGAGGAGCTGGCGCTGATCGAGGAGAAGCCGTGGACGCGGCGCAAGGAGTTCCTGGCGCTGAACCCGGCCGGCACGCTGCCGATCCTTTTGGCCGAAGGCGACGTGCCGATCGTCGGCGCAACGGTCATCTCGGAATATCTCGACGAGACGCGCGGGGTCTTGAAGCGCGACAAGCGGCTGTTCGCCGAGGACCCGATGCAGCGCGCCGAGATCCGCCGGCTGATCGACTGGTATCTCAACAAGGCCGAAAGCGAGGTCACAAGGCATCTGGTGCGCGAGCGCGTGCTGAAGCCGATCATGCCGGAAACGGCGGGCGGCGGCTCACCCGATTCAGGCGCGATCCGTGCCGCGCGCGCCAATATCCGCCAGCACATGAAATACACCAACTGGCTGGCCGGCACCCGCCATTGGCTGGCCGGTTCCAGGGTCACCTATGCCGATCTCGCCGCCGCCGCGACGCTGTCGGTGCTCGACTATCTCGGCGAGATCGACTGGCGCGAACACACTGCCGCGCGCGAGTGGTACACGCGGGTGAAGTCGCGGCCCTCCTTCCGGCCGCTTTTGACCGACCGGGTGCGCGGCCTGTCGCCGGTGTCGCATTATGCGGACCTCGACTTCTGACGCCGCGAAACTGCGCGCGCTGATCGACGCGGAGGCGCGTCGCGCCGGCTTCGACGCCGTCGCCGTCACCTCTCCCGATGCGATCCCGTTGGCGCCGTCGCGGCTGGCCGAATTCGTCGCCGACGGTTTTCACGGCTCGATGGACTGGATCGCCGAGACGCTTGCGCGGCGCAGCGAGCCTTCCACGCTCTGGCCTGAAGTGCGCTCTATCATCGTGCTGGCGATGAACTACGGACCGGACCACGATCCGCGCGATCTGCTGGCCAGGCGCGACCGGGGCGCGATCTCGGTCTATGCGCAAAACCGCGACTATCACGAGGTGATGAAGGGGCGGCTGAAGGAGATCGCCGGCAAGATCGTCGCACGCGCCGGCGGCGACGTCAAAGTGTTCGTCGACACTGCACCGGTCATGGAAAAGCCGCTTGCGGAAGCCGCGGGCCTGGGCTGGCAGGGAAAGCACACCAATCTGGTCAGCCGCGAACACGGTTCCTGGCTGTTCCTCGGCACCATCTTCACGACCGCCGAACTCGCGCCCGACCGGGCCGAGATCGACCATTGCGGCTCCTGCCGCGCCTGCCTTGATGCGTGCCCGACCGATGCCTTCCCGGCGCCCTATAGGCTCGATGCGCGGCGCTGCATTTCCTACCTCACCATCGAGAACAAAGGGCCGATCCCGCATGAATTCCGCGAGGCGATCGGCAACCGCATCTATGGCTGCGACGATTGTCTAGCCGCTTGCCCCTGGAACAAGTTCGCCAGGGCGGCTTCCGAGGCAAAACTCGCCGCGCGCGACGATCTGCGTGAGCCGGCGATCGCCGACCTGCTCGAACTGGACGATGCGGCCTTCCGTGCCTTCTTCTCGGGCTCGCCGATAAAGCGCATCGGCCGCGACCGCTTCCTCCGCAACGTTTTGATCGCAGCCGGCAATTCCGGTGATCCCGCGCTCGCCGGCACCGTGCGCGGACTGCTGGGAGATACCTCGCCGCTGGTGCGGGGCGCGGCAATATGGGCGCTGGCGCGGCTTGTGCCCGATGCCGAATATGCCGAACGGGCCGCCATCGGCCTGGCAACCGAGAACGATGCGGCGGTGCGCGAGGAATGGCGCCTGGCGCGGCCAACCAGGGCACATGCATGAGCGAAAAACAGGTCTTCGTCTTCGGCGCCGGCTACTCGGGCAAGGCCTTTGCCCGGGCCAACCCGGGTGCTGCCGCGATCATCGGCACCACGCGCTCGCCCGACAAATTCGAGGCGCTGCGCCAGGCCGGCATCGCACCGCTGTTGTTCGACGGCGCGCTGACCGCTGAAGTCGGCGAGGCGCTGAAGAAAACGACGCATCTGATGGTTTCGGTCGCCCCCGACGACGCCGGCGATCCCGTGCTGAATGCCGCCCGCGCGGCGATCGCTCGAATGCCGGCGCTGGAGTGGATCGGCTATCTCTCCACCGTCGGCGTCTATGGTGATTATGCCGGCGCCTGGGTCGATGAAACAGCCGAATGCCGGCCGGTGTCGAAGCGCTCGGTGATGCGGGTCGCGGCGGAGCAGGATTGGCTGAAGCTTGGCAGGGACATCGGCCGGCCGGTGGCGATCCTGCGGCTATCCGGCATTTACGGTCCGGGCCGCAACGCCCTGGTCAATCTGGAAAACGGCACCGCGAGGCGATTGGTCAAGCCGGACCAGGTGTTCAACCGCATCCATTGCGACGACATTGCCGGCGCGCTCTGGCAGCTCATCGGGAGCAACAAAGGCGGCATCTTCAACGCCACCGATGATGAGCCGGCGCCGCCGCAGGATGTCGTCGCCTATGCCGCGTCGCTGATGGGCGTCACGCCGCCGCCCGAAATTCCTTTCGACGCCGCCCAACTTTCGCCCATGGCGCGGTCCTTCTATGGCGAAAACAAACGGGTCGCCAATGCGGCGATCAAGGCGGCGGGCTATCGTTTTCGCTTTCCGGATTACCGCACCGCCTTCGACCATATGTGGGCTGACGGCAACTGGCGCGCCGGCGAAGCGCGTAGCCCGATGAAGCGCTGACTGTTGCGTGCTATGATTCGGTCTTGGGCTTGCGTTGGGGATCCGGTTTCATGAATACGGCGATGCGGCTGGGCAAGAAATCACTGTTGGCGGCGGCACTTGGCCTGCTCGCTCTCGCTGCGCAGCCTGCAATGGCCGAGGAGCGGGCCAAAGACCTGTTCGGCGCCAAGAAACTGCCGGCGGCGACCGCGGCGCAGTCGATCGGCTTCTACTCCAAGGGCTGTTTCGCCGGCGGCGTCGCCATTCCAATGGACGGCCCGACCTGGGAGGTGATGCGCCCCTCGCGCAACCGCCGCTGGGGCCATCCGGCGATGATCGCGGTGATCGAGAAATTGTCGCGCGACGCTGCCGCCGATGGCTGGCCCGGCCTTTTGATCGGCGACATTTCGCAACCGCGCGGCGGCCCGATGATGACCGGCCATGCCTCGCACCAGATCGGCCTCGACGCCGATATCTGGCTGACGCCGATGCCCAGCCGACCGCTGTCGACGGCACAGCGCGAATCGATGAGCGCCACCTTGATGGTCGACGAGAAGACCCATCTGGTGAAGGACGCATTGTGGACGCCGCAGCACACGGCGCTTCTGAAACGGGCGGCAAGCTATCCGCAAGTCGAGCGCATCCTGGTCAATCCGGGCATCAAGAAAAAGCTCTGCGACACCGTCAAGGGCGACCGCGCTTGGCTGCGCAAGGTCAGGCCGTTCTGGGGCCACGACTATCATTTCCACATGCGCATCGGCTGCCAGCCGGGTTCGCCCAATTGCAAGGCCCAGGAAACGACGCCGGATGATGACGGCTGTGGCAAGCCATTGGCCTGGTGGTTCACGCAGGAGCCGTGGCGGCCCAACAAGAACCCCGATGCGCCGAAAGCCCGTGACGTGATGACGATGGCGAACCTGCCCAGCGAATGCCGCGCCGTGCTCGACGCGCCGGGGCCGGCCTCGGCCGAAGCCGCGACCTACCATGGCGGCGCCGTGCCGGTCGCGGTGGTCGCATCCGAACCGGAAGCGCCGGCACAGCCCGTCACCACGGTCAGCGGCGCTGGCGATTTGCCAAGCGCGGCCAATGCGTTCGCAGCCACCCCCAGGATGGGCGCTCCGGTGCCACGTCCGCGACCGCCGGCGAACTGACCGCCGCGCACAATGATAGCGTCCCTCGCCCCGTTTACGGGAGAGGATGCCGGCAGGCAGGTGAGGGGCGGCGCCGGCGCTTGAAAACTGGCACTGAAGCGGCTTTCCCTTTGCGGGACCATGCGCTAGTCAACGACGAGGCAGCGAGAAGCTGCCGAGAACGAGGCGGACGAAGAGCATGGCAGGCGATGACGACACTTTGCTGCGGTTTCCGATCCTGATCGGCGACATCGGCGGCACCAATGCGCGCTTTTCGATCGTGCTCGACGCCAATTCCGAACCTACCGAGCCGCAAATCGTCCAGACCGCCAACTACAACACCATCGACGAGGCGATCCAGGCGGCAGTGCTCGACCGCTCGTCGGTCCGGCCCAATTCGGCGGTGCTGGCGGTGGCCGGGCCAGTCGACGGCGACGAGATTGAGCTCACCAACTGCCCTTGGGTGGTCAAGCCCAAGCAGATGTTCGCCAATCTCGGCCTGAGCGACATCGTCGTGCTCAACGATTTCGAGGCGCAGGCGCTGGCCGTCGTCGCGCTCGGCGAGGAGCACATGGAAAAGATCGGCGGCGGCACGCCGGAGCCCAATGCCGGGCGTGTGGTGCTCGGACCCGGAACGGGCCTCGGCGTTGCCGGGCTGGTCCATGCGCTGCGCCACTGGATCCCGGTGCCCGGCGAGGGCGGCCATATGGACATAGGCCCACGCACGCCGCGCGATTTCGAGGTTTTCCCGCATATCGAGAAACTCGAGGGCCGCATTTCGGGCGAACAGATCCTGTGCGGGCGCGGCCTCGTCAACGTCTACCGGGCGGTGGCCAAGGCCGACGGCAAGCCGGCGCCGTTCACCACGCCGGCCGAGGTCACTGGCGCGGCATTGGCCAAGACTGATCCGGTCGCGCAGGAAGCGCTGGAAACATTCGTCACCTGCCTCGGGCGCACCGCCGGCGACCTTGCCCTTGTGTTCATGAGCCGTGGCGGCGTGTTCTTGACCGGCGGCATCGCGCAGAAGATCGTGCCGGCGCTGAAGCAAGGCAATTTTCGCGCCGCCTTCGAGGACAAGGCGCCGCACAGCGCGCTGATGCGCACCATGCCAGTCTATGTCATCACCCATCCCCTGGCGGCACTTCTGGGCCTTGCCGCCTATGCCAGGAACCCCTCGCTGTTCGGCGTCCAGACGGCGGGCCGGCGCTGGCAGGCCTGAAGCTCAGGGGCCGCGGTCCGCTTGGGCGCCCGCGACGAAGTTAATCAGCCGCGGCCATAGGCAAGCCGGCCGCATGGCGCTAAGAGGGGTGCCGAATTTGCAGCCCGGTCCTACGAGGCGGAAAACCACAAAGCGCTCCCGATTTGACCCTTCAAGCCCCACACAAACAGAAAGTCCGGCCCAGCGAGGTCACGGCGGTGCTCCGCCGCATCCTCGCTGAGAACGGCAATGAGTATCGCTGGACCTATGTCGTTGCCGTCACCTGCCTGCTGATTGTTTCCGGCACCACTGCCTTCACGGCGTGGATCATGGCCCCGATGATCAACCAGATCTTCTACGAACGGCGCGGCGATATGATCGTCTGGATCTGCGCCGGTTTCATGGGCGCCTCGGTGCTGCGCGGCTTCGCCGGCTACGGTCAGGCCGTCGCGCTGGCCAAGATCGGCAACAATCTGGTCGCGCGCTACCAGAAGCGCAGCTTCGACCATCTGATGAAGCTCGGCGTCGACTTCTTCAACGATACGCGTTCCGGTCGGCTGGCGGCACAGGTCAACGAGAATGTCGGCGGCGTTCGCGATCTTCTGTCGCTGACACTGACCTCCATCAGCCGCGACGCGGTCACGCTGATCGCTCTCGTCGGCGTCATGATCTACCAGGATCCAGTGTTGTCGCTCAGCTCGCTGCTTATCGGCCCGCCGCTGATCTGGGCCGTCGTCTACATCACCCGCCGACTGCGGCGCATCAACCGGGAATCCGTGCTGATCAATTCGCGGCTGAACGGGTCCGTGCAGGAGGCCACGCAGGGCATCGCCATCGTCAAGGCCTTCACCCTGGAGGAGGAGCTGGCGCGCCGCATCGGCATCATGGCCGATACGGCCGAGCAGCGTAACAACAAGATCGCCCGCGTCTCGGAGCGGCTGTCGCCGATTTCCGAGATCCTGGGCGGCCTCGCCATTACCTCCGTGCTTGCCTATTCCGGCTACCGGGCGTTGGTGCTTGGGCAACCGCCGGGCGCGGTGTTTTCCTTCATCACCGCGCTGATCATGGCCTACGACCCGGCAAGACGCCTGGCGCGCACACAGGTGGGCATGGAACGTGCGCTGGTCAACGCGCGCATGATCTACGAGTTGCTGGACCTGGAGCCGAAACAGGGCGACGCGCCCGATGCCGTCGAGGCCAGGGTCACCACCGGCGAGGTGCGCTTCGACAATGTGACGTTCGGCTACAGCGCCGACCTGCCGGTGCTGAGGGATCTGAGCTTTACTGCCGCCGCCGGCAAGGTGACGGCGATCGTCGGTGCGTCGGGCGCCGGCAAATCGACGCTGGTGGCGCTCCTGCAGCGCTTCTACGACGTCGACCAGGGCACCATCGAGGTCGATGGCCAGGACATCTCGAAAGTGACCAAGCATTCGCTGCGGCAGTCGATCGCCTATGTGGCGCAGGCCCCTTATCTGTTCGAGGGCACGATCCGCGACAACATCCGCTACGGTCGTCTGTCGGCCACGGACGCCGAGATCGAACAGGCGGCCAAACAGGCGGCAGCCGACGAGTTCATCCGCCAGCAGCCGCAAGGTTACGACACGCCGGTCGGCGAAGGCGGCTCGACCCTTTCCGGCGGCCAGCGCCAGCGCGTCTCGATCGCCCGCGCCATCGTGCGCCAGGCACCGATCCTGCTGCTCGACGAGGCCACATCGGCGCTCGACAACGAGGCCGAAGCGCGCGTCCAGGAGGCGCTGACGCATGTCATGCAGGGGCGCACGACGATCGTCATCGCGCACCGGCTGTCGACAGTGATCAATGCCGACCACATCATCGTGCTGGAAGAGGGACGGCTGGTCGAGGAAGGCACGCACGCGACGCTGATGGCCGACCCGGACAGCATCTATGCCCGCTTCCACCGCATACAGGGCGTCAAGGGCCTGGGGCTTGTCGACGACAGCGCGCCGATCCAAACTTCGGGCCGAGACCTAGAGACGCAAAACATCGCCGGGAGCACGGCATGAGCGAGATATCGGCAACGACCGGCAAGCCTGCAAGCGATGGCAAGCCTACAGGCGATATGGGCCTCGTGGTGGTGGGCGCGGCCGGCCGCATGGGCCAGACGCTGATCCGCGCCATCCACACCATTCCGGGCGCGCGCGTCATCGGCGCCGTCGAGCGGGCGGGCTCGCCCCATCTTGGCAAGGATGCCGGCGAATTGGCGGGCATCGGCATCATCAATGTGTCGATATCAGACGATCCGCTGCCGGCCTTCGCCAAGGCCGACGGCGTGCTCGATTTCACCACCCCGGCCTCGACGGTCGAATTCGCCGGCTACGCTGCGCAGGCGCGCATCGTCCATGTCATCGGCACCACCGGCTGCTCGGCGCAAGACAATGCGAAAATCGCGGCCGCCGCGCGCCACGCGACGATCGTCAAGTCAGGCAATATGAGCCTCGGCGTCAATTTGCTGGCGGTGCTGGTCGAACAGGCGGCGCGGGCGCTCGACGCCGACGATTTCGACATCGAGATCCTCGAAATGCACCACAGGCACAAGGTCGACGCGCCGTCCGGCACCGCGTTGCTGCTCGGCGAGGCCGCCGCCGCCGGACGCGACATCGCGTTGGCCGGCAATGACGTGCGTTCACGCGACGGCCACACAGGCGTGCGAAAAACCGGCTCGATCGGCTTTGCCACGCTGCGCGGCGGCTCTGTCGTCGGCGACCACAGCGTGATCCTGGCCGGCACCGGCGAGCGCATCACGCTGTCTCATCATGCCGAGGACCGTGCCATCTTCGCCCGCGGTGCCGTCAAGGCGGCGCTTTGGGCACGCGGCAAGAAGCCGGGGCTGTATTCGATGCGGGACGTGCTCGGCTTAAGCTGAGGCGGACCGTCACATCTTGTAGCGATTGTAGGGAGCAAACATGTCGAGAACCCTCGTGCTCGTGCGCCACGGCCAGAGCGAATGGAATTTGAAAAACCTGTTCACCGGCTGGCGCGACGTCGACCTGACCGAGCAGGGCCATGCCGAAGCCAAGGCCGCCGGGCAAAAACTGAAGGCGCGCGGCCTGAAGTTCGACATCGCCTTCACCTCTGCCCTGGTCCGGGCGCAGAAAACCTGCCAGCATATTCTCGACGCCGTCGGCCAGAGCGACCTCGAGACCATCCGCGACCAGGCGCTGAACGAGCGCGACTATGGCGACCTTTCCGGCCTCAACAAGGACGATGCCCGCAAGAAGTGGGGCGAGGACCAGGTGCACGTCTGGCGCCGCTCCTACGACGTGCCGCCGCCCGGCGGCGAAAGCCTCAAGGACACCGGCGCGCGCGTCTGGCCCTATTACCTGCATGATATGCAGTCGCACGTGCTGCGCGGCGGCACCGTGCTGGTTGCCGCCCACGGCAACTCGCTGCGCGCGCTGATCATGGCGCTGGACGGCAAGTCGGGCGAGGAGATCGTCAAGCTCGAACTCGGCACTGGCGTGCCGGTCATCTACCAGCTCAACGCCGATTCCACCGTCGCGTCGAAGGAAGTGCTGGAGGGCTGAGCCGGCAAGCGGCGAACCGCTTTGAAAAAAGCGCGTTGACAGCAATCACTTGCCCGCTTACATGAGCCCGCACCAGCCCAGATGGCGGAATTGGTAGACGCGCACGGTTCAGGTCCGTGTTCCGCAAGGAGTGGAGGTTCGAGTCCTCTTCTGGGCACCAAATTCCCGTTTCGAACCGTTCTATGTGGTTCAGACGCTTAGACAAAAAGCCCGGTTCGTCCGGGCTTTTTTGTTATTCCGCGGCAGCAAGCTGTCGGCCCTGGCTGTACTCAGACCAAGCCTGTCTCAGGATCTGAACGGACGAGGTCAGGAATATCCCGGCCATCAGTGCGGCGACGACGAGATCCGGCCAGGCGGTGGATGTGCCCCAAACCCCTATGGCGGCAGCCATCACCACCACATTTCCGATGGTGTCGTTGCGCGAGCAAAGCCAGACCGAGCGGACATTCGCGTCGCCATCCTTGTAGGGACGCAGCAGCAGGACGGAGGCGAGGTTTGCCGCCAGCGCCATGAAGCCGATGACACCCATGACCTCCGCACTCGGAACGCCGAGGATCAAGGTCTGGTAGGCCGTCGAGCCGAACACCCACAGCGCCATGACGAACAGCGACAGGCCCTTGAACAAGGCCGCCGTCGCGCGTGTCTGCAGGGTCGCGCCGATCACGGCGAGGCTGAGGCCGTAGGTGACGGTATCGGCGAGGAAGTCCAAGGCATCGGCCTTGAGGGCTTGCGATCCGGCCAGCTGCCCGGCAACCATCTCGGTGAGGAACATCGCGCCGTTGATCGCAATGACAGCCCAAAGCACGCGTTTGTAGCGAATATCCATGCCATCGAAGACGGCCACGCCGCCCGAGCAGCATGAGGCATTCGCCGAGCCCACACCTGCCGCTTCCGCCTTGCCGATCCCGGCCGGCAGCACCAGAGGCGGCGGGCCTGCGCAGATCGTCGTTTCGTGAGCGCAGCAATCGTGGGCCATTGAAAATCTCCATGTTTCAAGCCACTTTAGTTCCTCTAGCCACTAGAGGTTCAAGGGGTTTTATGGATTTCTCAATCGGCGAGCTTTCGCGGCGAACGGCGGTGAAGGTCCCCACCATCCGCTACTATGAGCAGATCGGCCTGCTGCCGGCGCCACCGCGCACCGACGGGCAGCAAAGACGCTACGCCAAGGGCGCCGTTTCGAGGCTGGCTTTCATCAAACATGCCCGCGAACTGGGCTTTGAGGTCGACGCCATTCGGACGCTGCTGGCGCTTCAGGACAGACCAGAGCAGTCCTGTGCGTCAGCCGACGCCATAGCCAAGGCCCGGCTGGCGGAAGTCGAGAGCAGAATCGCCAGCCTCAACGCTCTGCGACTGGAGCTGGCACGCATGGTCGATGAGTGCGCCTGCGGCCGGGTGGCTGAATGCCGGGTCATCGAGACTTTGGCTGATCGGAGCCATGAACACGGCCCTTTGGCTCTGGGGTGAAGTGTCCAATCCGCATGGGCTCTGCTCGGCGGCCAGCCAAATGTCAGCTGCAGCACGGCTTTCCCTCAATTGCCGGTGCACAACATGAAACGCTGGCCTTCTGTTGCGCCTCGAGCCATCGGTCGCGCGGCTTGCAGCTCGCTGGCCGCGGTGACAAGTCGACACGCACGGTGCCCGCGACGATTTCGGGCAGGGCCGCGCTGTAGAGTTGCATGGGCCGCACGCCGTCGCTGACCTCGAAGGTCAGCTTGGCCGAATGGTCGAGCCCGACATGCTCGGTTACCTTGCGGATGATGGCCGAGAACCTGGCCGCCGGCATATGCGTGCGTTCGGCCTCATCCACATCAAGCAACTGCACAAAGATCTCCGACCAGGATTCGGGATTGGCGCTGCAATCGAGCGCGGCGAACTGGCCGGCCTTCACCTCGGTCACGTGATAGCCAGACCGCACCGCGTGTCCGTCATAGACAAACACCAGGGCTTTTTCCCCGTGGGCGGACAGGAACCCAAGCAAGCCCTCTATGGTGATGTCGGCCGAGCCGGGCGGCAGGATATGGTCGAATTCGGGGTGGTCGAATTCGTTGTTGTCAGGGCCGACCATCTGCGGTAATCCTTATTTTGATATTTTTAGGATTATTGAAATATGGATGAACGTCAAGCCCTTTCCGCATTCGGAGCGCTGTCGCAGGAAACGCGCCTGAGGCTCCTGCGGCGGCTGGTCATTGCGGGGCCCGACGGCATCGCCGCCGGTGTCCTGGCCGAGCAGATGGAGGTCTCGCCCTCCAACGTCAGCTTTCACCTGAAGGAACTTGAACGCGCCGGCCTGGTTGCCGCACGGCGAGATTCCAGATCGATCGTCTATAGTGCCGCGTATGACGCGCTGACCGGCCTTATCCGGTTTTTGATGGAGGATTGCTGCTCCGGCCGGCCGGAAATCTGTTCGCCGGCGCTCAACCCGACATGCTGCGTCCCGAACGATGGAAGCCGTGCCGATGCCTGAATACAGCGTGCCGCGCCGTGTCGCGGCCGAGGCGCTCGGTACTGCTTTCCTCGTCGCCACGGTGGTCGGCTCCGNATACAGCGTGCCGCGCCGTGTCGCGGCCGAGGCGCTCGGTACTGCTTTCCTCGTCGCCACGGTGGTCGGCTCCGGCATCATGGCCGAGACGCTGACGCCGGACAAAGCTGTTGCGTTGCTCGGCAACACGCTGCCGACAGGCGCCATTCTTGTGGTCCTCATCACCATCCTGGCGCCCATCTCCGGAGCGCATTTCAATCCGGCGGTCACGCTGGTCTTCACAGTCCTGCGGCAGCTGCCGATGAGCTTGGCTGGACTGTACATCGTGGCCCAGACCCTCGGCGGCATTGCCGGCACGGTGACGGCGCACGCAATGTTCGGCCAGTCGTTCGTGCAGGCCTCAACGCACATACGCACCGGCGGCGCTCAATGGCTGTCTGAAGGTGTCGCGACCTTTGGCCTGGTCGCCGTCATCCTGGCGGGCGTGCGGTTCGAGCGGAAAGCCGTTCCCTGGCTGGTCGGTCTCTACATCGCCGCCGCATACTGGTTCACGGCATCGACGTCGTTCGCCAACCCCGCGGTTGCCGTGGCGCGTTCGCTGTCCAACACCTTTTCCGGCATTCGGCCTGCCGACCTTCCCGGATTCATCGTCGCCGAACTGGCCGGCGCACTCATCGCCGCCGGCACGATGAGCTGGCTGCTTTCGCCAGCCTCGACCGTCGCACACACCGAAAGGGCAGCGCCATGACTGTCACCATCTATCACAACCCGGCTTGCGGCACGTCACGCAACACGCTGGCTCTGATCGAAGCGAGCGGCGAAACGCCCGAAATCATCGAGTATCTGAAAAATCCGCCCTCGCGCTCTCGCCTTGTCGGCCTGCTCAAGGCCATGAACATGCCCGCGCGCGCGCTGCTGCGTGAGAAGGGCACGCCCTATGCCGAGTTGGGCCTGGCCGACGCAAAATGGAGCGAGGACGAGTTGATAGACCAGATGCTCGCCCATCCAATTCTTATCAACCGGCCGATTGTCGAGACACCGCGCGGCACGCGGCTTTGCCGGCCGTCGGAACTGGTGCTGGACTTGCTCGACCAGCCTGTGGGCCGCTTCACCAAGGAGGATGGTGAAGTGGTGACCTATCCGGCCCGTTGATGAGCCGCGACCACCCGATGCCGGACCGTCGCGTCATCGTCACGGCGCTCGGGCTCACGCAAATCATGGCGTGGGGCTCTTCCTACTACCTGCCGGCGGTCATTGGCCCTGCCGTGTCGGCTCGGACCGGCTGGCCGTTTCCCTGGGTGATCGGCAGCCTGTCGCTCGGGCTGCTGGTCGCGGGCCTGATATCGCCGCATGTCGGCGCGGCAATCGAACGCCATGGCGGCCGCATGACGCTCGCCTTCAGCGCCGTTTGCCTCGGCATCGGCCAAGCCGTGCTTGCCGCATCGCCGAACCTGCCCGTCTTCATCGCCGGCTGGCTCATCATGGGTTTCGGAATGGGCGCCGGCCTTTACGATGCGGCCTTCGGCACGCTCGGACGGCTGTATGGGCGCGGTGCCCGTTCGACGATCACCAGCCTGACGCTGTTTGGCGGCTTCGCCAGCACGGTGTGCTGGCCGATTTCGGCGCTTCTGCTCGATGCGTTCGGCTGGCGCGGCGTGTGCCTGGTGTATGCGGCAATCCAGCTCCTGGTGGCGTTGCCCGCCTATCTGCTCGTGCTGCCGCGTGGCGTTCCCGCCGAACCGCCGCTCGCGGCGGCCACCGGCCCGGAAGCCGGCCTGGCGCCGCGCAGCCTGCCCCTGATGGCCACGCTGGCGGCAAGCATCACGCTGTCGGCGGTCATATCGTCTACATTGTCGGTGCATCTGCTGACCGTGCTGCAGTCGACTGGCCTTGCGCTCGCTGCCGCGGTTGGCCTTGGCGCGCTGGTTGGCCCTTCGCAGGTCGGTGCCCGGGCCGTAGAGATGGCCATCGCCCGCTATCATCATCCGATATGGACCAAACTGGCCTCGGTGGCATTTGTCGTCTTCGGCGTTGCCGCGCTGTGGACCGGACTGCCGATGCTGCCCGTCGCCCTTGCGCTTTACGGCGCCGGCATCGGCCTGGAATCCATCGCGCGTGGCACGTTGCCTCTGGCGCTGTTTGGCGCCCCCGGTTACGCGAAACTGATGGGTCGGCTTGCCATGCCAAGCTTGATTGCCCAGGCCGCCGCGCCTTCGCTGGGCGCTCTCTTGCTGGAGCATGTCGGCGCGTCGGGCTTGCTGTCGGTGCTGCTTGGGCTCGCCCTTGTCAATGTCCTATTGGTCGCCGCCCTGCTTGCCTTTCAACGCAACTCCTCGCGACCTGCCCGAACCATCGTACCATCCTAGTCTAGATCGGATACACCGGTCGCGTACCACTATTGCACGATAGCATACCTCCACCGGCCGCTTTTTTTTGCTGGGTGGCAACGTATGTTGCTCAGTACGTTCAATATTGAGTCCATGGACAGGGTGGGAATGAGTGGCTTTCGCATCCGCATCGATTGGTTATCATCGTTTCGGACTCGGGCCGCGATCCCGCGATCTGTCTCTATTGGATGGCGATCCACGCACTGTTCTTCTCAATGAGCTGGATGAGCCGGATATTGCCCTCCTTACTGGTGGGGGTCTCCTGTCCGCCGCCGAAATCATCACGCAACGACATCGCCAGGATCGCCTTCCGCGCGGCTATCTCGCGGCGGCGATCCGCCGCCTCACCTTCTTCGTGCCGATCGATCGCCGGGTGCTCGAAGCGGAAGTCAGGGCCCGGATAGACCGCGCCCTGATCGCCAGGACAGGGCTCGTCGAGCGGCTGGTGACATTCTGGATGAACCATTTCGTGGTCGAGACCAGTGCCAATGGCACTGTCCGGCGCACCGCGGCGGCATTCGAGCGGGAAGCCATCCGGCCTTTCGTGCTCGGGCGGTTCGAAGACATGCTTGTCGCTGTAACCCGGCACCCGGCAATGCTTTCCTACTTCAACAGCGCCAATTCGGTCGGACCGAATTCGGTGATCGGGCGCCGGTCCGGGCGTGGCTGCAATGAAAACCACGCGCGCGAATTGCTGGAATTGCACACGGTCGGGGTCGAGGCGGGCTATTCGCAGGCAGATGTCAGCGCGCTGTCGAAAGTGTTGACCGGCTGGAGTTACAGGGGCGCCAGCGAGGATGATGAACTCGCCGATGACTACGGCTGCTTTTGCTTCACCGCAGATGCACACGAGCCTGGCGGCCAGCAGGTGATGGATGTCGACTATCCGCAAACCGGCCTGGATCAGGGCGAGGCGGTTCTGTCCGCCCTGGCGGGCCATAAAGCAACGGCAAGGCGGATCGCCTGGAAGCTCGTCCGGCACTTCATCAACGATGATCCCGCGCCCGACATTGCCGAAACGATCGCGGCAATCTTCCTGGAGAGTGCCGGGGATCTGAAAGCGTGCGTACGAATGCTGCTTCTCCACGACAAGGCGTGGGGCCCGGCGGTGAAGATCAAGAGCCCCAGCGAATTCCTGTGGTCGGCTCTCAGGGCACTGGATCTCCGCACCGATGTCGCGCAGGTCGCGCGCGTGTTGAGTGCGCTTGGGCAGCCATTGTGGAATCCGAACGCTCCCAATGGCTTTCCTGATCATGCCGATAGCTGGCTGGCGGGCAATGCGATGACCGATCGCCTCGATTTCGCCGAAGAGCTGGCGGCGCGCGCCCGTGTCGACCTGGATCCGCTGGCCCTCGTCGATGCGGTGCTGGGCACGGCCTGTTCCGCAACCACGCGGGAGCATATCGCGCACGCCCGAAGCAGGTCCCAGGCGCTGGCTTTGCTGCTCATGAGCCCGGAGTTTCAACGCAGATGACGGGGACGCCCCCTATGCCTGCTGCAAACGGCAGTTTCGTCGCCTGGTCGAGAATGCCACGCATGGCCCACGCGGCGCCGCGCGATCCACGGATGGTGGTCGTGATCCTGCGCGGAGCTTTGGACGGCCTGGCCGTTGCGCCACCCATCGGGGACCCGGATTACGCCCGGCTGCGGGGCGAGCTTGCGATTGGCGTGGCCGGCATCGGCCGCATCCTGTCATTGGACGGCTTTTTCGGCTTGCACGACGCGATGCGGACATTGCACGACCACTACGTGGCCGGCGACACCCTGATCGTCCATGCCGCCGCCACGCCCTACAGGGATCGATCCCATTTCGACGGCCAGGATGTCCTGGAAAGCGGCATGCCCGGACCGAGAGATACAGCATCCGGCTGGCTCAATCGTGCGGTGCTGGAACTTCCGGTCGGCGACCGGATCGAGATCGCCCGTCCGGTCGGGCTGGCCGTCAGCCCCACTGTCCCGCTGATTTTCCGCGGTGCCGCACCGACATTGACATGGACGCCGCCAAATTTCCGGTCAGCCTCCCCGGACACGCAAGATCGCCTCATGGGCCTTTATGGCGAAATCGATCCGGCGCTGTTGCGTGCCTTTATCGAGGGCCGCGAGATAGACAGCCTGTCCGGTCATGGCGACGATCCGGTGCCGCGCACCAAGATGGCGGGGCCTTCATTTCGCGAGGCTGCGGAGGGCGCCGCGAAATTGCTTGCGTCCGAGTCCGGCCCGCGCATTGCCGCACTCAGCTTCGACGGCTGGGACACACACGCGAAAGAGGGCGCCAAGGACGGGAAGCTGGCAAGGCTGTTGGCGGCCCTGGACGGCGCTTTGGAGGGTTTGGTCAGCGGCCTGAAGTCCGTCTGGCACGATACCGTGATCGTGGTCATCACCGAATTCGGGCGCACGGCGCGGATCAACGGCAATGAGGGGACCGATCATGGTACCGCCACGACGGCCTTCCTGATGGGTGGCGCCGTCAACGGCGGACGGGTGGTGGCGGACTGGCCGGGACTTGGAACCTCGCAATTGTATCAAGGCCGGGACCTGATGCCGACCACCGATCTTCGGGCGGTGCTGAAGGGCCTTCTGCGCGACCATCTCGGCATCTCGGAGCTCGCTTTGTCGCAGCGTGTATTCCCGTCCAGCATCGCCGTCAGGCCCTTGAACGGGCTGATCGGGTAGCGCGCGCTGAACATCTGCGCCCGACGCCGTCTGTCGGCACCTCGTGTCGCTGGCCTCGCCTCCCGGCTAGGCATCAAACAAACCGCTTCAAACCCGGCGCTCGCTTCGTTACGCTCAAGACCATGTCTCAATCCAGCATGTCTCAATCCAGCACCGCGATCTTCGGCGCCCGTCGCGACCAGGCCTTTCCAACGCTGGCCGAGGTGGACATCGACCGGATGCGCCGGTTCGGCGAGGCCGCCGCCTATGCCGCCGGCGAGCCCATCATCAAGGCCGGCGACGTGGCGCCAGGCCTGATCCTCGTGCTGTCGGGCAAGGTCGATATCACACAGGATGGCGGGCTCGGCCGGCGCGAGACCATCGTCACCCATGGACCCGGCAGCTTCGTCGGCGAACTGGCGCAGCTTTCGGCCCGCCCCTCGCTGGTCAATGCCGAGGCCGCCGAACCGGTCGAGGCGTTCGTCATCCCCTCGCAGCGTGTGCGCGACCTGATGGTGCAGGAGGCCAATCTCGGCGAGCGCATCATGCGGGCGCTGATCCTGCGCCGTGTCGGGCTGCTGGAAAGCGCTACCAGCGGGCCGATCATCATCGGACCATCAGACAATGCCGACGTGTTGCGGCTGCAGGGCTTCCTGGCCCGCAGCGGCCAGCCGCACCGCGTGCTCGATTCCGCCAGCGACCCCTGCGCCAAAACCCTGGTCGAGCGCTTCGACGTCGATCCACACCATCTGCCGGTCGTGCTGTGTCCGAACGGCAGGCTGCTGCGCAACCCCACCGAGAAAGACCTCGCCCGCTGCATCGGCCTGCTCAGGCCGATCGATGCCGATACGCTGTATGACGTCGCCATCGTCGGCGCCGGGCCGGCTGGGCTGGCGGCCGCGGTCTATGCGGCGTCCGAAGGGCTGTCGACCATAGTGCTCGACTGCCGGGCCTTCGGCGGGCAGGCCGGCGCCTCCTCGCGCATCGAGAACTATCTCGGTTTCCCGACAGGCATTACCGGCATGGCGCTGATGGCGCGCGCCTACAACCAGGCGCAGAAATTCGGCGTCGAAATGGTGATCCCCGACGAGGCCAAGCTGTTGAGCGCCACGACCGACAAATCCGGCGCCCGCTATCTGCTCGATGTCGGCGACGGCGAGACCGTGCGCGCGCGCAGCGTGGTCATCGCCAGCGGCGCGCGCTATCGCCGCCTCGATGTCGCCAATTTGGCGCAGTTCGAGGGAACCTCCGTGCACTATTGGGCCTCGCCCATCGAAGGGCGGCTTTGCGCCGGCCAGGAAGTGGCGCTGGTCGGCGCCGGCAATTCGGCGGGCCAAGCCGCGGTCTACCTCGCCAGCCATGCGCACAAGGTGGTGCTTTTGGCGCGTGGTGGCAGCCTCGAAGCCTCGATGTCGCGCTATCTGGTCGAGCGCATCAGGGCGCAGCCGAACATCGAGGTGCTGACCGGGACCGAAATCGAGGCGCTGGAGGGCGAGGGTGGCAATCTTGCCACGGTGCGCTGGCGCAACCGCGTCAGCGGCGAGGAGACGACACGCCCGATCCGCCATCTCTTCCTGTTCATCGGCGCCGACCCCAACACCGACTGGCTCGCGCAGTGCAACGTGACGCTGGACGCCAAGGGGTTCATCCGCACCGGATCGGAGCTGGGGCCGGCGCACGGCCTGATGGAGACCAGCCTCGGCGGCGTCTTTGCCATCGGCGACGTGCGCTGCGGCTCGGTCAAGCGCGTCGCGGCGGCCGTTGGCGAAGGTGCCCAGGTGGTCGCCGCATTGCATGCCTATCTTGCGCAAACGAAGAGTTGAGCCTCAACTGGCAGGGAGAGTGTGATGGCGGATGAATGCAAGCATGCGGCCGGGATCAAGGACGTTACGCCGAGCGCGCTTGGCTGCGAGGAGTGCCTGAAAAGCGGCTCGTGGTGGGTGCATCTGCGGCTCTGCCGCACCTGCGGCCATGTCGGCTGCTGCGACGACTCGCCCAACCGCCACGCGACAAAACATTTTCATGCCACCAGCCATCCGATCATCGAAGGCTACGATCCGCCGGAAGGCTGGGGCTGGTGCTATGTCGACGAGGTCTTTCTCGACCTCGGCGACCGCACGACGCCGCAGAAGGGACCGATCCCACGGTTCTATTGAAGGGCGCCGAGATTCAAAGAAAAGCCCGGGTCGTCCGCCAGCCCCTAACTAATATGTGGAGCGGCTAGAATCCGTCGGCTCCACATTCTTTCCCGTTGGGATCTAATAGGCGTATGGACAAACCGGAAGCCTATAATTCGCTCACGGTGCGTGCCGGACTGTCAAAGCGATGGGAAAGCTGCCGCACAAATCGGTCATTGGCTCATACTGCGAATAGAATCGCATAACACCAAACGCATAGAAATTGCGCGCATCCAAATAAGAGAAAAACACGATATTTTGGAATTTTAGAATTCCACTCGGCAACAAACGCCGGAGGGATGGATTTATTATCTAAATTTACATGAGTTTGATTCCTATAACCAAATCTTGCAAATTTCCCAAACCCTTTGTGTTTGCTCACAATTCTGACCTTCATATACAAGAAGGTGTGGACGCTGATCATGAATACCGCTGTAGAGATCATCGTCGCAAATTTCATGTGAAATAGATTACCTCCCCGAACCGCACAGGACCCTTGGCCAGTCCCAGCCGCATGGCTGGCGTCGTCCTATCCCTGCCGCGCTTCTTTCCCCACCCATCTTCAAGTTCCGCAGCCTTCCCGAAGTTCGAGCACAACGGGTCTTGCAGAAATTGACGTTCACCCCGTTGAAGGGGCGGGGAAGGCGCAGTTTTTCGTCTGTTTCAGATCTTTCCAGCAAGAGAAAACCCCGCAAGCCGTTGTGACTTACGGGGTTCGCTAGGAACTTCAACCAGAAGTCCACATTTTGGTTAAGGGCTGGGGGTCGTCCGGGCCTTTCTTGGTCGACGCATCGTGCCATCCGATACCCTGTTGTCAGCGAACTGACAGGTTGCCTGTTCCAGTGTTCATCGAATCACGATCATCACGGCCTTGTCCTTGGACGCTCTCTTGAAAGAGGGGCTCGTCCTCGAACAAAGCTTTGACATGGTCGCGGCTAGTTTAGAAACGTTCAAAACTGGAAGACACGCATGAATCCTACCTATACGAGCGCGCAGAAGGCCATTCACTGGGCAGTGTTCCTGCTGGTCATCGGCCTTTATGGCCTGACATACGTCGAGGAGCTTTTTCCGCGCGGGGATCCGGGACGAGCGCTCGTCTGGTGGTTGCATATTTCGTTCGGTCTGCTGCTTTTCGCGCTGGTCGTCGTCCGAGTCGGCCTGCGCCTGACGCTTGGAACGCCCGGGTTGCCGACGGAAATGTCAGAGCTTGAGCGATGGGCGGCCAAGGTCGCGCATGTGGTGCTTTACGCGCTGCTGGTGGCCATTCCGGTTCTTGGCATCCTGCTGACCTGGTACCGGGACGATGCCTTGAGCTTCTTCGGCCTCTTCACCATCCCGGCCCCGGTTTCGCCGGATCGCGACACGGCCCGGTTCCTCAGGGAGCTGCACAGCCTATGCGCCAATTCCATCCTCATCCTTGCCGGTGTGCATGCGGCGGCGGCGCTGTGGCACCATTATGTCCGCAAGGACGACGTGCTCAAGCGGATGTTGCCGGAAACTGCGCCCTGACAGGCGCACGCCATCTTCCTTCGATCAGTCCGATTGGCGTCACCGGTGCGGATGTCGGATTGTCGACGCTGTTCTGATTAACCTGGAAGGCCTTTCCTTCGACCTTCTTTTTCGTCAGGTCGTCGCCGTCTGCGGTGGCGGCGGGCGCTCGGATCATAATGTTCTCCAGGGGGAATGCCCTGGAGCACAATGGTCAACGCGACGCGGGGGTTCCGCTGAAGGCTCGACCACTGGTGCCGAGCACTGCCGGATGATCTATCGCACCGACCCGGTGACCGTCCGGTCGACATCGGGAACGGATCTGCGTTCGTTGCCGGCAAGGGCGGCGATGGCCAGCAGGCTGGCAACCACCGGAACGAACAGGATGGCGACGCGGGCCTGTACATAAAGAATGGCGCGCCATTCGCTGCGCTTGTCGGGGCTGTCGCTCATCATACTCACTTTGCCATGGACCCCCCGGGCGTCACATAGAGGTGAACGGTTAAACAACTCCTTCCGGCTTCGTTAACGGGTGCAGCGCGCAAAGCTTTCAGTTCAGGCCAATCCGCCTGGCGCCTTGCCGGAACAGCGCCTCGGCATCCGGCTCGAAGCGGAAGGTGCCGATGAAATCGTCGGCGCGGTAATCGGGCATTGTCTTGCGGATGGCGGCGGCGAAACCGTGCGCCTCGTCGAGCCGACCGGCCAGCGCCAGGCAATGTGCCGCGATCGCCAGGATGATGGCATGGGCGTTGGGCCGCGCCGCCGCCTTTAGCGCCCATTCGGCCGCCTCCTCGAACTGGCCGAGCCGGACATGCGACATCGCCCGCGCGCCCAGCATGCCGAACAGCAGCGGGTCGAAGGGGCTGAGATGCCGCGAATGGTCCGACGAACTTATCGCCGCCTGCGGGTCGCCCGACTGCGAATGCACGAAGGACAGCGCGTAGTGGCCGAGCGCGAAATTCGGGCTGAGGTCGACCGCGCGTTCGAGTTCGGAGAGCGATCCGTCCTGCTCGCCGCGCAGCCACAGCGCCCGTCCCATCGCCCAGTGCGCGGCCGGATTGTGGTCGTCGACCAGCACGCTCTGGCCGGCGCTTTCGAAGGCCAGCGCGCTTTCGCGGTCGCGGTCGCCCCAGCGCTGGAAGGCGGCCTGCCAATGGGTGAAGGAGAGGCCGGCATGGGCGCGGGCAAAGGTCGGATCGAGTTCGACGGCCGTGGCAAAGAGGTTCCGCGCCTGCTCGTTTTCCGCCTGCGTGAAACGGTACATGTGCCAGAGGCCGCGATGATAGGCCTCCCAGGCATTGAGCGAATTGGGCGCCTTCAGCATGGCGCGGTTGCGCTCGACGGTTTCGATCTCGGCCGAGATCGACGAGACGATGCTGTCGCCGATATCGTCGAGCACGGCGAAGATGTCGTCGGGCCGGCGTTCGAAGGTCTCGGCCCAGACGATCCTGGCCGTGCGCACCTCGATAAGCTCGACGCTGACGATGAGGCGGCCGGCCGGGCTGCGCACCGTGCCGGTGGCGACGTAGTCGACATTCAGTTTTCTGCCGGCTTCGTCCGGCGCGATGTTCATCTGCGCCAACGCGAACACCGATCCGCGCGCGATGACGAAGAAATCCCTGAGCTTGGCGAGACGGGTGATGATGTCGTGGGTGAAACCATCGGCAAGCCCGCCGCGCGTGCCGCCGGCTTCCTCGACAAACGGCATCACCGCCAGCGAAGCGTGGCTTGGTTCGACCGTGCCGGCATCGCCCGACGGTGCCACCGGCTGCGACAGCGCGGACACCGGCGGCACCCGGAGCGAGACAGCTGGCGCCTGATCGCGGATTGTCCGCCAGGCGGCGCGGAGCGGTGCGAAATCCAGATCCTCCGACTGGAACAACTGTTGCGCCGCCGCCAGATGCCGCTCGGCCGCGCCAACTTCGCCGCGCCGGGCCATGCTGGCCAGCAGCGCGGCGTGTGCGCGCCCGTCGAACGGCGCCAGTTCCACCCATTTGTCGAGATGGCCGATCGCCTCGTCGCAATCCGCAGGCAATCTTGCGACAAGCTGCTCCAGCACCGCCGCATGGCAAGCGCCGAGGCGCCGCCGCTGCGCGATCAGCCAACTGTCGAAAAGCGGGCTGCGGTCGAGCTCCAGCCCATCGAGGAACGCGCCGGCGAAGAGCCCGGCCAGCGTTCGCAACGGCTCCAATTCAAGCGTTTCGATCCCCTGTGTCGCGGCGTGGCTCACCTCCAGCGCGTCGACAGGACAATCGTCGAGATCGAGTGCGACCGTGTCGCCCTGCGTCAGGACCCGGCGCCGGTCCGGCGTGTCGAGCACGCCGCGCAGCTTGCTGAGGCACCAGCGCAATTCGCCACGCGGGTCGTTCGGCACATCCCACAGCATTTCGCACAGGCGGCCGCGGCCGACCGGATGCGGCGCCAGTGCCAGATAGGCAAGCAATGCGCGCACCTTGCGCGACGCCGGCAGCACCACCGGCACGTCATCGCGCATTACCGCCAGCGATCCGAGCGTGCGCACGGAGAGGATCGGCATGTCGCGATCCAGTCTCGATGGTGCGGATTCCACGGCTGTTTCCACGCCTGCTCCCACGCTGGCCTGTCGGCCCCTGCTGTATCATCAAACACGATACGGCATCCGGCAGCGCGTTTTCGCGCCGGCCGCGGCCATTGCCGCAGTGCCGTCCGATCAATCCTAGCGCGGCAAGGTCTCCAAACCTCGCCGCCCAAACCGTCGGTTTGTAACCGGCCTGTGAAGGCAGACACGACGACGAGACACAACGATCGAGGAGATCAGAGATGTTGAACAAACAAAAGATCAGGACCACCGCCGGGCGCGGCCGCCTGTTCGACAGCATTCTTGATACCGTCGGCGACACGCCGGCGGTGCGCATCAACAATCTGGGACCGGCCCATGCGACGATCTATGTCAAGGCCGAGTTCTTCAACCCGGGCGCCTCGGTGAAGGACCGCCTGGCGCTCAACATCATCGAGGAAGGCGAGCGCAGCGGCGCACTGAAGCCTGGCCAGACGGTGGTCGAGGCGACGAGCGGCAACACCGGCATCGGGCTTGCCATGGTCTGTGCGCAGAAAGGCTACCCGCTGGTCGTCACCATGGCCGATAGCTTTTCCGTCGAGCGCCGCAAGCTGATGCGCATGCTGGGCGCCAAGGTGGTGCTGACGCCGCGCGCCGAAAAAGGCTTCGGCATGTACAAGAAGGCGGTGGAACTGGCCGAGGCCAATGGCTGGTTCCTCGCCCGACAGTTCGAGACGGCAGCCAACGCCGCCATCCACGAGGCGACCACCGCGCGCGAGATCA
The DNA here is from genome assembly GCF_000502435.1 of Mesorhizobium sp. LNHC232B00. Taxonomy (NCBI): domain Bacteria; kingdom Pseudomonadati; phylum Pseudomonadota; class Alphaproteobacteria; order Hyphomicrobiales; family Phyllobacteriaceae; genus Mesorhizobium; species Mesorhizobium sp. LNHC232B00. Next base: position 37,389 of record NZ_AYWP01000007.1, read on the forward strand.
TCAACGATTTCGCCGGCTCGCGGCTCGACTGCTTCGTTACCGGCTATGGCACCGGCGGCACCGTCGTCGGCGTGGGGCGCGTCCTGCGCCGCGAGCGGCCGGACACCCGCATCGTGCTCGCCGAACCGGCCAACGCGCAGCTCATCGGCAGCGGCAAGGCGCAGCAGCGCGGCGCCGATGGCGCGCCCGCCGCCAGCCATCCGGCCTTCGAGCCGCATCCGGTGCAAGGCTGGACGCCGGACTTCATCCCCAATGTCCTGCAGGAGGCGATCGACACCAGCCTCTATGACGAGGTGATGCCGGTCGCCGGGCCCGAGGGCATCAAATGGGCCAAGGCGCTGGCACGCCAGGAAGGCATCTTCACCGGCATTTCCGGCGGCGCCACCTTCGCCGTGGCGCGTCAGGTCGCGGAGAATGCGGCGGCCGGCGCGGTGATCCTGTGCATGCTGCCCGACACCGGCGAACGCTACATGTCGACGCCGCTCTTCGACGGCATCGAGGCCGAGATGGACGCCGACGAGACCGCGCTGTCGCGTTCGACGCCGGGCTGCCAATTCCCCGTGGCTTGACGTGAGGACGCTGTCATGGACGTCGCGCCGGAAAGCCTCGGCATGGTGACCGAGGAAACGCTTGACCCTTTGGACTGGGCCGAAGTCCAGGCCCTGTCGCATCGGCTCATCGACGAGGCAGTCGACTATCTGTGCGACCTGCGCGGCCGCCCGGTCTGGCGGGAGATGCCGGCTGATGTGAGAGAGGCTTTCACGGCACCCCTGCCGCGATCGCCGGCGCCGCTGGACGCGGTCTATGGCGAGGTCTCCCGCACGGTGATGTCCTATCCGATGGGCAACGTCCATCCGCGCTTCTGGGCCTGGTACATGGGATCGAGCAATTTCACCGGCGCGCTCGGCGATTTCCTGGCGGCGATCCAAGGCTCCAACCTCGGCGGCGGCAACCACGCCGCCGGGCTGATGGATAACCAGGTGGTCAACTGGTGCAAGGAGATGCTGGGCTTCCCGGCTTCCGCCTCCGGCACGCTGGTCAGCGGCGGCTCGATGGCCAACATCATCGGGCTGACGGTGGCGCGCAACACCAAGGCCGGCATCGACGTGCGCGAACACGGCGTCGCCGCCATTGAAAAGCCGCTGCGCTTCTATGGCTCCGACCAGATCCATTCCTGCCACCGCAAGGCGATGGAAGCGCTCGGCCTCGGCAATCGCGCGCTGCGACGCATCCCGTCCGACGCCGGGCTGCGCATCGACATATCGGCCTTGCGGGCAGCGATATCGGAAGACCGTGCGGCCGGCTTCAAACCGGCCTGCCTCATCGGCAATGCCGGCACGGTGAACACCGGCGCGATCGATGATCTGCGGGCACTCGCCAAACTCGCGCATGAGGAAGACCTCTGGTTCCATGTCGATGGCTGCATCGGCGCGCTGATCGCGATTGCGCCCGACAATGCGCATCGCGTTGCCGGCATCGAATGGGCGGATTCGATCGCGCTCGACCCGCACAAATGGCTGCATGCGCCATTCGAGGCCGGCTGTGCCCTGGTCAGGGATGCGATCGCGCATCGCCGGACTTTCGCGGTCACGCCGGAATATCTGGAATCGACGCCGCGCGGCCTTGCCTCCGGCGACTGGCTGCACGATTACGGCCTGCAGACCTCGCGCGGCTTTCGCGCGCTGAAAGTGTGGATGGCGCTGAAACAGCACGGCATCGACAAGTTCGGCCGCCTGATCGACCAGAACATCGCGCAGGCCTCCTATCTCGCCGGGCTGATCGAGGCCGAGCCGTCGCTGCAACTGGCCATGCCGCCCACCATCAACATCGTCTGCTTCCGTTATCAGCCCGGCGTCAACGGCGAGGCGCTGAAGGCGCTCAACACCGAGATCATGCTGCGGCTTCAGGAGCAGGGCATTGCCACCCTCTCCGATACCACGGTGCATGGCGAGCACTGGCTGCGCGTGGCGATAGCCAACCATCGCACAAGGCGCGACGACCTCGACCTTCTGGTGCGGGAAACGATGCGGTTGGGACGGGAGATCGCGGGTCCAGCGTCTTCCTAGCGACCACGTCTTCCTGGTGATCGAGTCTTCCTAGTTCCCGGCAGGCATGCGATTCTGCCGCGATGATTCGGGGAGGTCCGGCGGTGACGCTGTTTCGTATGGCAGCATTTGCGGCATTGGTCTTCGCCACTTCGGCGCAGGCCGCCGACATGGCCTTCTTCGTCAAGAACCTGCGCAAGGAAGCGGTTGCGGTCGAGCTGTTCAGCCGCGACCGCGAGACGGTCTGGCCGGGCAACGACAAGGTGTTCCTGATCGATCCGGGCTCGCAGAAATCGGTGCCGCTCACCTGCAATCAGGGTGAGCGCATCTGCTACGGCGCCTGGGTCGACGGCAATGATCAGATCTCCGCCGGCGTCGGGCCTGATAACGACCAACCTTGCGATACCTGCTGCTTCATCTGCGTGGAGCACTCGACCGAAACGATCGATCTGGTGCCGTGATCGGCGCTTCTGACCCTGCACGGGAGATCGCGCAGGCGCATCAATCCGGAAGGCCGGCCTTGCGGAAGCCGTCGACGAAATGCTCGAGCATCGCGTCGTCGCGGAAAGGCTCGGTCCAGACCCAGTGGCTGGTTGTGAAATGCGGGTTGCTGACGAGGAACAGTTCGACCTCGGCGCGCGCCTCGTCGAGCCGGCCCAGTTGGGCCAGGCTTGCCGCCAGGAAACGGCGTGAACTCGTGCGATAGGTCTCGTCCCGGCGCAGGGTCTCGACCGCGGCTTCGTAATCGCGCGCCGCATATTGCGCCTGGCCGAGGGTGAGATAGTACCAGCTTGCCGGAAACGGGTTCAGCCGGAACGCCTTGCGGATATGCTCGAGACCCTCCTCGACCCGCCCAGCCAGTGTAGCGATGTCGGCCAGTGTTGCCCAGGCGTCTGCCTCGTTCGGGTCGAGTTCGAACGTCCTGGCGAATTCGGCATCCGCCTCTTCGAAGTTGCGCTCATAGGCAAGCAGATTGCCGAGCACCCAGCGGCAGCCGGCATCGTTGGGATCGATCGCCACGGCCTTGCGCGCCAGCTCCAGGGCGACGCGGCGGTTGGGCTCGACGGGTTCGCCCCAATGCACCCACCCCATCCAGTGGTTCATGGCCAGCCAGCGGTAGGCTTCGGCATAGTCCGGATCGAGCGCGATCGCGCGCGTCAGCATCAGATGCGCTTCCCGCGCCGTCTGCGGCGTATCGTCGATCAGCTTGCGCGCCCGCACGCAGAGATCGTAGGCCTCGAGACTGCTGGGCCGGTTGCGTGGCGGCGGCGCGCGCAGCCGGCCGAGCAGCGCCTCGACGATCTTGGCGATCACCTCGTCCTGTACGGCAAAGATATCGTCCAGCCGACGATCGAAGCGTTCCGCCCACAGGTGTTCGCCGCTCATCGCGTCGACCAGCTGGGCATTGATGCGCACGCGATCCGCGGCGCGCCGTGCGCTGCCTTCCAGCAAATAGCGCACGCCAAGCTCCCTGGCGATCTCGCGCACGTCCATCGCTTTTCCCTTGTAGGCAAAGGTCGAGTTGCGCGCGATGACGAACAGGCCGGAGGCCCGCGACAGGTCGGTGATCAGGTCTTCGGTCAAGCCGTCCGCGAAGGCTTCCTGCCCGGGATCGTTGCTGAGATTGACGAAGGGCAGGACGGCGATCGATGGTTTGTCGGGCAGCGGCAAGGTTTTTCGCTTCACGCCGGCAAGCTGTTCGATGGCCCCGGTAAAGCGGTAGCCGACGCGCGGAACCGTGGTGATCCATTCACCGCCATCGATGGCCGGACCAAGCAGCTTGCGCAGCTGCGCGATCTGGACGGTGAGGTTGCCTTCCTCGACGGCGGTGCCCGGCCACGCCGCATCCATCAACGCCGCCTTGGCCAGGATTTCCCCCGGCCGTTCGACAAACGCCGCAAGCAGCTTCAGCCCGCGGTAGCCGACGGCAACGGGCTCGTCGTTCCGAAGCAGCGTCCCTGCGTCCGGATCAAGCACGAACGGACCGAAGGCAAAGCGCGATCCCTGCATGGAGCGCATCTATAGAGCAATTCCGCGAAAAGTACGAAGCGCTTTTCCGGGCGGAAGCAGGGCGCGCTTTCCCAGCTGGAATTGCATCGAAAACAAACAGTTAGAGCCCGTTTGGAACTTTTGAGAACTATTTGGGAGGCTTTAATTACGGCACCGTCCATATCCGGCAGAATTCAACCTCATTCATTCAGGTCGAGGGGCTCCCAACCCTTGGAACCCCCAACCCTTGGAACGCCATGGAGGTTGTCATGAACAATACCCTTGCATCGGTCCGGCATCAGGCAGCGCGGCCTGCCGGGCGGACGTCGCGCCGGCATTACAGCCTGGCGGCCCTGCGCAGCGCGATCGCGGCCTGGCGGAACCGGGCCCGCTTTCGCTGGGAGCTCAAGCAGATGTCGCTGGCCAATCCCCATTTGATCGACGACATCGGCCTGACGAAACGGCAAGCCGATGCGGAGATCGCCAAGCTGCCCTTCTGGCAACGATGACAGCCGAAAGCACGGGGGAACCTTGAGGTCCGGGGTCGGATTGTCGAAGGGCGGGGTCGGATTATTGAAGGGATTGTCGCCGTCGTCCCTTTAGCGATCGCCTGCATCATGCCATGATCCCGGGATCGGCCGTGGGGCCGATTCTTCATCGGGGGTTTTCATGTCTTTCACTTTCGCGCGCCGGTTCGCCGCCGCGTTTTCGCTTGCCGTCCTTGTCGCACCAGCCGCCCATGCCGGCGACGTCACCTTTGCCATCAAGAACAGCCATCCCAACGCCATGCGCGTCGAGCTCTACAGCCAGGACCGCGATTATATCTGGCCCGGCGGTGGCAAGGACTTCTATCTCGACGATGGCGAGACCAAGCAGCTGCCGATCTCCTGCAACGAGGGCGAATCGATCTGCTACGGCGCCTGGGTCGATGGCGACGAGGAGACCTACTGGGGCGTTGGCCCCGGCAACAAGGAAAAATGCGAGGATTGCTGCTACACCTGCAGCGGCGGCGAGACCGAGGAGATCAATCTGGTCCCCTGACCGGCTTGCCAGCTTGACGTTTTTCCCGCCGACGCCCTAGCCTGCGTCGAGACGATCACCCAGAGCGCGTCGTACAGCTCCCTTTTGAGATGCGGCGTGCTCCAGGCAACAGGAGCACGGCAATGGCGGGCACGGTCGAGGGCGAGAAGATCGACGTCGGGTTCTCCGGCAAGCGCTGCATCCACTCGCGCAACTGCGTGCTCGGCGATCCACATGTCTTCGTGCCCAACGCGCCGGGCCAATGGATCCATCCCGAAGCGGCCAGCGTCGAGAAGATCGTCGCCATCGCCGAAAGCTGTCCGTCCGGCGCCATCACCTACACCAGGAAGGATGGCCGGCCGCAGGAACAACCGCCGGTGGTCAACACCGTGCGGCTGCGCGAAAACGGCCCGCTCGCCGTTCACGCCGAGATCGTGCTCGCCGGCGAGACCTTCCACCGCGCCACGCTCTGCCGTTGCGGCGCTTCGCAAAACAAGCCGTTCTGCGACGGCAGCCACACCAAGGCCGGGTTCACCGCCACCGGCGAACCGGCGCTGAAGGACACGCCGGCGCTTGACGCGAGGAATGGCCCGCTGACGGTGACCCCGACGACGAACGGCCCGCTCAAGCTCGAGGGCAATCTCGAGATCGTCACCGGCACCGGTCATACCGTCGACCGCACGCAACGCACGTTCCTCTGCCGCTGCGGTCACTCGGCCAACAAGCCGTTCTGCGATGGGTCGCATAAGAGGGTTGGGTTTGTGGGGTAGCCAAGCGGCCGAGCTGCCAATCTCCCCCCTCGTGGGGGAGATGTCCGGCAGGACAGAGGGGGGCGCCGTAGGGCACTAACTTCAACAGCCACCGGCATCGCAATGCCTCATACGCCATTGCCGCCAAGGCACCGCGCAAACGCCAGATCGATGCGCAAGGTCATGACATCAGCCGAATTGAAGCTCTGGAACGAGCTTCGCGCGCACCGTCTGATGGGGCTTGGCTTCCGCCGACAATTTCCGGTCGCTGGTTACATTGTCGACTTCGCTTGTCCGGACAAGAAACTCGTCGTCGAAGTCGACGGCTCGCAGCATGCGGAAGCCGGCGCGGTCGCCATCGACGAAACAAGGACATTGCGCTTGGAGCAAGACGGCTGGACTGTCTTGCGCTTCTGGAACGACGACATCATCCGCGACATCGACAATGTCTGCCAGCATATTGTGATTGCGGCTGGGCTCGATGGAACGTCTTGAATGGATCGGCGGGAGGAACTGTAATCGTGGGTAGGCCGGCGGGACAGCCCCCCCCTCTGTCCTGCCGGACATCTCCCCCACGAGGGGGGAGATCGAACTCCTCCCTTGGCCCAGCGCTCGCGGCTTTATCGGCCGGCCCGTATCGGCTAAGGGCTGAGCCAGAAAATTCGTCAGCCGGACCGCCATCCAAAATGACCGCCAAGACCAAGCCAAAACCGCTGTTCCTCGGGATCGATACTGGCGGCACTTATACCGATGCCGTGCTGTGGTCCGAGACCGAAGGCCCGCAGCAGGGGCCGAACAAGGGCAAGGTGCTGGCCAAGGCCAAGGCGCTGACCACGCGGCACGATCTTGCCGTCGGCATTTCCGGTGCCGTCGATGCGGTGCTGCACAAGGCCGGCACCGATCCGGCTGCGATCAAACTGGTCTCGATGTCGACCACGCTCGCCACCAACGCGCTGGTCGAGGGCCAGGGCGGCCGCGTCGCGCTGATCATGATCGGCTTTTCCGAGGCAGATCTCGCCCGCGACGGGCTGAAGGCAGCACTCGGCACCGATCCGGTGGTGTTTTGTCCGGGCGGCCACGATGTCCACGGCAATGCCGCTAAGCTCGATCTTTCCGGGCTTGAGGCCGCCTTGCCGGAACTCGGCGCCTCGGTGTCCGGCTTTGCCGTCTGCGCCTATTTCGCCACCCGCAATCCAGCGCATGAGATCGCCGCCCGCGAGCTGATCCGCGACAGGACCGGCCTGCCGGTCACCTCGAGCCACGAACTGTCGGCCAAGCTCGGCGGCCCGCGCCGGGCGCTGACCACCTTGCTCAACGCCAGGCTGATCTCGATGATCGACCGGCTGGTGGCGGCGACCGAGGGCTTTCTCGCGGAGCGCAACATCGCCGCCCCCTTGATGGTGGTGCGCGGCGACGGCGCGCTGGTCTCGGCGGCCTTCGCCCGCCAGCGGCCGATCGAGACGATCCTCTCCGGGCCTGCCGCCAGCCTGGTCGGCGCTCGCCACATGACCGGGCTCGACAACGCCGTGGTCTCCGACATCGGCGGCACTACGACCGACGTTGCCGTGCTCGATGGAGGTCGTCCACGCCTCGATCCGGAAGGCGCCACCGTCGGCGGCTTCCGCACCATGGTCGAGGCCGTCGCCATGCGCACCTTTGGCCTTGGCGGCGATTCCGAAGTGGCGCTGGAGGATGGCGCGCTCAACCCGAGGATCCTGCTTGGGCCGCGCCGCCTGGTGCCGCTGGCGCTGGCTGGCATGGCGCATGGCGACGCCGTGAGATCGGAACTCGAACGCCAGCTGCGGGCACCCAATACCGGCCGCATGGATGGCCGTTTCGCGGTGCGCACCGGCGTGCCGGACAGGCTCGCCGCCGGGCTGACGGCTCCGGAGGCACGGCTTTACGAGGCGATCGGCGCGACCCCGCTTGCCCTCGACAGGCTGCTGACATCGAATGCCCAGAACGCCACCTTGAACCGGCTGGTCTCGCGCGGGCTGGTGCACATTTGCGGCTTCACCCCCTCGGACGCGGCGCATGTGCAGGGCAAGCAGTCAAACTGGGATGCCGCCACCGCCCGCCTCGGTGCCGAGCTGTTCGCCCGCAAGCGCGACGGCCGTGGCCAGCCCATCGCCGCGTCGCCCGAGGTGATCTCGGAGCGGGTGCTGGTGACGCTGACGCGCTGGTCGGCCGAATACATTCTCGAAACCGCCTTTGCCGAGGACGGGCTCGACGGCGCGGCCACGGTCGCGCACGCGCTGGTGCAGCGCGCCGTCGACGCGCATCCCGGCATCGCCCGCCTCAGCGTCGCGCTCGACCGTCCGGTCATCGGCCTCGGCGCCTCGGCACCGCTGCACTATGCCGGCCTTGCGCCCCTGGTCGGCAATGAATGCGTTGTGCCCCGGGATACCGATGTCGCCAACGCGCTCGGCGCCGTCGTCGGCCAGGTGCGGGTCTCGGCCGAGGCGCGGGTCAGCCAGCCAAAGGAAGGACTGTTCCGCCTTGCCTCGGGTGAAACCGTGCGCGATTTCCTCGACGAGGCGGCGGCGATCGCGGCCGCCGAGGCCGATGTCCGCGCCATCGTCGCCCAGCGCGCCAGGGATGCCGGCACCGACAGCGCCGAGATCGAGGTCGCGACCGAGTTCAAGGTTTCCACAGTCGAAGCCCAGCGCATGTTCATCGAGGCGCATGTGGTAGCGGTGGCCTCGGGACGGCCAAGGATCGCGGTGTAGCTTCTTCCTTCTCCCCGTTTCACGGGGAGAAGGTGCCCGAAGGGCGGATGAGGGGCAGCGCTGGCCAATGCGATTTCGCCGTACCGCTATTCACACAACTCTGCGCCGCCCCTCATCTGGCTGCCGCCATCTTCTCCCCGTAGAACGGGGAGAAGGACGCTGTTGCCGCCGTCTTCGCCAATTCGCCAAAACGCTCGCCTTCAACCTAAGCTGAATTGACCCTGCAACCCCAACATGTCAAACGCCCCGCAAAGCCTTTCATCTGGAGCAGCCTGATGACCGATCGCGTCGAAATCGCCGGATTGCGGATTGCCCGCGAGCTGCATGATTTTGTGGCTGCCGAGGCGCTGCCCGGCACCGGCATCGAAGCGGCGGCCTTCTGGAACGGTTTTTCTGCCATCGTCCACGACCTCGCGCCGAAGAACCGGGCGCTGCTGGCAAAACGCGACGCCATGCAGGAGAAGCTCGACGGCTGGTATCGGGACAATGGTGCCCCCATCGACATGGAGGCCTACAAGGGCTTCCTCAAGGAGATCGGCTATCTCGTGCCCGAGGGGCCGGCTTTCAGCGTGTCGACGGACAATGTCGACGCAGAGATTGCTGTCGTCGCCGGACCGCAGCTGGTGGTGCCGGTGATGAATGCGCGCTATGCGCTCAACGCCGCCAATGCGCGCTGGGGTTCGCTCTACGATGCGCTCTACGGTACCGACGCCATCCCCGAGACCGATGGCGCCGTGAAGGGCAAGGGGTTCAACCCGGCGCGCGGCGCCAAGGTCATCGCCTGGGCCAAGGACTTTCTCGATCAGTCGGTGCCGCTGACCACGGGAAAATGGGCCGGCGTCAACGGCCTCTCGGTGGCGCACGGCGCGCTGAAACTGGGTGAGGGCGCCGGCGTCACCACGCTCGCCGATCCCATGCAATTCGTGGGCTATCGCGGCGACGCCGCCAACCCGCAAGCCGTGCTGCTGGTGAAAAACGGCCTGCATGTCGAGATCGTGATCGACCGCGACAACCAGATCGGCCGCACCGATCCGGCTGGCATTGCCGATGTCATCCTGGAATCGGCGCTGACCACCATCCAGGACTGCGAGGATTCGGTCGCCGCGGTGGATGCCCAGGACAAGGTCGTGGTCTATCGCAACTGGCTCGGCCTGATGAAGGGCGATCTGGCCGAAGAGATCACCAAGGGCGGCAAGAGCTTTGTCCGCAAACTCAATCCTGACCGTGTCTACACCGCACCCGCCGGCGGCACGCTGACCGTGCCCGGCCGTTCGCTGATGCTGGTGCGCAACGTAGGTCACCTGATGACCAACCCGGCGATCCTGGACCGCGACGGCAACGAAGTGCCGGAAGGCATCATGGACGCCGCGATGACGGCGCTGATCGCGCTGCACGATGTCGGGCCGAACGGGCGGCGGATGAATTCGCGTGCGGGCTCGATGTATGTGGTGAAGCCGAAGATGCACGGGCCGGAGGAAGTCGCCTTCGCCGTCGAGATTTTCGACCGGGTCGAAGCCCTGCTCGGCATGCCCGGGAATACCATCAAGATGGGCATCATGGACGAGGAGCGGCGCACCACCGTCAACCTCAAGGAGGCGATCCGCGCCGCACGCGAGCGCGTGGTGTTCATCAACACCGGCTTCCTCGACCGCACCGGCGACGAGATCCACACCTCGATGGAAGCCGGCCCGATGATCCGCAAGGGCGACATGAAGCAGGCCGCCTGGATTTCCGCCTACGAGGCCTGGAATGTCGACACCGGGCTCGAATGCGGGCTGGCCGGCCATGCCCAGATCGGCAAGGGCATGTGGGCGATGCCCGATTTGATGGCGGCGATGCTGGTCGAGAAGATCGCCCATCCCAAGGCCGGCGCCAGCACCGCCTGGGTGCCGTCGCCGACGGCGGCGACGCTGCATGCCACGCATTACCACAAGGTCGATGTCCACGCGGTGCAGGCGGCGCTGAAGAGCCGTCCGAAGGCAAAACTCGACGACATCCTCTCGGTGCCGGTCGCCGTGAGGCCGAACTGGACGCCGGACGAGATCCAGCGCGAACTCGACAACAACGCGCAGGGGATTCTGGGCTATGTCGTGCGCTGGATCGACCAGGGCGTCGGCTGCTCCAAAGTGCCTGACATCAACGATGTCGGCCTGATGGAAGACCGCGCCACGCTGCGCATCTCCTCGCAGCACATCGGCAACTGGCTGCGCCACAAAGTGTGTTCGGAGATCCAGGTGCGGGATTCGCTGCAGCGCATGGCGGCGATCGTCGACCGCCAGAATGTCGGCGATCCGCTCTACCGGCCGATGGCGCCGGATTTCGACAATTCCATCGCCTTCCAGGCCGCCTGCGACCTGGTGTTCAAGGGAACGATCCAACCCAACGGCTACACCGAGCCGGTGCTGCACAAGCGGCGGCTGGAACTGAAGGCAAAAGCGACGGCCTGAAAACGCATCCCGTTTCACGGAAACGGCGAACTGCTCTATCTCTTGTTCTAACGCAATTCCCAAGGGAAAGCGCTATATGCGCTTTTCCCGGGAAAACCGTTCCACACTTTTCCTGGAATTGCTCTACGCCGCCTGCGCCATTCGCTCCGAACTCATGCGATAGGAAATCGCCTCGGCCAAATGGATGCGGCCGACGGTTTCGCTGGCGTCGAGGTCGGCGAGCGTGCGCGCCACTTTCAGCACCCGGTGGTAGGCGCGGGCGGAAAAGGCGAGCTTTTCGCTGGCATCCTTGAGCAGCGACAGGCCGGCGGCATCCGGCATGGCGATCTCCTCGATCATCGCTGGCGCGCAATGCGCGTTGGTGGTGGCGCGGGTGGCGCCGAGCCGTTCGAAGCGTTCGCGCTGGATGGTGCGGGCGCGGGCAACGCGCAGTGCGACCGCCGCGCTTTTTTCCGCCCGGTCTGGCCGGATCAGGTCGCTCGCCGAGACCGCCGGCACTTCGATCCTGAGATCGATGCGGTCGAGCAGCGGGCCCGAAATGCGCGCCTGGTAGTCGGTGCGGCAGCGTTCGCCGCGCAGGCAGCGATAGCCCGGCTCGCCGGCCATGCCGCAACGGCACGGGTTCATCGCCGCCACCAGCTGGATGCGCGCCGGATAGGTGACGCGGTGGTTGGCCCGCGCGATCATGCAGTCGCCGGTCTCCAGCGGTTGGCGCAGCGCATCGAGCGTCTGCGGCGTGAACTCCGGAAACTCGTCTAAGAACAGCACGCCGTGATGAGCGAGCGATACTTCGCCCGGCCGTGCGCGCATGCCACCGCCGACCATCGCCGCCATCGAGGCCGAATGATGCGGCGCGCGGAACGGCCGCCGGTCGGTCAGCTTGCCTTCGCCGAGTTCGCCCGCCACCGAGGCGATCATCGAGACTTCGAGCAGTTCCTTCGGCGCCAGCGGCGGCAGGATCGACGGCAGTCGCTGCGCCAGCATAGATTTGCCCGATCCCGGCGGGCCGATCATCAAGAGATTGTGCCCACCGGCGGCCGCCACCTCCAGCGCCCGCTTGGCGGTCTCCTGGCCCTTGATGTCGGCGAGGTCGGGCAGGTCCAGCGCCGAGGCGTGGATGCCGGCCTCCGGCCGCGACAGCACCTGCGTGCCGCGGAAATGGTTGGCGATGGCAATAAGGCTGCGCGGCGCCAGAATGTCGAATTCCCGCCCCGCCCAGGCGGCTTCCGGTCCGCAGGCGAACGGGCAGATCAGCCCCTTGCCCTCGGCATTGGCGCCGATCGCCGCCGGCAAGGCACCGGCAACGGCGGTGATCGTGCCATCGAGCGAGAGTTCGCCGAGCACGACATAGCCGGCCAGCATGTCTCCGGGAATGGCGCCAAGGGCGGCCATCAGGCCGAGCGCGATCGGCAGATCGTAGTGGCTGCCCTCTTTCGGCAGGTCGGCGGGTGCCAGGTTGATGGTCACCTTCTTCGACGGCATCGACAGGCCGGACGCATGCAGCGCCGCCTGCACCCGCTCGCGGCTTTCGGCCACAGCCTTGTCGGGCAGGCCGACGATGTGCATGTTGACCTTGCCAGGCGCGATCATCACCTGCACGTCGACCGGCACGGCCTCGATGCCCTGGAAAGCGACCGTGCGAACCCGCGCCACCATTTTTAAGCCCCCGGGCCGCAACCCCTGCGATTGACCAAGAATGACCCGTCGCGGAGACAATCACAATTCTTCGGTCAAATCAAGAACATTACGGGAACAGGCAAACGCTGCGGTTGCGGGCGGATCGTGCCCGGTTGCAAAAGCGGAACATGGTTAAGACAAAATGAAAACGGCCGCTTCCGCTTGCCGTCTAAGCGGTGATGAAAGCATCGACCGTACCTGAAAGGGATCGATCGATTGCGATCTGGGGTGGAAGCCACTCCATGACAGGATATCGGAAAGGCCAAGGCATGGAGACCCGGCGCAAAGAGCCGCTTTCCAGAAAAATCTCATTTACAAGGTCTATGAACCGCCCGCGGTCCCGTTCAACTCGTTTCAAAGTTTGCGAACGAATATAGGTCCGGGGAATTCGTCGCTCCTTCAGCGCCAAGACAGCCTCCGCGATGGATCGAGGATCGGGTGGAACCGTAAGCGAATAGTCGTCATCCAGATAAAGGTCTCGGCCACCATGGTTCGGCGTCGTGACCACAGGAAGCCCCGCGAGAAGATATTCCGTGCTGGCGAACATTGGCCCCTCCACTTCGGAGAGACAAATTCCCACGGCGGCACGATTCAGATGCATGTTCACTTGAGCCGGTGCCAATCGGACGGGCTTGCCGGTGCTGTCGAACTCATTGACAAACAGGTGGCCCGGCGCGAGCTCCCTGTGCCGATTTATTCGTGCTCTTTCCGACTCCGCCGTCGATGACTCGCTTGAATCGCGATAAAAGACAAATGCGCAACTCTGGATGCCAAGCGACAGGTCGTGGCGTTTCCACGAAGCCAGTTGCGCGTTGTAGATTGCATCAAATTCCACAGCGATGTCGTCGAGCGGCCTGAATATGTATTCGGAGGTGGTCGAGGTCTTGTTGTGCAGGAAAGCGGCCTCACCGGACTGGTTCAACAGATCCACCTCGGCTTGTGTGTTGCACAGGAAGATCAGCGAGTGACGGGGGTTCCTAAGCCTATGCAGAACGGCATAGGTCCGGATCGTTTTGACGCTGGAATTGTTTTCGATGGACCAGGTTGGCGAGACGAGAAACCAGGCGCGATGGCTGCGTGGAAGGTGAGGCATATGACTTGCCAATCCGAGGGGCGTACCGGACATTCCCGAATAGGATATGAACGGATCGTCCGACAGCAAGCTTGCCTGAAGAGCAGGTTGCGCCTTCGCGGAAGGATGCCCTTTCCGGAGGTTGCGGCGATGGCGCAGCATAGTTCCGACAATCTCGAATCCGGTAGGAGGGCGGTACCGTGCCGTAGAGCCAACATGCGGCGATTACGCGGCCGACTTCAGCCGCTTTCCCTCGACTGCATCCCAGAACAGGCTGGCGATATCGGCGCCGCCGAAGCGCTGGACTTCGCGCACGCCGGTCGGCGAGGTGACGTTGATCTCGGTCATGTAGTCGCCGATGACGTCGATGCCGACCAGGATGAAGCCGCGCTCCTTCAGCGAGGGTCCGATGCGGGCGCAGATCTCGCGCTCGCGTTCCGTCAGTTCGGTCTTTTCGGCACGGCCGCCGACATGCATGTTGGAGCGGGAATCGTGCTCGGCCGGCACGCGGTTGATGGCGCCGACCGGCTCGCCGTCGATCAGGATGATGCGCTTGTCGCCCTTGCGCACGTCCTTCAGGTAGCGCTGCACGATATAGGGTTCGCGGAACATCTGGCCGAACATTTCGAGCAGCGAGGCGAGGTTGCGGTCAGCCTCCAGCATGTGGAAGATGCCGGCGCCGCCATTGCCGTACAGCGGCTTGATGATGATGTCGCCGAACTCCTTGCGGAAGGCGGCGACTTCGAGCGGATCCTTGGTGATCAGCGTGTCCGGCATCAGGTCGGGAAACTCGGTGACGAAGATCTTTTCCGGACTGTTGCGCACCCAGGCCGGGTCGTTGACGACCAGCGTCCCGGGATGGATGCGCTCCAGGATGTGCGTGGTGGTGATGTAGTTCATGTCGAAGGGCGGATCCTGGCGCAGCAGGATGACGTCCATCTCCGACAGGTCGGTGCGCACCTTCTCGCCCAGCGAATAATGGCTGCCCTTCTCGTCGCGCACCTGCATCGCCTCGATGCGGGCAAACACCTTGCCGTCGCGCATCGACAGCCGGTCGGGCGTGTAGTGGAAAAGCTGGTGGCCGCGCCGCTGCGCTTCCAGCGACAGCGCGAACGAGGTGTCGCCGGCGATCGACACGGTGGAGATGTGGTCCATCTGGACGGCGATTTTCAGCTTCATGGCAAGTCCCCAGCACAGTCGACGAGAGCGATATAAGGGTCCCGGCGCCTTCTGCCAATCGCCCCATCCGGAAGATCGGCAACAGCAAGACGCAAACCCGCACACCCGATCCCGACAAGGCAAGTGCCTGCGTCATCGTTTTCTTAAGCCTTCCCATACAAGAATAGGCCTCGAATACCTCAACGGCAGGCGCCGGACGGGGATCCCCGATGGAACAACGACCATGAACGCGCTCACCGCCATCCGCGCCGCCTCGACCAAACAGCTTGAACTCACCATCCTGATGCCGTGCCTCAACGAGGCCGAGACATTGGCTGTCTGCATCGGCAAGGCCAGGGCCTTCCTCGACAAGGCCGGGATTATGGGTGAGGTGCTGATAGCCGACAATGGCAGCACCGATGGCTCGCAGGAGATCGCTGCCCAAGGCGGCGCCCGTGTCGTACCGGTGGCGCAAAAGGGCTATGGCGCCGCTCTTCTGGGCGGCATCGGCGCCGCCAAGGGTCGCTTCATCATCATGGGCGATGCCGACGACAGCTACGATTTCGGCGCGCTGGATGCCTTCGTGGCGCGCCTGCGCGATGGCGCCGACCTGGTGATGGGCAATCGCTTCCAGGGCGGCATCGAAACCGGCGCCATGCCGCCGCTGCATCGTTATCTCGGCAATCCGGTGCTGAGCTTCGTCGGCCGCCTGTTTTTCCGCATCAGGACCGGTGACTTCCACTGCGGCCTCCGCGGTTTCAACGCCGAGAGCATCCGCAAGCTCGACCTGCAGACGACGGGCATGGAATTCGCCAGCGAAATGGTGGTGCGCAGCGCGCTCGCCGGCCTGCGCATCGAGGAAGTGCCGACCACGCTCAAGCCCGACGGCCGCAGCCGGCCGCCGCACCTCAGGACCTGGCGTGACGGGTGGCGGCATCTCAAATTCCTGCTGGTCTACAATCCGCGCTGGATGTTCTTCATACCGGGCACGGTGCTCGCCAGCCTTGGCCTGTTATTTGCGGCTTTGCTGGTGTTCGGGCCGCTGCGGGTGATCGACAATCTTTCGCTCGACCTCAACACCTTCGTCGCCGCCTGCTTCATGATCATCACCGGCATCCAGCTCATCACCTTTGGCGCCATATCGCGATACTATGCCGAGATCACCGGCATCCTGCCGCGCAGCCGTGGCTCCGATTGGCTGACCAGGACCATCAGCACCGATCGTCTTGCCGCCAATGCCGGCATCTGTTTCGCCGGTGGCGTGCTGTTCGTCGGCTATGCCGTGCTGCGTTGGGCACATCTTGGCTTCGGCCCGCTGAACGATTCCGAAATCCCGCGCATCGTCGTGCTGGGCTTGAGCCTGATCGTCATTTCGTTCCAGGCCTTCTTTTCGGCATTCCTGCTCGGGGTCCTGGAGATCCCGGTCAAGCGGCTGAAAGCCGGCCAACCCCACGAAGCGCGGGCACGCGAGGATCAATGACCGACGTGCTGCCGGCCCTTGTCCGGACGCGCCTGTTCCGTTTCCTGGTGGTTGGCGTCGGCGCGGCGTTGCTGCTGTTCGTGCTTTCATGGCTGCTGGTATCATCAGGGCTTTCGCCCTTTGCCGGCAGCGCCATCGCCTATGCGATCGCGTTCGTCGTAGCCTACTCGGCGCAACGCGGCTGGACCTTCGGTGCGGAGCACGGTCACACCAGGGCCTTCCCGCGCTATCTTGCGCTGCAAGCAGGATGCGCCGCCTTTTCCGGTCTTGTGTCGCATGTGGCGGTAACGCATTTCGGCCTGTCGCCTGTCGCCATGTCCGCGCTGACGACCGTCGCGACAAGCACGGTCAGCTATTTCGCATCATTGCTCTGGGTGTTTCCGGCGCGCGGTTGATACCTGCGGCCCAAAAGTGCCCCCGGTTTGCGGCAACGAGATGCATACGGGCAAAGACCTTTGCATTGCTCCGGTTTTACGCTTTGTGAAGCGAGTGGCATTAGCCTGGCACTGACCAATGGCCGAAAGTCGATCCATGACCGCTGCTCACACCGCGATGCCTTCAAAGGACCGTGCCCGCACGCCTTGGCGGGCCGATCTGCTGGCGGCGTTGCTTGCGACGCTAGCGGCGTTCATGGTCAATGCCTCCGCCGGATTCCCGCAATTGGCCAATCCGGCGGGCGACAATGACAGCCTGCTGCAGCTCGTCGAGGTACGCGACCTCCTGGCCGGCCAGGGCTGGTTCGACCTGCACCAGTATAGGATGGGGCTGGAAGGCGGCTTCGTCATGCACTGGTCGCGACTGCTCGACGCGCCGCTGGCCCTCGGTATCCGTGCCCTATCGGCCCTGATGGGCAACACCGTCATGGCCGAACAGGTCGTGCAGGTGGTCTGGCCTGCCCTGCAGTTCGGGCTCGCGGCCTTCTTCATCATCCGCGCCGCACGTGCCTTCGCCGGCGAGCAGGCGGTGCTGCCCGCTATCGTCGTCGGTGGGGCGGCATTGTTTTATATCGGCATTTTCTCCCCAGGCGCGCTCGATCATCACAACGTTCAGCTCATGCTGACTCTAGCGAGCCTAGCTCTGCTGCTTGAAGCTCCCGCGCGCCGGCCGGCCGCCTTTATTGCCGGCATCTGCGCTACGCTGAGTTTGGCCATCGGCATGGAAAGCGCTCCCTATGCCGGTACTCTCGGCGCCGTCGTCGCCCTGCTGTTTATTGGCAAGGGTGACGGCGATAGGCTGATCGCCAGGGATTTCGGTCTTGGCGTCGCCGGCGTCTCGGCTCTCGTCTTCGTCGTCACCGTTCCGGCATCGGCATGGGGCCAAGCCCAATGCGATACATTCTCGATCGTGCAGTTCGCTGTCGCGGCGCTTGCAGGCGCCGGTCTGGCCGTGATCGCCTCATGGAAGGCCGCCAACGCCACGCGCGCCCATCGCCTGACATCGCTTGGCCTGCTTGCGCTTGCCCTGGCGGCAGTCCTGGTCGTCCTGTTCCCGCAATGCCTGGCTGCGCCCTATGCCAGTCTCGACCCGCGCCTCAAGCAGATGTGGCTCGGCCATATCGAAGAGGCGCAGTCGATCTTTAGACTAGTCTTCGATAATCCGGCCATGGTTGTGGCGCGTTTTGCCACGCCGCTGGTGGCGATCGTCCTGATGGCGCTTCGCTTCAGCCATGGCGGTTGGCGGCGGCAGGATAGCCTCGTCGCAGCGCTGCTGGCGGTGGCGTTCCTGGTCAGCGCCTGGGAAGTGCGCGGTTCGACCTTCTCCATCGCCTTCGCGGTGATCCCGCTTTCCGCCTGGATCGCCAAATGGCGGCAGCGGGCCGAGACCAACCCGTCCCGTGGCTCCATGCTCAGGATGGCTACGGTCTGGCTGATCTCGGTCAACGCGGTCTGGTCGGGTGCTGCCGAGGCGGCATCGAGCGCCTTCGAAACCAATGCCGCCGCCAAGGACGCCAGCGCCGATGCGGCCTGCCACGGCAAGGCCTCGTTCGCAGCGCTCGGCCGGATGCCTGCCACGACCGTGCTTGCCATCTCCAATCTCGGCTCGCCGATCCTCGCCTTCACCGGTCATCGTGTGTTCGCCGGACCCTACCATCGCAACGTCGCCGGAAACCTGCTCGTGTTCGACGCCTTGCTGGGCTCGGCCAGCGACGCGAAAGTCGTCGTCGACAACCACCATGTCGGCCTTGTTGCGCTCTGCCGCGGCAATCCGGAGAGCCGGCTGTTCGCGTCCACCGCGCCGGACGGCTTTCTCGCCGGGCTGATGCGCGGCAGCGTGCCGGATTGGCTGGAGCCGGTGGCGGAGACCCGTGGCGCCCCGCTGGAGCTCTATCGCGTCCGTCCCACCGATTGAGCCGGTTGAAAATCGGCGTGAAGGCAAGGCCTTTTCAAGCGCCACGGACACCTTCGCGGAGGCAATGCATTTTAGCCGCGAAAAATCGATTTTCGGGATACGTTTCCTAAAGAGTTTCCTGCCAGTCTCGAACATAAATTCCGACGTCAAGAAAACAGGGACACCGATGCAAACTCCGTTTGGCACCGGTCAGGCAAACAGGGAGAGCACGGATCTGGCATTCACAGATCCGTTGACCGGGCTTGGCAACCATCGCCGCTTCTTCGACAAGGTCGATCGCCTGATCAGCGATCGTGCCGACGATCCCGCACCCTTCACTGTAGGCATCCTCGACCTTGACGGCTTCAAGCCGATCAACGATTTGTTCGGCCACAAGGCCGGTGACGACATCCTGATCCAGGTCGCGATGCGGCTGCGCGCCTCGATGGACGACCACTCGACGGTCTGCCGCATCGGTGCCGACGAATTCGCCTTCCTCTATCCGCTGGTGTTCTCGGAGGAAGCAGCGGCCGAGAAATCCCGCATGCTGATCGAGATCCTGTCGGCGCCCTACGATGTCGGCGAACGCACCGCCAGGCTGTCGGCCTCGGTCGGTTGCTCGCTGTTCTATTCGGGCGACGAGACCACCGAGATCCTGATCAACAAGGCCGAAACGGCGCTCTACCACGCCAAGCGGTCCGGCCGTGGCCGGGTCGTCGTCTACACCCGCGAGATGGAAGAGGCGGCCAAGCGCGTCACCCGCATCGAGCAGGCGCTGCGCCGTGCCGTCTCGGCCGGCGAGGTGGAGCCGCATTTCCAGCCCATCGTCGACCTCACCACGCGCCGCACCATCGGCTTCGAGACACTGGCGCGCTGGACCGACCGCGACCTCGGCGCGGTGCCGCCGACCGTCTTCATTCCCATCGCCGAGGAGCGCGGCATCATCGGCCCGCTGTCGCAGTTGGTGCTGCGCAAGGCGACCGAGGCGGCCCGCAGCTGGCCGAAGGACCTGTTCCTGTCGTTCAACCTGTCGCCTTCGCAGCTCGTCGACCAGAACACCGGCCTGCACATACTGGCGATCCTCGACCGCACCGGCTTCGACCCGCGCCGGCTGGAGATCGAGATCACCGAGACCGGCCTGATGAACGACCCGGCCTCGGCCGCGCAGATCGTCGAGGACCTGCGCCGCGTCGGCATCCGCGTCTCGCTCGACGATTTCGGCACCGGCCAGTCCTCGCTCGGGCGTCTGCGCGAATTCCATTTCGACAAGCTCAAGATCGACCGCGCCTTCGTCTCCTCCATTCTCGACGACCGGCCGTCCGAGCACATCATCCGCGCCATTCTCGCCATGTGCGAGGGGCTTGGCATGGATGTGGTCGCCGAAGGCATCGAAGAGGAGGCGCAAGCCGATCGCCTGGTGCAGTTCGGCTGTGCCGGCGGGCAGGGCTATCTGTTCGGCAAGCCGGTCGATGCCGATGCCACGCTCGGCTATCTCCGCGATTCCTTTCGCGGCGCCTTGCGCGCCAAGGCGATCTGACCGGCGCTTGCGGCATTCCCCACCATGCGATGATGCCGCTTCGCGGTTCCGTCGCCTTTTTGTCTGACATAAGCCCTTGAATCCGCCTTTTCGCCCTTGCCCACGCGACGTCTCTGGCTAGGATGCGCGCCGATTGAGCGCGGAGAGAAAAGACATGATGCCATCGGCGGATTTTGCCGACCTCAAGGGCGCCTCGGTGCTGATCACCGGCGGCGGCTCCGGGATCGGTGCGGCACTGACCGAGGGTTTCGTGCGCCAGGGCGCCAACGTCGCCTTCATCGACATCGCCGATGAGCCCAGCATCGCGCTTGCCGATCGCATCGAGAGGGATTTCGGACGGCGGCCTCTCTATCTCAGGACCGACCTGCGCGATGTCGAGGCGCTGCGGGCCTCGGCTGCGAAGGCCACCGACGCGCATGGCGATGTCACCGTGCTCATCAACAATGCCGCGTGGGATGAACGCCACGCCGTCGAAGACGTGACGGTCGAGTTCTGGGACAACAACCAGGCGATCAATCTCAGGCCGCATTTCTTCACCGCGCAGGCCGTGGCGCCGGGCATGAAGCGGGCCGGCGGCGGCTCGATCATCAACTTCACCTCGACATCCTATCTGATCAACCATCCCGACATGCCGGCCTACACCGCCGCCAAGGCGGGCATCCTCGGTCTCACCAAGGGCCTGGCCGGCAAGCTCGGGCCCGACCGCATCCGCGTCAACGCCGTCGCGCCCGGCTGGGTCATCACCGAGCGGCAGCAGCAACGCTGGGTGACCGAAGAGGCGCTTGCCGCCCATGTCACCAAACAGTGCATCAAGGAGGTCATGCGGCCGGACGACATGGTCGGCACCGTGCTGTTCCTGGCCTCGGATGCCTCGCGCATGCTGACCGCGCAAATGCTGATCGTCGATGGAGGTTTCCTGTGAGTCCAGGGTTTGCCGGCAACGCGCCGGCGGTAGCCGCCGTCGATTGGGGCACGACCCGCATGCGGGTCTGGCTGGTCGATGGACATGGCAAGGTGCTTGCCGAACGCCGCGGCGACGACGGCCTGATCACGGCGCGCGAAAAAGGTTTTTCGAACGTGCTGGAAGGCCACTTGGCCGCCATGGGCGCGCCTGAAGCGTTGCCCGTCATCATCTGCGGCATGGCCGGCTCTCGCCAGGGCTGGATCGAAGCGGCTTACGTGACCGTGCCGGCACCGATCGGCGCGATCCTGCGCGGCGCCGCCCGCATCGAAGGCGAACGCCGCGACATCCGCATCGTTCCCGGCCTTGCCCAGCGCCTGCCCGACGCGCCGGATGTCATGCGCGGCGAGGAAACACAGCTTGCCGGCGCTGGTTTTCCGGCAAAGGGGCGGCATCTCGCCTGCATGCCGGGTACGCACTCGAAATGGGTCGTGGTCGAGGATGGCGCGGTTGCCGGCTTCGGCACATGGCCGACGGGCGAATTGTTTTCGGTGTTGGCCGCGCATTCGATCCTCAAGCATTCGCTGGGCGAGCATCCGGCTCCGGTGGCGGTGGACAGTCCGTTCTTCCGGCAATGGTGCGAACGGGCGCTTGGCGAGGGCGGCGATGTCACTTCGAAACTGTTTGCCATCCGCGCCGCCAGGCTCCTGCAGGACCTGAAGTCGGAGGATGCGGCGGCCTGCCTGTCCGGGCTTTTGATCGGCGGCGAGATCGCCTCGGCAAAGCGCCGCTATGGCGCCGGCGATGCACCGGTCGTGCTGATCTCTTCCGGCGCGCTCGCTTCGCTCTATTCGGCTGCACTCGGGCTTGCGGGACTTGCCTTCCGCAGCGTCGACGCCGACGAAGCCGTGCGCGCCGGCCTCATCGAAGCCGCACGCGAAAACGGCATGATCGCCAGAACCGGAGCCTTGGCATGACCGAGACCGCAGCCTTTCCAAAACTCAAGCGCGGGCTGGTCGCCATCCTGCGCGGCCTGAAACCGGCTGAAGCCATCGCCATGGGCCAGGCCCTGTTCGACGCCGGCATCGAGGCGATCGAGGTGCCGCTCAATTCGCCGCAGCCATTCTCGTCGATCGCCAGGATTGTCCAGGTGCTGCCGAAAACGGCCCTGGTCGGCGCCGGCACGGTGCTGACGCCGGCCGATGTCGACGGGCTGCACAAGGCCGGCGGGCGGCTGCTGGTCAGCCCCAACATCGATGCCGAGGTGATGGCGCGCGCTATGCATTACGGCATGGTCACCATGCCCGGCGTGTTCACGCCCACCGAGGCCTTCCAGGCGATCCGACTGGGAGCTTCGGCGTTGAAATTCTTCCCGGCGAGCGTGCTGGGGGCATCAGGCATTTCCGCGATCCGGGCGGTGCTGCCGGCGCAGACGCTGGTCGGCGCCGTCGGCGGCGTTTCGGAAAAGGACTTTGCCGGCTACAAGGCTGTCGGCGTGACGGTCTTCGGCCTCGGCTCCAGCCTGTTCAAGCCGGGCATGAGCGTCGACGAGGTGGCGGTGCGTGCGCACGCCGCGGTCGCGGCCTGGGACGCAGTGTTCGGAGACGCATGATGAGCGAAGCGATCGTTTCGGTTTTTTCCGATCACGTCTGCCAGCTCGGCGAAGGCCCGAGCTACGATCCTGCCACCGACACGCTGTTCTGGTTCGACATCCTCAATGGCCAATTGCTGGAAAAGCGCCTGTCCGGCGGCGCGACCATCGTCCACCAGCTTGGCCAGATGGCCAGCGCCATCGCCATCATCGACGACAAGCGCCAGCTGATCGCCACCGAGACCGGCCTTCATGTTCGGGACGTCGCGACCGGCAAGCTGACGCTGCACACGCCCGTCGAGGCCGACAATCCGGTCACCCGCTCGAACGATTCGCGCGTCCATCCCTGCGGCGCCTTGTGGATGGGCACGATGGGCAAGGGCGAGGAAAAGGGTGCCGGCTCCATCTACTGGTTTTTCAAGGGCGAGCTGCGCCGCCTGTTCTCGGACATCACCGTCACCAATTCGATCTGTTTTTCGCAAGATGGCGCGCTTGCCTACTATACGGACACCTCGACCGGATTGCTGATGCGGGTCGCCTGCGACCCGGCCACCGGCCTGCCTGCCGGCGAGCCGAAGATCTTCGTCGATCACCGCTCGGCCAAGGGTTATATCGATGGTTCGGTGCTCGACCGCGACGGCATCCTGTGGAACGCCTGCTGGGGCGGCAGCGTCGTCGAGGCCTATGGTCCCGACGGCAAGCTTGTCCGCACGGTCGCCATGCCGGTGACCCAGCCCTCCTGTCCGGCCTTCGTAGGCAAGAATGCCGACCGGCTGGCGGTCACCTCCGCCTGGTCGGGCAAGAGCGAGAAGCAGCGGCTGCTGGACCTGCAGGGTGGCATGACCTTCCTGCTCGACGTTCCCGTCAACGGCCGTTTCGAGCCGCGCGTTCTGATCGCCTGAGCAAGGCCCGGCGATCGGGCGTTTGATTTCCACTGTCACCCAGGCGTCCGGCCCGGGTCGGTTTCGCGAAAGCCGTTTGCGACTGAAGTGCGATGGTGGGCGATCCTACCGCCGGGAAGCGTCCGTCCTATGTCTAGCACCAAGCCCAAGCTGATCCTTGTCCACGAGCCGGAAAAGGCCTGCTTCGACCGCCTCGTCGCCGATGGCCATGCGAGCGAGCGCGCCGCCGAAATCGCTTCCTACCTGGCGCAGTCGACGGACCTTGGCCAGGAATTCGATGCGCTGGACGAGGCCTGCCGGGTGCGCGGCCTGTCCTTCACGCCGGTGCTGCTCGACGATGCCGCGCATGTGCTTGCCGGCGAGGATCCCGCCACGACGCTGGTCTGGACGCTGACCGACGGCATCGCCTATTTCCGTGGGGGCGCCGCCCCCGCTTTGGCGAGGCTGGGCGGGTTCAAGACGATCGGTGCCGACGATGCTCTGTTCGCGCTCTGCCAGGACAAGTTCCGCTCCGGCGCCGTGCTTGGCGCGTTGGGCCTGCCGGTGCCGCAGGCCGGTCTTGCGCGCAATGGCCAATGGCTGGTCGAGCCGCCGGCTTCCGCCGCCGGCTGGTTCGTCAAGCCCAACCGGCTCGGCGCCAAGATCGGCATCTGGCCGGATTCGCGCAGCAGCGATCTCGGCCACGCGCTGGAGCTTAGCCGGCGTGTTTTCGCCGCCTATCGCGACGATGTCGTGGTCCAGCCCTATGTCGCCGGCCGCAACGTGCGCGCCTCCTTCCTTGGGCTGACGCCGGAAGCTGGCGTCGAGGCGCTGGGCATCGCCTTTGTCGATTCAGGCGCCGATTTCCAGACCATGGCCGACAGCCTGGCGCTCTATGGCGAAACCGGCGCGGTGGCGAAGGCGGCGGGGCTCTATGCCGAACCGGAACTCGTTGCCGTTGCCGACGTCCAGCCGGCGGCCGACGCCGGGATCCGTGCGATCGCCGGGCGGCTGATGAGCGGGCTCGGCCTGCGCGACGTCTTTTCCATCGACCTGCGGGTCGAGGCCGACGACACGCTCCACCTGATCGAATTCGAGGTCTGCCCCGGCCTGCCCTGCTTCGATTTCCGCGCCTATTGCCGGTCGCAATGGGGCCTGGGTCTTGCCGATGCCATGGCCGAAACCGCCGCCAGCCGGCTGGCCAGTTAGTATCTCGGCGCATGAGTTTGACGATCGCTTGGATTGACAGATCTCGTGCATTGGCGATTGGCAGAAACATCCATCGCTTCGTCATCCACGGGCGGAGCAAGGAGCGAAGCGACGTAGTGCAGACCCGAGGATCCATGCCGCGACTTCAAGGCGCCACTGCGGTGCAGAATTCTGCTCCGTAGCGCTTCACGACTAGCTAAGGTTCCGGCATGGATCCCAGGGTTTCCGCGACGGAGCTTTGCTCCTGCTTCGCCCAGGGATAACGAAGTTTAGAGGCTTCGGCCAATATCGAATGTCAGTGATTACACCGCTGAAAGACCGATGAAAGTCTTGCCGCCGACAGGCCTCTCCTGTGCGGGGCTGGTGGTTTACTCGGGCTAGGCCGTCGATTGCTCGATGGGTCGCGCGCCGGCCATGTAGCGGATGTTGTCGAACGGCTCCGGCCGCTTGTCGGCCAGGCTCCACAGCTGCCGGCTGGTGCCCGGCAGATCGCCCAGATAGACGTGCAGGGCTCCGGAGCGGGTGCTGCCTGTATTGGCGACCGAGTGAATGGTGCTGGAAGACATGTGCACCAGCGCCGGCGCTGAAAAGTCCTGCCGCTCGGGCTCATCGACCCGGTCGCCGGCGAGCGGGTAGATGAAGTTGGTCTCGCCACCCCAATAGATGCCGACCAGTGCATCCATCAAATGGTTGTGCGGCGGATACTGCACGACGGGCGAAAGCGTGATGTGGTAGATCGTCAGCCTGGGGCTCGCGTGCAGCAACAGCTCGTCGTCGTCCTCTTCGTGAACGAGCCGGCCGAGTGCGTGGAAGCGCTTGGTGTAGTCGCCGAGCACGGCCTTGACCTGACCGAAGGGATCGGCACCTGCCGCCGCGTTGACGATATCGCTGATGGCGGGGTAGAGAGGAGAGTCGGCGGATAGAGGCATTCCACAGCTCCTGTCTGAGATGCTCAGAAACAATAGCTAAGATGGCCAATTCGAGTCAATGCCGACGCGACGCGAGAAACGCATGAAGTCGACCAAAGCCAAGCCACCGAAATCGATCGCACCGCCAAGCGGGACAACCGCGCCGTCGACGGCGGATTTGCTGCGCAGCGAGCAGGCCTACGAGCAGTTGAAGAGCGACATCGTCGCTTGCGTCCTGTCGCCCGGCGAAGCGCTGACCGAGAAACAGATCGAGGCCCGCTACGGGATCAAGAAGGCGACGATCCGTTCCGCACTCGCCCGCCTCATGCAGGAAGGTCTGGTCAGGAGCGAGCCGCGCCGGGGCTACGTCATCACCACGCTGACCTTGCGCGACGTCAACGAGATCTTCGACGTCCGTGGCCTCGTCGAACCCGAAGTGTTCAGGGTCGCCACCACGGGGATCACCGGGCGCGGGCTGGACGAGATCCGGCTGGCGGCGAGAAAGGTGCTGAAGCCCGAGACGCTGCGCAGCCCGGTCGCGTTTCTCGCCGCCGACCGCGGCTTTCGCCTGGCGATCGCCGAACTGTCCGGCAATTTGCGACTGGCGCTGCTGCTCAGCCAAATCCTTGACCAGTCGGAACGGGCGCTCCATCTCGGCTTCAAGTCGCGCGATTTCATGCCGCTGATCATCGAACAGCAGAAGCAGTTGCTCCAGGCTTGTGAGAAGAGCGACGTTCCCGGCATCGTCAAGCTTGCCCGCTCGCACTGCCTCGCCCTCAAGCACCAGCTGATCGGGGCCTTGCTCGGCGGGCCAAAGCTACGGGAAGCGAACCTGCAGGACTTCGTCTGAGAAAGCGTCAGGTTCTGCTTCGCGACGCCCTCAGGCCCCTTCGACCAGCACGATCTCGCCGTCGGCGACCTTCTGGCGGATGGCGACCGCGCGCTGGTATTCCGGCGAGTGATAGCAGTCGTGTGCGGCCGCCAGCGATTCGAACTCTATGATGACGTTGCGAGCGCGGCCCGGCCCTTCGGCAAGCTCATGCGCCCCGCCACGCGCCAGGAATTTCGCCCCGAACCGCTCGAAGGCGGGTTTGGCGGCGGCGACATAGTCCTTATAGCCTTCGGCGTCACGCACATCGACGCGGGCGATCCAATATCCCTTGGGCATTCGTCTACTCCCTGCTTCTTGTGTCTACGCCGAGCGCATCTCTTCCAGAATGGCTTCCGCCGCCGCCCGCCTGTCGTTTGCCGCGACGATTGGCCTGCCGACGACGAGATGGCTGGAGCCATTGCGGATCGCCTGCGCCGGCGTCACGACGCGCTTCTGATCGCCATGCTCGCTGCCCGCCGGCCGTATTCCCGGCGTCACCACCGCCATGTTGGGCCCGACGATGCGGCGCACCGCTTCAGCCTCTTCGGCCGAGCAGACGACGCCGCCCATGCCGGCATGCAGCGCCTGTTCGGCGCGCCTGAGCACCAATGTGTGCGGGTCGTATTCATAGCCGGCGTCGATCACGTCCTGCTCGTCCATCGAGGTCAGCACGCTGACGGCGAGCAGGCAAAGGTCACTGCCGCGTGCCGCTTCCACTGCCGCCTGCATCGCCTTGGGATAGGCGTGGATGGTCAGCATGGTCATGCCCATCTTGACGATGTTCTCGACACCCTTGGCCACCGTGTGGTCGATGTCGAGCAGCTTCATGTCGAGGAAGACTTTTGCCCCGCCGCTGGCCAGCTCCCTGGCGAAGTCGAGCCCGCCGGCGAAGGCCAGTTGATAGCCGATCTTGTAGAAGGAGACGACGCCGTCCAGCTCACGCACCGCCTGTTCGGCTTCCCTCACCGTCGGCACGTCGAGGCCGACGATCAGTCTTTCCTGAATAGACTTGGGCTGCATGGTCTGAGCCGGCATGGATACGGTCACGCCTCGATCCGGGTGGACAGCAGGCGCGAGGTTTCGATCAGCGTGCGGCATAGATGCTCCATCGATGTGTGCAGTCTTTCGTCACGGAACTGGCCGTCCTCGCAGAAGGCGTCGCCGCCCTCCGGCACCGAGCATTCCGGCGTCACCACCTCCATCTGGCAGCGCACCAGTACGGCGCGCAGATGGTTGATGCAGCGGATGCCGGCAAAATGACCGTTGGAGGACGAGCATAGGCCGACAACCTTGCCGGCAAGCGGCCTGACCGGCCGGTTATTGTCCCTGCGCACGCGGCTCACCCAGTCGATCGTGTTCTTGAGCAGCGGCGGGATGGAGCCGTTATATTCCGGCGTGGCGATCAGCAGCCCGTCATGCGCGATGATCAGGCGGCCGAGTTTGACGGCATTTTCGGGAACGCCCTTTTCCTTCTCCAGATCTTCGTCGAGGATCGGCAGGGGATAGTCGGCGAGCGAGATGCGCGTCACTTCGGCGCCCTGCACCGCAAGTTCCTTCTGAGCCACGTCGGCGGTCCTGCCGCTATAGGCGCCGCCGCGCACCGAGCCGGCGAAGACGAGGATTTTCGGGATCACGGCCATTGCTTCGCAAAGGGGGTAGGCAGTGAGGAATAGGCAGTAGGAGATGAGCAATTCCTGACTATTCCCTACTGCCTATTCCCCTATCCTTCCCTTCGGTAAATCCACAGCTGCGTCGGCGGGATGTTGCGGAAGATGAAATCGAAATGCTTGACCGTGTAGTCGCCGCGCCCGGCCGGGATCGGCGACATCGGGCCGTAGGTCAGCTGCACGATCGGGCGGCCCGCCGGGATGCGGTCGAGCAGGCTTTCGATATAGGCGATGCGCTGGGCGACCGGGAAGTTGAGCAACGGCACGCCCGAAACGACGGAATCGAAGATCATCCCGCTCCTCTCGCCAAGCGTGGCGTTGAGGTTGAAGGCGTCACCCTCGATGACGTTGACCCCGGGATAGAGCTGGCGCAAATGGCGCACGAAATCGGTGGAATATTCGACCGCGTAGAGGTTTTCGGGCCGCACGCCCTGGGCGAGGATGGCGCGGGTGATGACGCCGGTGCCTGGGCCGACTTCGAGCACCGGCAGGCCGGACTTGGGATTGACGATCGAGGCCATCTTGCGGGCGGTGATCGAACTGGTCGGAACGATCGAGCCGACCGTCTTCGGCTTGTCGATCCAGCCCTTGAAGAATTTGAGCTCGTCGTCGAACTTTTCGGCCAGCGCCTTCCGCAGTCCGGGACCACGTGTCATGCAAGCTCTCCTCAGCGCTTCCCCCGCAAGCTACTTAACACCTGAGCGGCGCAAGGCAAGGCGCCGCAACACGCATGGCGTGGATAAGATAGCTTTTGTCGCCTATCAACGCTCGCCGAAAGACTCGAAGAAATCCTTCATGCGGGCAAAAAAGCCGCTCGATTGGGGCGAATTGTCTTGCGAGGAGAGCTGTTCGAACTCCTCCAGCAGTTCGCGCTGGCGGCGCGACAGGTTCTGCGGCGTCTCGACCGCGGTCTGGATGTAGAGGTCGCCGACATTGGGCTGGCGCAGCACCGGCATGCCCTTGCCCTTGAGGCGGAACTGGCGTCCGTTCTGGGTGCCTTCCGGCACCTTCACCTTGGTCTGCGTGCCGTCCAGCGTCGTCACTTCGAAGGAACCGCCAAGGGCGGCGGTCGTCATCGAGATCGGCACCTTGCAGTAGAGATCGGCGCCGTCGCGCTGGAAGAACTCGTGCGGCTTCACCGCCAGGAAGATATAGAGGTCGCCGGACGGCCCGCCGCGCAAGCCGGCCTCGCCCTCATTGGCAAGGCGGATACGGGTGCCGTCCTCGATGCCGGCCGGGATGTTGACCGACAGCGACCGTTCTTCGGTGACGCGGCCCTGGCCGGCGCATTTCGGGCACGGATCCTTGATCGTCTGGCCGCGGCCCTGGCATTGCGGGCAAGTGCGTTCGATCGAGAAGAAGCCTTGCGTGGCGCGCACCTTGCCGTGGCCGTTGCACATCGAGCAGGTGACGGGCTGGGTGCCCGGCTTGGCGCCGCTGCCGGAGCATTCCGAACACGAGATCGAGGCCGGCACGCGGATCTGCGCCGTCTTTCCCGCGAAGGCTTCTTCCAGCGAGATTTCCATGTTGTAGCGCAGGTCGGCGCCGCGCTCGCGGCCACCCGACGAGCGGCGCTGGCGGCCGCCCATCATGTCGCCGAAAATGTCTTCGAAGATATCGGCGAAACCGCCGGCGCCAAAGCCTTGCGCCCCGCCATTCATGCCGCCCTGTTCGAAGGCGGCGTGGCCGAAGCGGTCGTAGGCCGCGCGCTTCTGCGGGTCCTTCAGCGTCTCGTAGGCTTCGTTGATTTCCTTGAACTTGTGCTCGCAGGAATGATCGCCGGGATTGCGGTCGGGATGGAACTGCATGGCGAGCTTGCGAAAAGCGCTCTTGAGCTCCTTCTCGTCGGCGCCTTTCTGGACGCCTAGGGTTTCGTAGAAATCAGCTTTCATTTTTTCCCGCAGTCCGGATATTCAACGTCTTGAGGCATATATTGCGTCGTTTGCCGGCACGTTGCCTCGATTTAGGAGCGGTGCTGCCCGGATGCTAGGGCCGGCGTGCGCCTGTCCGGGTTTTTCTGTCATTTTTTCAGCAGGGCCCCGCACTTTTTTCAGCGAGGTTGCAAAAAAGCCCGGCTTGGCGCCGGGCTTTCCGCATTATCTTGCCGTCAGGCGGCTCAGGCCGACTTCTTCTTGTCGTCGTCTTCGTCGATTTCTTCGAAATCGGCATCGACCACGTCACTGTCCTTGGCGGCATCCGCCTTGGCGTCGGCTTCCGCGGCTTCCTTCTGCGAAGCCTCGTACATGGCCTGGCCAAGCTTCATCGAAGCCTCGGCGAGCACCTGACTCTTGGCCTCGATATCGGCCGCATCGTCGCCCTCGGCAGCGGCCTTCAGTGCCGCGATCGCGTCCGATATCGCCGTGCGCTCGGCTTCCGAGACCTTGTCGCCATATTCCTTCAGCGACTTCTCGGAAGAATGCACCAGCGCCTCGGCCTGGTTGCGGGCCTCCACCACGGCGCGACGCTTCTTGTCGGCATCGGCATTGGCCTCGGCGTCTTTCACCATCTTCTCGATGTCGGCGTCCGAAAGGCCACCCGAGGCCTGGATGCGGATCTGGTGCTCCTTGCCGGTGCCCTTGTCCTTGGCCGAAACGTTGACGATGCCGTTGGCGTCGATGTCGAAGGTGACCTCGATCTGCGGCACGCCGCGCGGGGCCGGCGGAATGCCGACCAGGTCGAACTGGCCGAGCGGCTTGTTGTCGGCGGCCATTTCACGCTCACCCTGGAAGACGCGAATGGTGACGGCCGACTGCGAATCTTCGGCGGTCGAGAACACCTGGCTCTTCTTGGTCGGGATCGTCGTGTTGCGTTCGATCAGCCGCGTGAACACGCCACCCAGCGTCTCGATGCCGAGCGACAGCGGCGTCACGTCGAGCAAGAGCACGTCCTTGACGTCGCCCTGCAGCACGCCGGCCTGGATGGCCGCGCCCAAGGCGACGACCTCATCCGGATTGACGCCCTTGTGCGGCTCCTTGCCGAAGAACTGCTTCACGATCTCCTGGATCTTGGGCATGCGGGTCATGCCGCCGACCAGGACCACTTCGTCGATCTCGCCAGCCTTCAGGCCGGCATCCTTGAGCGCCGCCTTGCAGGGCTCGATGGTGCGCTGGACGAGATCCTCGACCAGGCTTTCGAACTTGGCGCGGGTCAGCTTCAGCGTCAGGTGCTTCGGGCCGGTCGCGTCGGCGGTGATGAAGGGCAGGTTGATTTCGGTCTGCGTCGTCGACGACAGCTCGATCTTGGCCTTTTCAGCCGCCTCCTTGAGGCGCTGCAGGGCAAGCTTGTCGTTCTTCAGGTCGATGCCCTGTTCCTTCTTGAACTCGGCCGCCAGATATTCGACCAGCCGCATGTCGAAGTCCTCGCCGCCAAGGAAGGTGTCGCCGTTGGTCGACTTCACCTCGAACACGCCGTCGCCGATCTCGAGCACCGAAATGTCGAACGTGCCGCCGCCAAGGTCATAGACGGCAATGGTCTTGCCTTCCTTCTTGTCGAGGCCGTAGGCAAGTGCCGCGGCCGTCGGCTCGTTGATGATGCGCAGCACTTCGAGGCCGGCGATCTTGCCGGCGTCCTTGGTGGCCTGGCGCTGGGCGTCGTTGAAATAGGCCGGAACGGTGATGACCGCCTTCTCGACCTTCTCGCCGAGATAGGCTTCCGCCGTTTCCTTCATCTTCTGCAGGATCATGGCCGAGATCTGGCTGGGCGACTGCTTCTTGCCGCCGGCCTCGACCCAGGCATCGCCATTGTCGCCCTTGACGATCTTGTAGGGGACAAGCTTCTTGTCCTTCTCCGTCACCGGATCGTCATAGCGGCGGCCGATCAGGCGCTTGACCGCGAAGATGGTGTTTTCTGGATTGGTGACCGCCTGGCGCTTGGCCGGCTGGCCGACCAGACGTTCGCCGTCGCCCGAGATGGCGACGATGGAGGGCGTGGTGCGCGCGCCTTCCGCATTCTCGATAACCTTCGGCTCCTTGCCATCCATGATGGCGATGCAGGAGTTGGTGGTGCCGAGATCGATACCGATTACTTTTGCCATTTTTCTAGTCTCTCCGCTAAGCAGGCTCTCAGGACCCGGTAAGGCGTTCCGACGAAAGCCCCTGTTCACAAGAAATTCCGTTCCGGCAACCGGCATTCCGGCGTCGAACGGCTTGGCGCGTATATAAGAACAGGCAGCATCGCGCGCAAGCATTCTGCGCAAGGCTTCCACGATCGTCGCAGGCGGAGGCAAAACGATCGCCCCGGCCGGCCGGGAGCGGACACGGCGCGCCGCCCCTGTCGAAGGCCGCCGGGCCGAGGTCGCGCGCCAACCGGCGATCAACCCCGGCTCCCCGATTGCCGCGGGGTTCAACCGCGCACGAATTCAATCAGCGCTTCGACCATGCGGTCGTTGAATTCCTGGCGGAATCGGTTCTTCTTCAGCCATTCCGGGTTGGAGCCGACCGTCTTGTTGGCGTCGACGACGATGCCCTTGCCGTCGACAATGAAATAGTCGATCGCGCCGAAATCGAGATGCAGCCGCTCCCTGACCGCTCTCACCTCGGGCGGAACGGCGCCGCCGATCTCATTGCTGATGATCTCCGATCCCTTGCAGAGAACGTCGTTATAGGTCTGCCGCATGTTCACTTCGGCACCGAGAAGGAACATGTAGCGGTGCTTGACGATCGGCAGGTCGAGGCTGTCGAAGGCGAATTTTTCGACCATCAGGCGGTCGTCCCCCCAGGCCTCGGGCGGAACCTGCGCCAAAGTGTCGTAGACGCGGTAGCGGGGGCACAGCCGTTCCTTGTACCCGGGATCGGCGGTTTTGCGGACGAAATGCATCGCCCGCGTCCATCCGTTGCGATACTGCCGCCAGCGCAGTTCGGGCCGGCCCCTGCTGTTGAGAACGGTCTTGACGATGACCGGGCCGGAATGGCCGTCGCCGGCACCGATCCTGAGCGATGAATAGAGCTGCCGGTGGATGGACAGGGCATCGCCGTTGATGGTGCGCGCGTAGCGTCGGGCGATGTCGTGGTAAGGGTGTGGCACATCGGTCAGGTCGATGTGCAGCAGCGCCGCCGGCGCCAGATGCTCCCGCGCTGGACGATCGAGCACGCGCACCGTCATCCCTGCCTGCTCCAGGCGCGGCAGCAGCGACTGGATGGAATACTCCTCTCCCGAACGAAAATTGCCCAGGCTCTCCACATAGACATCGAGATCGGCGACATCGAGACCGGCTCGCATGGCTATGCCGCTATTCGCTGATGTCGACATTCGAGAAGTCGTGATGGTCGAACGGGTCCATGACGTAACCCTGGACCCGTTCGCGCATCGGTATCGACACCACGGAATGGGCAATGACCACCCATGGCGTCTGTTCCCGGAAGATTCCCTGCGCCTGGGCGTAAAGCTTCATGCGGGCATCGAGGTCGACGATCCCGGCAGCCTGCCGGAGCAGATCGTCGAAGGCAGGAAAACACCAGTTGGCGCGGTTGGTGGCGCCGACACCGGCGCAGCCGAGCGGCACCGAGAGGAAATTGTCGGGGTCGCCATTGTCGCCGGTGAAACCGAACAGCATGGCGCCATCGCGGTCGACCGGTTTGGAGCGGGCAAGATATTCGGCCCATTCATAGGTGACGATATCCACGGTGACGCCGATCCGCGCCAGGTCCGACTGGATCATCTCCGCCATGCGCTGGGCATTGGGATTGTACGGGCGCTGCACCGGCATCGCCCAGACCTTCATGTGCAGATCCTTGATGCCGGCATCGGTCAATGCCTGCCTGGCGGCATCGGGATCGAAAACAGGGTCTGGCGTGGTCTTGTCATAGGCCCAGGAGGTCGGCGGCAGCGGATTGCGCGCGATCTCACCGGTGCCCCGGAAGACGACGTCGACAAGCGCCTTCCTGTCGATGGCCATGTCGATCGCCTTTCTGACCCTTGGATCGTCGAACGGCTTCTGCAACGTGTTGAAGGCGAGGTATCCGGTGTTCAGTCCTTCCTGCTGCATGACCTTGATGCCGGGCGCCGTCTTGATCGCCGCCAGATCGGCGGGATTGGGATAGGGCATGACATCGCACTCGCCGGCGCGCAGCTTCTCCAGCCGGACGCTGGCATCGGTGGTGATGGCGAAGATGAGGTCGTCGATCCTCGGCCGGCCGCGCCAATAATCGGGATTGGCCTTGTAGCGGATGACCGCATCCTGCTGGTAGTCGACAAGCTGGAACGGACCCGTGCCGACCGGTTTCGTCGCCAGGTCGAGCGGCCGCTTTTCAGCCAGCAGCCTGTCGGCATATTCCCTGGAAACAACAGAGGCAAAGTCCATCGCCAGATTGGCAAGCATCGGCGCATGAGGCGCCTTGAGCGTCATGACGACGGTGTAGTTGTCGAGCTTGCGCCAACTGGCGACGAGGCGTGGCATGCCCATGCCGTCGAAATAGCCATAGGGGCGGCTGGCATAGTTGTGGAACGGGTTCTGCGCGTCTGCCTGGCGCTCGAAGGTGAACAGCACGTCGTCGGCATTGAAATCGCGGCTTGGCGTAAAGCCATCGACGGTATGAAACTTCACGCCGTGCCTGAGGTGGAAGGTATAGATGAGGCTGTCATCCGAAATCTCCCATTTCTCGGCCAGGCCGGGACGCACCTCGGTGGTGCCAGGTTCGAACTCGACAATGCGGTTGTAGAGCGCCGTGGCGGAGGCGTCACGGGTGCCGGAAGCGAGAGCCGGGTCGAACGTGTCCGGACTGGCCTCCGTGCAATAGACCAAGGTCTTGGCCATCGAATCATCAACTGGCAACGCGAAAAGAGAAAGCGTCGCCAGGAGCAGAACAGAGCGCTTGCTTGTCATGATGCCCCCCAAGGCATGCCCAAAGGGCTGGGCGGATGCTATCAGAAGAGAGCAGCGCCGGTAAGCCGGCCCGCCGACGATGAACCTTTCCGCTTCCGCCCGCGACTGATGTCCAGGCGCCGCATGGTGCGCGCCTGGAAAGGAAGCCCCCATGACCAGCAACCCCGAGGCTCCGAGGTCCGCGGGAACAACAGGAGCTCGGCGCGACCACCGCCTTCGGGACGGGGTCGATGCGCTGGGCTTCCCGCTGATTCCGTTGACCCTGCGTAAGAGCGGTAGTAACGTAACCGTGAGGAAAGCAGACAATTCGATCAGGGAAAAACGTGCCGGACCACCGCTCCTTGCCCTGATTTGCGCGGCGACGCCGGATGTTTCTCCCGTGGCTAACGGGGGTAGCTTCATGTCTCGCGTCCGCGGCACGCGCGTGTCTTCTTCGATATATTCTCCTTTGACATATTCTCTTGAGGGCCGTTTGCGCCGCGCCGTTCACGCAGGCAGCTTGCTGGCGCTGGCGCTCGGCGCGGGCCTGTGGCTTGGCGGTGCCGCAAAGGCGCAGGAAACCCAGATCATCTATCCCGGTTCGATGGCGGTTACCGGATTTTCCGGCACCATCATTCCCAATTTCGACCCCCCTGATTCCGAAAAAGGGGGCCTGCCGCCCGGCGTCGATCCCGTCGACGAAACCTTCATCGACACCACGCGCGCCACCTTGCGCGTGTTCGACGTTTCGCATCTCGGCGGGCCGGCCTCGGGCCAGCTCGTCTTCACGCCGCCGCCTTTCGAGGTGACATCAGGCCAGATCGGCCAGGTGTTCGGCCTCACTTATGACGACGGCGTGCGCGATGGCGTCCCGTCGGGCATACCGAACCTCTATGCCGGCGCCAGCTCGCTGCACGGCATCCGCATCGTCACGCCCGATACCGACGAGGACGGCAGGCCGGAGCGGCAGCGCCGCGGCATGGCGGGCGCCACCTTCATGAAGGGCCAGTTCGGCACCGAGAACGGCGGCGGGCCGGGCACCATCTGGAAGATCGACGGCATCACCGGCCAGGTCGCCAAATTCGCCGACATCGACACCAACAGCGGTCCCGGCATCGGCAATCTCACCTTCGATCCGATCCACCGCCAGTTCTTCGCTTCCGACCTCGACACCGGCCTCGTCCATCGCATCGACGCCGGCGGCAGACTGATCGACACCTTCGACCATGGTGCTGCAGGGCGCCCCGCGCACGGGCTGGCTCCCGCCGCCGACGATGGCGCGGTGATGGACATACAAGGTGCCGCCTTCGACAGCGAAGATCCCGAAACCTGGGGTTACACGCAGGACGAACGCCGCGTCTGGGCCGTCTCCTATCATGGCGGCCGGCTCTATTACTCGGTTGGCGAAAAGGCAGAAATCTGGTCAGTGGGCATTGCCCGCGACGGCACCTTTGCCGGCGACCCGCGCTGGGAACTGACGGTCAAGGCCGACAAGGACTATGCCGTCACCGACATCGCCTTCGACAACAGCGGCTTCATGTACCTGGCCCAGCGCGGCCCGGTCGAAAACCGCTACGATTACAGCCAGTTCGCCGATTCCGGCAAGGGCGAGGTCATCCGCTACTGGCGCGAAAATCCCGACGATCCGGAGACGGAATCGGTCTGGGTGGAAGCGCCGCAGGAATATGCGGTGGGTTTCCCGCAGGCCAACCGGCAGTCGGCCGGCGGCCTCGACCTGCAATATGGCTATGACGCCGACGGCAATCTCGACACCTCGGTCTGCACCCAGACGCTGGTCAACACAGGCGACAAATTGCGCGACAATCCGGCCCTTGCCGAGAAACTCGCCGCCGGCGGACCGCTCGCCGTGCACGGCGTGCAGATCACACCCAAGGAACTGGTCAGGCCGGCCAATGTGCCGCCCTTCGGCTCCTGGTTCATCGACTTCGACGGCTATTTCGAGGATCCCGAAGTGGAAGGCCATGTCGGCGACGTCGCCGTCTGGCACCCCTGCGAGGGCCGCGCTGGCTATTATGAGGAAATCCCGGGCGGCTACCTGCCACCCTTCTATCCGCCGGACTTCCCACCGCCCGGCAATCTGCCTCCCTGCCTCGATGTCGAGGACGTGCGGTATTTCTGCACGCCGCGCGGGCTCGAGGCCGATCTCTACCTCCATGACCATGCCGGCTTCGGCGGCGATTCGATCAAGGCCCAATCCAGGACGCCAGGCGTCGGGGTGACATCACCTCAGTCGCATGCGCCGGGCAAGCCGTACACGATCGATATCACCGGCCATTATCCGGGCGACAGAGTGGATGTCGGGCTTTGCTTCTACAGGCAATCCGACAAGGACAAGGGTGGCTACTACCCTTGCTGCAAGATGACCTTGCCGCTCCGTACCCCAGCCGTCAGCTGCGAACGTTGAGGAGGGGAAGATGAAAAATCTTGCCCCGTCCTCACCCGCGATCCCTCAAAAAACCGTCATGGAGACGATCATGAAACCCCTGTCACTCGCCAGGCGCGGTGCGCGCTGGCTGATGGCGGCCGGTATCGCGGTCGCCACCCTGACCCCGCTGCCCAGCCTTGCGGAAGACGCTGCCCCGATCACCCCGGAGTTGAGGCTCGACCTCGACAATTCACGCATCATCAACCCGCGGCCGGACCGGATCGTGCCCTTCTTCACCAAGACAGGCACGCAAAGAGGCTGCGACTATGTCATCTATTCGCTGAGCTTCGGCTTGCGCGGCGATCCGCAGGGCTTTGCCGATCCAGGTCTCGAGGCCAGGCTCAACAAGCTCAGGATCGAGTTCAAGGACCAGCTCCCGCACGGCCTTGCCATCGTCAACGTGAACGTGTCCGGCGACGGCACGGATTCCTCCGGCGGACCGCTGCCGGGCGCCACGATCAGCAATTCGGCGGGTTCCAACGACACGGCGACGGTTTCCGATTTCCGGATTTCCGCCTCCGACCTCGACGGCTCCGGCGCGCCGAATGAACGCGTCATCACCTTCAAGATCACCGCCAAGATCGACCATGCGGCGTTTCCCTCGCCGACCATCGTCGACAACCAGGGTCTGATCAAGGTGACCAACGGAACCGGCACCGGGACCATCATCCCGTCGCAGGATCCGGGCAAACCCGACGACGGCGACTATAAGACCGGCGCCAAGACGTCGATCAGGATCGATCTCACCAAATGCAACCCGCCACCGCCACCTCCCGGCAAGGAATGCTTCAAGGTGGAGCGCGGCGCGGTCGATTGCGTGCCAGGCGGCGGCGCCTTCATCTACCACATGCCGGTAGGCTCGGAGATGGGCGGCAAGTGGGTCCAGGTCTCGACGACCACGCCCGGCATCACCATCATTCCCGATACGCAACTGGTGCCGGCGGGGGGCGGGGTGCTCAACTGGAAGATCATCGGCGCATCGCCCGGCGACGTCATCCACCTCATCGTCACCGGCATCGAAACCTATGCCGGCCCGAAGGAGGGTTGGGGGCTGTGCTGCACGCAGACCATCGACATCGTCATTCCGCGTGACCAGAAGTGCCCGCCCAGGGATAAGGAGCCGGACCTCAAGGTCGAGAAACGCGCCGACGTGACCCGTTGCACGATGGGCGGCGGCTGCGACTTCACCATCAGGGTCACCAACGTCGGCACCGCGCCCTATAACGGCAAGATCGTGCTCGACGAGGTGACGCTGCCGGCCGGTTCGACGCTGAGTTCAGGGCCCAATCCGCCCTGGGTCTGCGTACCCGGCACCACCCCGATGATTTGCACCCATCCGGTGACCACGCTCAATCCGGGCGCCTCCGTCGATCTCAAGCTCGGCTTCAAGCCGGCTGGAGGCTGGCAAGGCAGCAGCTTGCGCAACTGCGCCACCTACAATTATGGCGCCAGTGGCAAGCCGCTGTTCGGCAGCCAGTCGAACGACCGTGGCTGCGCCTCGATCCCGATCTGCCGCCGTGGCGACCGCGACCGCGACTGCCAGCCGCCGGTGGAGAAGAAGGTCGACCTGATCCTGAAGAAGCGTGCCCGCGTCCCGGTCTGCACGGCCGACGGCATCTGCTACTTCGTGATCGACATCATCAACAACGGCAGCGCCACCTACAATGGACCGCTGACGGTCATCGATAACTACCCGGGCGGCGCGCCGGCCTCTTCGACCTTCGGGCCGAGCCCGCCCTGGACATGCGGACCGAACGGTCCTGGCCAGTTCCGCTGCGACAATGCAGGCATCTCGCTGCCTCCGGGCGCCTCGACGCCGATCGTCGTCAAGGCGGTGATGCCGGCCGGCTACCAGTCGGACACGGTCGAGAACTGCGCGGCGGTAAAGCCCATCCCCGGTGAGGTCGACCTCACCAACAACAGGGCCTGCGCCAAGGAACGCTTCCGTCATCCCAATGGCGGCAAGCCGACCCTGCGCATCACCAAGGTCTGCAATGGCTCGCTCGCCGGTGCCGCGTTCGTCTCTTGCCGCATCACCGTCATCAGCCTTGGCACCGCTGCCCCCACCGGTCCGGTGCGGGTCAACGATGCCGCCATGCTGGTGGCCGGCGGTGCACCCGTCCAGATCCAGACCGTCACTCCAGACGGCGCGGAATGGGCATGCGGACCGGTGCCTGCCAATGCGCTGCCCTGCAAGATTCCCGGTGCCGTCATGACACCCGGAACCAGCCGCCACTTCGACGTGACGGTCTCGGCGAATGGCGAGTTCGAGAACTGCGCGCGCGGCTCCTACGGGCCGGCGCCCGGCGACGACGTCGTCTATCCGATCGGCCAGGCCTGCGCCAAGGGCGGCGGCTCTTCCACCATCCGCGTCGAAAAGACCGGCGACCGCGAATGCAGGCTCGGCCAGCCCTGCTCGTTCGACATCACCATATCAAATGATGGGACGAGCCCCTTCTCCGGTCCGGTCCGCATCGGTGATGCGATCGGCGTGGAAGGCCTCGGCCGGCTGGACGGTGTCGAGATCACCTCGATCGATCCGCCTTTCGGCTGTTCGCCCGAGCCGGCAACCTTGCCGCTGTCCTGCATCGCCAACCTGTCGCTCGGCGCCGGTGAAAGCCGGTCGCATCATGTCACCGTGGTCATTCCCGACGACGGCCGCCTGGCCAACCTGCAGGGCGACGTCAACGGCCAGAACTGCGTTGGCGTCCTGTCTCCCGACACGCGGGTGCAAGGCGGCGGCGACGTCTTGTCCAAGGATACGGCCAATGCGCAGGGCGATCGCGGCAAGACCTATGCGTGCCACCCCTTCATCATCACGCATGAGGTGAAGAAGGAGTGCTCGCCGGGCTTCGTCATGAACGATGCGGGCCGCTGCGTCTGCCCGGAAGGCACCACCTTCCGCAACGGCCAGTGCACCGGCGGCGGCACCAACGTTCTGCCGACGCCACCGCCGCCGAAGCGCTGCGTGCTGCTCGAAGGCCAGATCCGCACCGAGGACGGGCGTTGCGTCTGCCCGCGCGGCACGGCGCTCGAGAACGGAAAATGCGTCAGGACCGACAAGCCCGAGCAGTGCACCATCCGTGGCCAGGTCCACGACGCGGACGGTGACTGTGTCTGCCCGAGAGGAACCGAAGTGCGCAATGGCGCCTGCCGTCCGATCCGGCCGAAGCCCGAGCAGTGCACCATCCGTGGCCAGGTCCACGACGCCAATGGCGACTGCGTCTGCCCGAGAGGAACCGAAGTGCGCAACGGTGCCTGCCGTCCGGTCCGGCCGAAGCCCGAGCAGTGCACCATCCGTGGCCAGGTCCACGACGCCGATGGCGACTGTGTCTGCCCGAGAGGAACCGAAGTGCGCAACGGTGCCTGCCGTCCGATCCGGCCGGAGCCCGAGCAGTGCACCATCCGTGGCCAGGTCCACGACGCCGACGGCAATTGCGTCTGCCCGCGGGGTACCGAGGTGCAAGGCAATGCGTGCCGGCGCAAGCAGCCGCAGTTGGAGCAGTGCGACATCCGCGGCCAGGTCCACAACAAGCGCGGCGAGTGCGTCTGTCCGCGAGGGACCGAGGTGATCGACGGTGCATGCCGCAAGCCCAGGCAACAGACGGAATGCGCTCCGGGCTCGCAGATGATCGATGGCCAGTGCCAGCCGATCATCAGGCGGCGCTGCCCGGAAGGCACGATCGGGCGGTATCCGAACTGCCGGCCGATACGCGGGCAGCCGTCGCTGGAGCTCAACCCGGGACTGCTCCTGCAGCAGGTGCTGCCACGGCTCAGGCCGCAGACCGAACAGCAGCAGGATCCGGCTGCAAACAGGATCCTGAAACTCCAGCAGCAATAACCATCTGCTCGATGCCAGACGAAAAACCCGCCGGAGCGATCCGGCGGGTTTTTCGTCACGGCGCCAGGCAGCGGAAATTGGCCGCAACGCCGCAACGCCACCCGAGCCTGTGGAGCCGCCGTGCCGGCACCCTCGACAAGTCGCCCGCCGCGCATTAGGCAGTCGGTCCAGGGTGACCGGCATGAAGGCGCCCGGAAAGGCCGCGAGATGAGCAAAAAGACCTTGATCGCACCTTCGGTGCTAGCTTCGGACTTTTCCAAGCTTGGCGACGAGGTCGAGGCCGTCGTGGCGGCCGGCGCCGACTGGATCCATCTCGATGTCATGGACGGCCATTTCGTCCCCAACATCACCTTCGGCCCGCCGGTCATCAAGGCGATCCGCAACCGCACCAAGGCCTTCTTCGACTGCCATCTGATGATCGCGCCGGCCGATCCCTATCTCGCCGCCTTCGCCGACGCCGGCTGTGACGGCATGACGGTGCACGCCGAGGCCGGGCCGCATCTCGACCGCTCGCTGCAGACCATCAGGAACCTCGGCAAGAAAGCCGGCGTCTCGCTCAACCCGGCGACGCCGGAAAGCGCTGTCGAATACGTGCTCGACCGGCTCGACCTGATCCTGATCATGACCGTCAATCCGGGTTTCGGCGGTCAGGCCTTCATTCCAGGGATCGTCGACAAGGTGAGACGGGTCAAGGCGCTGATCGGCGATCGGCCGATCCGCATCGAGATCGACGGCGGCGTTTCGGCTGAAACGGCGCCCCTGGTCACCGCTGCCGGTGCCGACGTGCTGGTCGCCGGCGCCGCCATCTTCAAGGGCGGCAGCGTCGAGGCCTACCGTGCCAATATCGAGGCGATCCGGACGGCGGCCGACAAGGCTGCCGGCTAAGCACGGCGCGGTCATCCGTTTCCAGTTGCAAAAGGCCGGCTAAGGATTTGTGCGGATGCCTCTCCGGGTCCGGCACGGCCGAATCAGCCTCGCCCAGGCCGCTTGATAGCGGCGCGTGCTTCGTTGTCTTTGCGCGCGACAGAAAAGATGCTCGCACAAGCACAGAGGAATAGATGATTCTGCGTGCATACAAAACATGTTAAGCTTCCAGTGGTTGTAGCGGCATGAAAATCCGCGCGAGCCGGCGCGGATTGGCATATATTTCTTTGTTCTAAAGTACGATAATGCGATCTTCTGCTTGAGCGCCCGAAGGTAGGCGTTATAGGGTACATGTACGGAGAGGGACTGTTTCCGGACTCGAATTGCCCAAATTAAGAACTGGGGACAAAGGAGTCGTCTTTTGACCTACGGAGCTGCCAATCTGAACGACGACGGCACAGGATCCAAAAGCACGCTTGCCAGTACCGTCTATCATCAGCTGCGCGATGATCTTCTCGGCGGCGCTCTCGAAACTGAAAGCAAGCTGCGGGTCGAGTGGGTTGTTTCCAAGTATGGCGCCGGCGCCTCTCCGGTTCGCGAAGCCCTCAACCGCCTTGCCTCCGAAGGGCTTCTTGGCCGCCACGACCAGCGCGGCTTCTTCATCATGCCGGTCACCGCGATGGAGCTC
The DNA here is from genome assembly GCF_000502435.1 of Mesorhizobium sp. LNHC232B00. Lineage (NCBI taxonomy): Bacteria > Pseudomonadati > Pseudomonadota > Alphaproteobacteria > Hyphomicrobiales > Phyllobacteriaceae > Mesorhizobium > Mesorhizobium sp. LNHC232B00. Next base: position 80,286 of record NZ_AYWP01000007.1, read on the forward strand.
GAGGAGCTGACGCGCACCCGCTGCTGGCTCGAGGAACGCGCTCTTCGCGAATCCATTGCCCACCGCACCGCCGAATGGGAAGAACAGCTGGTGCTGGCGCTGCATCGCCTGGGGCGCGCGTCACGGCTCTCGCCGCCTGATCTCCCGTCGATCAATCCGGATTGGGAGAAATTGCACCGCACCTTCCATCGGGTGCTGATCTCGGCCTGCCGGTCGCACTGGCTGGTGGGTTTCTGCGACCAGCTTTCCGATCACGCTTATCGCTATCGGCAAATGGCCAGGGACGGCGAAGGCATCCAGCGCGACGATTTCGCCGAACACCGGCTGATCGCCGAATGCGCGCTGGACGGCAATGCCGACGGTGCCGTCCAGGCACTGATCGATCACTACCAGCTGACCGCTTCCATGTGCATGGAGCGCTTCAAGCAGAACGAAACGGCCGCCGCCCCGGCCGAACGCGCCCGACGCTAGCGACGCCTCGATCGTCAGGCTATCGCCGATCATTCCAATCATTCGCGACCGACGTTGCGGGCTGGATCGCCGTTTGCGGTCTTGACGGCACGGCCAGGAAACGCGAACGCTTCGCCGCCGACGCATGCGGCCAGAAGCGTGTGCCCGGCGCCGCCATTGCCGTCACCGCAGGAAGACTTCATGAGCAATCATCTGTTCGATGCGTTCCGGTCCCGGATGCCGGCGCCCGGGCGTCTGTTGATGGAAACCGACGATGGCCGCTCGCTCACCCATGGCGACATGCTGGCGCGGTCGGGACAGCTCGCGCATGCGCTGCTGCAACTGGGTGTCGAGCCCGGCGATCGGGTGGCCGTGCAGGTCGAGAAGAGCCCGGAGGCGGTCCTGCTCTATCTCGCCTGCGTTCGCGCCGGTGCCGTCTTCCTGCCGCTCAACACCGCCTATACGCTGACCGAACTTGGCTATTTCTTCGACGACGCGGCACCTCGGGTCATCGTCTGCGATCCGGCAAGGGCTGCGGATGTCGCTGCGATGATCGAGCCGTCCGGCGCCGTCGTGGTCACGCTCGACCGCAACGGCCAGGGATCGCTGGCGGACCAGGCATCGCGGCAGTCGTCCGACTTCCATGATGTCGAACGGGGCGGGGACGATCTTGCCGCGATCCTCTACACGTCGGGAACGACCGGTCGCTCGAAAGGCGCCATGCTCAGCCACGAGAATCTGGCCTCGAACGCGCGGGTGCTGGTCGATCAATGGCGCTTCACGACGGACGATGTGCTGATCCACGCGCTGCCGATCTTCCACACCCATGGCCTGTTCGTCGCCACCAACGTCGTCCTGATGGCCGGCGCCTCGATGCTGTTCGAACAGAAATTCGACGCGGGCCGCATCGTCTCGCTGCTGCCGCGCGCAACAGTGCTGATGGGTGTGCCGACCTTCTACGTACGCCTGCTGCAGCAGGATGGCCTGGACCGCGAGGCGACGAAGACAATCCGCCTGTTCGTGTCGGGCTCGGCACCGCTGCTGGCCGAGACGCACAGGGCCTGGCGCGAGCGCACCGGCCACGCCATCCTCGAACGCTACGGCATGACCGAAACCAACATGAACACGTCGAACCCATATGAGGGCGAACGGCGCGCCGGCACGGTCGGTTTCCCCTTGCCCGGCGTGTCGCTGCGCATCGCCGACCCCGACAGCGGCAGGACGCTGGCACAAAGCGAGGTCGGCATGATCGAGGTGAAGGGTCCAAACGTGTTCGGCGGCTACTGGCGCATGCCGGATAAGACCAAGGCGGAATTCCGTGCCGACGGCTTCTTCATCACAGGCGATCTCGGCATGATCGACGCGGACGGCTATGTCCACATTGTCGGCCGGGGCAAGGACCTGATCATTTCAGGCGGCTACAACGTCTATCCGAAGGAACTCGAAAGCGAGATCGACGCGCTCGACGGGGTCTTGGAAAGCGCCGTCATCGGCGTCGCCCATCCGGATTTCGGCGAAGGCGTCACCGCAATCGTCGTGCGGGCGCCGGCGTCGCGGATCACCGGCGCCGAAATCCTCCGCGCCATCGCCGGGCGCGTGGCGAAGTACAAGCATCCGAAGCAGGTGATCTTCGTCGACGAACTGCCGCGCAACACGATGGGCAAGGTCCAGAAGAATCTTCTGCGCGATGCCTACAAGGATCTTTACGCGTCCTGATCAGGCCAGGCCTTTTTTCGGAGACAGGGTGAACCGCTCTAACCGCGGTTGGAAGCGCCGGAGCCGGAGCCCCACAAGGCACGCTTCAGCAAGCTGCGTTTGCGCTTGCGCGGGACGAGGTCGATATCGCTGACGAGCTTGGCGCCGCCCTCACGCCTTTCCAGGGTGATCTTGCGGCTGTGGAAGGCTTCGAGCTCCGCGCGATGCGCCACGCTGATGATGGTGACATCAGGCAGTTCGCGGATCACCGTCATCATCATCGTGTCCTGGCTCGTCTCGTCGAGCGCCGAGGTCGCTTCATCCAGCACCACGATATCGGGGCGATGCAGCAGCAGGCGCGCGAAGGCGAGGCGCTGCTTTTCGCCGCCCGACAACGTCTGGTCCCATGGCGCCTCTTCCTTGATCCTGTCGGTGAGATAGCCGAGCCCCACCTTGTCGAGGGCAGCCTTGATCTGCTTGATCGTCCACTTGTCCGCCGCCGCGGGATAGGCGACCGCGCGGCGAAGCGTGCCGGTGGGGATGTAGGGGCGTTGCGGCAGCATGAACAGGCGCCTGCCGGCATGGAAATTGACGTTGCCGCCGCCCCATGGCCACAGGCCCGCAACGGCCCGCACCAAGGTCGACTTGCCCGAACCGGATTCGCCGGCCACCAGCACCCGCTCGCCCGGTTCGATTTCGACCTTTGTTTCCTTGACCACGGAGGAGCCGTCGTCGAGCGTCACGGAAAGATTGTCGAGGCTGAGCATCGCGCCGTCTTCGGTCTCGCCATGCTTGATGCGTCCCAGCTCGTCGCTCTGCTCGGCGCGCTCCAGCCCGTCGAGCGACATCATCAGCGAGGCGATGCGGCGTGCGGAGGCGTTCCAGTCGGCAAGACGTGGATAATTGTCGACCAGCCACCCGAAGGCGCCCTGCACGATGGCGAAGGCCGAGGCCGCCTGCATGACCTGGCCGAGCGACATCGAGCCTTCGAGGAATTTTGGCGCGCACAGCAGCACCGGCACGACCGGCGCGAACAGGCTGGAGCCCTGCGAGACCAGTGCCGTGCGCATATGCTGTCCGGTCAGTTGTGCCCATCGCTTCAGCACGCCGGCAAAGGTTCTGTCGATGCCGCTGCGCTCCTCCTCCTCGCCGCCGAGCAAGGCAATGCTCTCGCCGTTTTCGCGCACGCGGGTCAGCACGTAGCGGAACTCGGCTTCCGACTGGTTCTTTTCCTCGGACAGCCGGACGAAATCGCGGCCGATGATGACCATCGAGGTGGAGGTGATCGCGGCATAGATCACGGCCGTGATGACGAGGAAACCGGGCACGGTGAAGGTCGAGCCTCCCAATGTGAAGCTCAAGGCTCCGCCGATCGTCCACAGCACCACGATGAAGGTCGAGGCCGACAGCGTGGCGATGATCACGCCGGAGATGAAATCGACGGGCGACTCGGTGGCGATCCGCAGATCCTCGGTGAGGCGGGCTTCGGGGTTCGAATGGTCGCCCGCGACGAGGTTCAACTGATAGTAGCGGCCATTGGTAAGCCAGCGCGCTATGACCGACGTCGTGAGCCAGGATCGCCAGCGGCGCTGCATCGTCATGCGCAGATAAACCTGCGCGATGACAAGGCTCGCGCTTCCGGCAACGAGGGGCAGGAATATGGCGCTGAGCACATAGACGGTGTGGACGTTGCGTTGCTCGATCGCGTCGAAGAACGCGCGGTTCCAGACGTTGATCCCGTATTGGAAGCCGACATTGATGACGATCAGGATCAACAGCCCGATTGTAAGCGGCCAGGCGAGCTTGTCGCCCTGCCGTCCCCAATAGCCGCGCCCGCCGATCCAAAAACGCCGCAGCAGGTATTTCTTGCGTGCCTGCTCGGCCTCTTCGGGCGTCAGCTGCGGATCGGGTTCGATAGCTTCCGGTGGCGGCCCCGCCTGACCGTCGACCTCCGGCGCCGCGTCGGCGGGCGTTGGCTTTTCTTCGCGCGGCTTCTCTTCGCCAGGGGTCTGGTCACGCGGCCCTTGCGGCCGCGACTTTCCTCGACGCGGCTTAGGATTGCCGCGCGGTCTGATGCCGTCGGCCGGTGTCGATTTGGGTTTCGCCTCGGACATACGTTCCGACAACGGACTCAAAATCAAAAGGTTTCATGACGTCTGTTCGGGATGCCAAGCTTCCAGCGGCACCGGTCATGCCGGGTACAGCAGCGCGACAACATGATCGGCGATCGCCAGGCTTGCCGTCAGACCGGGGCTCTCTATGCCGAACAGGTTGACGATCCGGCCGAGGCCATGGTCGGCAGGCCCCTGGATCATGAAGTCGGCCGCCGGCTGGCCGGGACCCGACAGTTTCGTCCTGATGCCGGCATAGGCCGGTTGCAGGGCGCCATCGCCAAGGTCGGGCCAATAGCGGCGGATCGCTTCGTAGAAGACGGCGCTCCGGCCTGGATCGACCGTGTAATCCACATGGTCGATCCATTCGACATCAGGCCCAAAGCGCGCGCTGCCGCCAAGATCGTGCGTCAAGTGGACACCGAGGCCGCCTTCGACCGGAACCGGGTAGATCAGCCGCGAAAACGGCGACCGGCCTGGAAGCGCGAAATAATTTCCGCGTGCCAGCCACTGCCGGGGGATGAGGCTTTGCGGTAACCCCTCGATCCGGCCGGCCATGGCCTGCGCGTCGAGGCCCGCGGCGTTGACGAAGGCGCGGGCCTCCAAAGCGAAGGTCTCGCCATCGGCATCGCGCGTGTCGACACGGATCCCGCCTGCGCCGATCGTCGCGCCGGCCACGCAGGTGAGGAAAGCGAAGGTCGCGCCGGCCGCCTCGGCGTCGCCGCGCAGCGACAGCATCAAGGCATGGCTGTCGATAATGCCGGTCGACGGCGACAGCAGCGCACCTCCGCATGTCAGCGCCGGCTCCAGGCTTTCGGCTTCGCCGCGCGTCAAAAGCTCGAGGTCCTCGACCCCGCAGCGGCGCGCATTGGCCTGGATCGTCCGCAACCCGTCCATCTGCCCTGGCTCGCTGGCGACGATCAGCTTGCCGGTCCGCGCATGGCCGACGCCGTGCTCGGCGCAGTACGCGTAGAGGAGTCGGCTGCCTTCGACGCAGAGCCGGGCCTTGAGGCTGCCCGGCGCATAATGGAGCCCGGCATGGATGACCTCGGAATTGCGCGAACTGGTGACGGTGCCGATCGCATCGGCCTGCTCGATGACCACCACCTCGCGGCCCGACAAGGCAAGCGCCCTGGCGACGGCAAGCCCGACGACGCCTGCTCCGGCGACAACACAGTCGATTGCCTGCATGGGCCCGCTTCCAGGATTACGCGCCGGCTGAAAAAACCTTGTCGCCGCCGATCCAGACGCTTCCTATGCCGAGATCGTCCGACAGCGCAACGATATCCGCCGCCGTGCCGTTGGCAAGGCGGCCAAGCCGGTGCGACTGGCCGATCGCCTGTGCCGGATAGAGCGAGGCCATACGCAAGGCTTCGGAAAGGTCGAGTCCGACGACGCGGTGCATGAACCGGATGGCCGAGATCATGTCGAGGTCGGCGCCGGCCAGCGTCCCGTCGGCAAGCCTGAGGCTCCCGTCCTTGCGGTAGATGGTGCGGCCGTTGAGCGTGAACGAGCTCATATCGGTGCCGATCGTCGCCATCGCGTCGGTGACCAGCACGATCTTGCCAGGCCCTTGCTTGGCCTCGAGTGCGATCCTGATGGTTGCCGGATGGACGTGGATGCCGTCGGCGATCAGCCCGGCGGACAAGGTGCCGATGTCGATCGCCGTGCCCGCCAGCCCCGGTTCGCGGTTGCCGATCTGGCTCATCGCGTTGAACAGGTGGGTGACCACGCTGGCTCCCGCCTCGGCGAAGGTTTTCGCCGTGGCATAGCCGGTGTCCGAATGGCCGAGGCTGACGATGATGCCGGCCCTGGTCAATGCCGTGACGCGGGCCGGCTCGACGGATTCGGGCGCTATCGTGGTGAGCAGCACCGGCAGCTTCCGCCGCGCCGCGATCAGCATCGCCTGGTCGGCGTCCGTCATCGGCCGGATCAGCGCCGGATCATGCGCACCCTTGCGCGCGATCGACAGATGCGGCCCTTCGAGATGCAGGCCGAGGAAGCCTGGCACCTTCCGCAGCGTCGCTGCTTCGCCGGCGGCAATCGCTGCGGCGGTGATGTCAGGCGTGTCGGTGATCAGCGTCGGCAGCAGCGCGGTCGTGCCGAACGGCGCGTGCGCCCGGCATATGGTCTCGATCGAGGCGACGTCGGGGTGGTCGTTGAGCATGACGCCGCCGCCGCCATTGACCTGGATGTCGACGAAGCCCGGCACCAGCATGCCGCCGCCGGTGTCGACGATGCGGACGTCCGAAGGGATGGCGCCGGTGGGCAAAATAGCCTCGACAAGGCCGTCGCGCACGACGAGCGCCGCGCCTTCATGCCAGTCGTCGCCGTCGAAAATCCGGGCGCCAGTCAGGGCAAAACGATCGCTCATACGGTCTCCGTCACCTTGCGAAGGTTGCGCGGCGTGTCCGGATCGAGGCCGCGATGGCGCGCGAAGGCCTCGACGAACATGTAGAAGGAGACGATCAGCGTCAGCGGGTCGGTCAGCGGGTGACCGGTGGCGACATGCGGCAGGCGCGTGGCGCGGTTGGCAAGCGCGGAGGTGACGAACACCGGCGCGCCCTTGGCCGCCAGGCTGTCGGCGGCTTCGGCGACGGACGGTTCGGACGCATCGCGCGCGGCCAGCGCCAGCACCGGAAAATCCGGACCGATCAGCGCCAGCGGGCCGTGCATGACTTCGGCCGCGCTGTAGGCCTCGGCATGCATGCCGCAGGTCTCCTTGAATTTCAGCGCTGCCTCGTTGGCCATCGCCGCGGACGGTCCACGGCCGAGGATGAACAGCGACTTCTGCTTTTCGATCGTTTCGGCCAGCACGCTCATCCAGTCGCAGGCGATCGCCTTGCCGAAATGTTCGGGCAGGCGGGCAAGTGCGGCAAGCAGCGCGGCGTCGCCGGTGGAATGCGCCATCAAGGCGAGGCCGGCGACGGCGGAATTGATGAAGGTCTTGGTCGCCGCGACGCTGCGCTCAGGCCCGGCCAGGATGTCGATCGCATAGTCAGAGGCGCGCGCCAGCGGCGAATCGGCGGTGTTGGTGATGGCGATGGTCAGGGCGCCGCCGGTCCGTGCCGTCTCGGCCATGGCGACGATGTCGGGGCTCTTGCCCGACTGCGAGATCGCCAGGCACGCCGATCCGGCGAGCCGGAGTTTGCGGCCATAGATCGAAGCGATGGAAGGGCCGACCGAGGCGACGGCAAGACCCGCGGTCAGCTCGACGGCATATTTCATGAAGGTGGCGGCATGGTCGGACGAGCCGCGCGCCACGGTGACGACGAAATGCGGGTCGCGACCCTTGATGCCGCGTCCGGCTTCCTCGATCACGGTGCCGGAGCCGTCGAGCAGGCGGGCGACGGCCTGCGGGATCTCCTCGATCTCGCGCCGCATATGGGTGATTTCAGTCATGGTCGGCCCTCTTCGCTCGGCCCTGTCAGCCGCAGTTCGGCGACGAAGTCGTAGGCGTCGCCCCGGTAGATCGAGCGGGTGAATTCGATCACCTTGCCGCTCGCCAGATAGGAAATACGTTCGATGTGCAGGCCGGCAATGCCCGGCGGTACTTCGAGCAGGCGCGCGTCGCTGTCGCCGAGATTGGCGGCCGAAATGCGCTGCACCGCCCGCACCGGCCGGTTGCCTGTCATCTCCAGGGCGGCGTAGAGCGAGGAGCCTATGGCAGCCGGATCGGGCAGCACGCTGGCCGACAGCGATGCGCGTTCGATCGCCAGCGGCGTGTCGTTGGCGATGCGCAGGCGCGCCACGCGCGCCACCAGTTCGCTCGACGACAGGCCGAGCACCATCATCTCGTCGGGCGAGGGCGCGTAGAGGCCGCGGTCGAGCCAGGCCGAACGCACCGCCATGCCGCGCCGCGCCATGTCCTCGGTGAACGAGGTCAGTCGCGACAGCGACTGCTCGACGCGCTCCATGCGCGGCGCCACGAAGGTGCCGGAGCCATGGCGCTGCACCAGGATGCCGCCCTTGACCAGATCCTGCACCGCCTTGCGCACGGTGACCCGCGAAATGTCGGCCTTGCTGGCGATGTCGCGCTCGGAAGGCAGCGCGTCGCCCGGCCCGATCAGGCCGCGGTTGACCGCGTCCTCGATGCTCTTGCGAAGCTGCAGATAGAGCGGCGCGCCGCTCTGCGCCGACTGCTTCAGCGTGGCGAAGATCTGGTCGGCGGCGTCGCTCATCGAGCCGCCTCCTTATGTCCAGCGAAAAGCCGCACCGCCATCTGCACGGCGCCGCCCAGTGCGTCGTCGAGCGGCGGCTTCAGGAGCGCCCGGTAGCGCGCCGACAGGCGCGGCGCGTAAAGCGGCGCCAAGCCGCCGAGCAGGCAGAGCGGCGCCCCTTCGGCGAGATCGAGCGCGCCAAGCGAGGCTTCGACATCGGCGACTACCCTGTCCAGGATCCAGTTGGCGACGCTGTCGCCTTTTTCGGCGTGTTCGAACACCTTGGGCGCGAAACCGCCGAAATCGCCGGGCTTGGCATTGGTGGTGAACTCGACCACGTCCTCCGGATTGTTGCGGAAAACCGCCATCATGCTGTCGGTCAGCGGCGACCCCTCGCGCACGCCGTCATAGGCAAGCAATGTCTGTTCGAGAAGGTCGCGGCCGATGCGCGCGCCGCTGCCCTGGTCGCCGACCTGGAATCCCCAGCCGCCGATGGCGCGCGACTTGCCTTGTCTGCGCGCCATGTAGGCGGTGCCGGTGCCGAGGATCGCCATGGCGCCGTCGCCCGATCCGACGGCACCTTCCAGCGCGATCTCGGCATCGGTCTCGACGCGGCTGACGCTGAACGGCAGGACCGCTTCGAGCTGCTGCCGGTAGGTGCCGACATTGGCGCCGGCAAGGCCGAGAATGGCCGGTGTCTGCGGGATCAGCGCCGGGTCCTGCCCGGCGGCGATGAACGCCTGCCGCGCCGCCTCGACGATGTTCGAACGGGCGCCGGTAAGGTCGGTGCGGATGTTGGCGGCGCCGCTTTTGGCACGGCCGAGGACCATGCCGTCCGCATTTGCCAGGGCGGCCCTGCAGCTGGTGCCGCCGCCATCGATACCGAGCACGAAATTCACGTGATTTCTCCTCCGGCCGGATAATACCAATAAAATACCAATAGCCAAGGGTTAATTTCCGTTTCAAAAAGATTAAGGCGTATTTTATTGAAAATCCTAGGAATTTCGTCGACTCAGCGATTTCCGGGCCACGAACTCGTTAATGCTTGTGGACAAGTGGTATTTTTTTGGTATTGTTCTGGTATTGGAGGTACCGGGATGGCCGAAACGCGCACCGAAGCGCTTCACAGGAATGCCGAGGGGCTGGATATCCAAGCCCCGGAAGCCATCCTTGCTTCGCTGGCCGATGCGCAGGTCGAGGCCGCCAAGGCCGTCCGCAGCGCCATTCCGTCCATCGCCAAGGCTGCCGAGATCATCGCCGACAGGCTGAATGGCGGCGGCAGGCTAGCCTATGCCGCGGCCGGCAGTTCCGGTCTGATGGCGCTGGCCGATGCGTTGGAATTGCCCGGCACCTTCGGCATCGAACGCGACCGCATCGCCATACTGATTGCCGGCGGCGACAAGGCTTTCCACACGCTGGCCGGTGGGCCCGAGGACGACACGGAGGAGGCCGCCGCGGCGGTCGCCAGTGCGGGCATCGGCAAGAGCGACTGCCTGATCGCCGTTTCGGCCAGCGGCACGACACCCTATGCCGTGCGCGCCATCGAGGAAGCGGCCCGCCGCGGGGCGGCCACCATCGGCATCGCCAACAACCGGGATTCGGCCCTGCTCCAGCAGGCTGGAACCGCCATCCTGCTCGAAACGCCACCGGAAGTGATCGCCGGCTCGACGCGCATGGGCGCCGGCACCGCCCAGAAGATCGCGCTCAACATGCTGTCGACCTTGACCGCCGTCCATCTCGGCCACGTGCATGACGGTTACATGGTCAACCTCATGGCCGACAACATCAAGCTGCGCGACCGCGCCGCGCGCATCGTCGCCGCCGTCAGCGGACGCGGCAGGGACGAAGCCGCCCAACTGCTCGAGAAGAGCGGCGGCGCGGTCAAGACTGCCATTCTGCTCGCCGCCGGCGCCGACAATGCCGATGCGGCGCGGAAGATGCTGGAAGGGACCGGCCAGAAGCTGCGGCCAGCCCTTTCCGCGCTGGAGCATGATCCCGAAAAGTGGAACCCACTTTTCGGAAAAGATCGTGCTCGAACAAAGAAGTAGGGCCTGTTTCATCCCGATTTCCATCGGGGTGAAACGGGCTTGCGAGGGGAGCAAGGGGTCAAAAGCCTCTGTTCTCATCAAAACCGAACCTGAAAAAGGTCAACAGGGAGACTGAGCATGACAACGAAACTACTGACGGCACTGCTTCTGGGCACCAGCATTCTCGGCTCGGCCGGGTTGGCTCACGCCGCTGACGTAACCCTCAACATCGAAAGCTGGCGCGGCGACGACCTTGCCATCTGGAAGGACAAGCTGATCCCGGCCTTCGAAGCCAAGAACCCAGGCATCAAGGTGGTGTTCGCGCCATCGGCTCCGACCGAATATGACGCCGCGCTCGGCGCCAAGCTCGCCGCCGGCTCGGCGGGCGACCTGATCACTTGCCGCCCGTTCGACAAGTCGCTCGAACTGTTCAAGAAGGGCAACCTCGCCGACCTCTCCGCGCTGCCCGGCATGGAGAATTTCTCGCCGGTGGCCAAGTCCGCCTGGCAGACCGATGACGGCAAGGCGAGCTTCTGCGTGCCGATGGCCTCGGTCATCCACGGCTTCATCTACAACAAGGACGCCTTCGACAAGCTCGGCATCAAGGTGCCGCAGACCCGCGACGAGTTCTTTGCAGCACTCGACAAGATCAAGGCCGACGGCACCTACATCCCGATGGCGATGGGCACCAAGGACCTCTGGGAAGCCGCCACCATGGGCTACCAGAACATCGGCCCCAACTACTGGAAGGGCGAAGATGGCCGTGCGGCGCTGATCAAGGGCGACCAGAAGCTGACCGACAAGGACTGGGTCGCGCCGTATGAGGAACTGGCCAAGTGGAAGCCGTATCTCGGCGACGGTTTCGAGGCGCAGACCTATCCGGACAGCCAGAACCTGTTCACGCTCGGCCGTGCCGCCATCTACCCGGCCGGCTCGTGGGAAATCGGCCTGTTCAACACCCAGGCCCAGTTCAAGATGGGCGCCTTCCCGCCGCCGGTCGAGAAGGCCGGCGACACCTGCTACATCTCGGACCATACCGATATCGGCATGGGCCTGAACGCAGCGTCGAAGAATGCCGATGCGGCCAAGAAATTCTTGTCCTGGGTCGCCTCGCCCGACTTCGCCACCATCTACGCCAACGCGCTGCCGGGCTTCTTCAGCCTGAACTCCGCGCCGGTGAAGATGGAAGACCCGCTGGCGCAGGAATTCGTCTCCTGGCGCGGCAAGTGCAAGTCGACGATCCGCTCGACCTACCAGATCCTGTCGCGCGGCACGCCGAACCTCGAGAACGAGACCTGGGTTGAATCGGCCAACGTCATCAACGGCACCGATACGCCCGAAGCAGCGGCCAAGAAGCTGCAGACCGGCCTCGACAGCTGGTACAAGCCGGCGAAGTAAGAGCTCAGGCAACGGAGCCGGCCGGGCGCAAGCCTGGCCGGTTCCGGATACCCCTGGTCTGCATCCGCAGAGATAGCGATTGTCGGCACCACCTCGTGGCCTTACCCTTGCTGGTCTTGGGAAGGCTAGCTGACCAGTCGCAGGCCTTTGTTCTTGCCGCACCGGGCAAGAATGTCGGGCCGTGCATCGAGGCATCATCTGGCATCAATATTCGTCTGGAACCGAGAGACGGCGGGGACCGAACTCATGGCCGCAGAAATACGACCGAAAAGACCTGTTCGCTGGCACATCGGCATCTTCCTGGCGCCGGCCGTGCTCGTTTACACGGCGATCATGATCCTGCCGCTCGCCGGCACCTTGCAGCTGTCGCTGTTCCGCAACGTCAGCGAGTCCCAGGTCTTCGTCGGACTGGAAAATTTCCGCACCCTGTTCGGCGATCCCAACTGGTCGGTCGGGTTCTGGAACGCGCTCAGGAACAACACCTGGTTCTTCATCATCCACATGCTGGTGCAGAACCCGATCGGCGTCATGCTGGCGGCATTGCTGTCCAGCCCAAGGCTGAGATTTGCCGCCTTCTACCGCACGGCGATCTTCGTGCCGACGATCCTGTCCTTCGTTATCGTCGGCTTCGCCTGGAAGCTGATCCTGTCGCCGCTGTGGGGCGTGGCGCCGCATATGATGGACTTGGTCGGCCTGAAAAGCCTGTTCACGCCATGGCTCGGCAAGGAACAATACGCGCTGACCGCGCTCAGCCTGATTTCGGTGTGGCAGTTCGTCGGCATCCCGATGATGCTGATCTACGCCGCGCTGCTGTCGATCCCCGAAGAGGTGATCGAAGCGGCCGAATGCGATGGCATCACCGGCCTGTCGCAGTTCTGGAAGATCAAGCTGCCGCTGATCCTGCCGTCGATAGGCATCATCTCGATCCTCACCTTCGTCGGCAATTTCAACGCCTTCGACCTGATCTACACCGCGCAGGGCGCGCTCGCCGGGCCGAACTATTCGACCGACATCCTTGGCACCTTTCTCTACCGCGCCTTCTTCGGCTTCCAGCTGCAGGTCGGCGATCCCAATATGGGCGCGGCGATCGCCACGATGATGTTCCTGATCATCCTCGGCGGCGTCTGCGTCTACCTCTTCCTCGTCCAGACGCGCCTGCGTCGCTATCAGTTCTGAGGGGTGGATATGTCGAGCTTGAACACCCCCCTCTGGCCTGCCGGCCATATCCCCCGCAAGGGGGGAGATTGGATGTCACGAAGGCTTTCGCCAATCTTCCACGTCGCAGGAGAAGCGCCGAGCCCGAAGCTGCCAATCTCCCCCCTTGCGGGGGAGATGGCCGGCAGGCCAGAGGGGGGTGCCTGGGCGCCCTTCCTCGGCAAAGTAGCTCGTCAGGAGACCTCCCAATGAGCACCGCCACCCGATCACTCCCCCGCACCATCGGCGCTCACGCGATCCTTTTGACCTACACGGCGATTGCGCTGTTTCCGGTGATCCTGGTCATCATGAATTCGTTCAAATCCCGCGCCGGCATCTTCGGCGCGCCTTTGACGCCGCCGACACCAAAAACCTTCGACCTGATCGGCTACACCACCGTCATCGGCCAGGGCGACTTCATCCATTATTTCCAGAACAGCCTCGTCGTCACCGTCGCTTCGCTGTTCTTCGTGCTTTTGTTCGGCGCCATGGCGGCGTTTGCGCTGTCGGAATACCGCTTCCGCGGCAATTCGATGATGGGGCTTTATCTCGCGCTCGGCATCATGATCCCGATCCGGCTCGGCACGGTCGCCATCCTGCAATTGATGGTGGCGAGCGGACTGGTCAACACGCTGACGGCGCTGATCCTGGTCTATACCGCGCAAGGCCTGCCGCTTGCCGTCTTCATCCTTTCGGAATTCATGAAGCAGGTGTCCGACGATTTGAAGAACGCCGGCCGCATCGACGGCCTGTCCGAATACACCATCTTCTTCCGCCTGGTGCTGCCGCTGGTGCGGCCATCGATGGCAACGGTCGCCGTCTTCACCATGATCCCGATCTGGAACGATCTGTGGTTCCCGCTGATCCTGGCGCCATCGGAAGAGACCAAGACGGTGACCTTGGGCGCGCAGCTCTTCCTCGGCCAGTTCGTCACCAACTGGAACGCCATCCTGGCCGCGCTCTCGCTGGCGATCATGCCGGTGCTCATCCTCTACGTCATCTTCTCGCGGCAGCTGATCCGCGGCATTACGTCCGGAGCCGTCAAGTGAGCGGGGAACTACAATTCTCTGCCGGCGCCATCACCCCACCCGGCGCTTCGCGCCGACCTCCCCATCAAGGGGAGGTAGAAGGGCGCCGCTTCATTCTAAACCGCCCGAGGCCTCAGCTCAGGACGACTTCCTTGGCAGTGGGGAAGTTCACGCCAACGCCCTACCTCCCCTCGATGGGGAGGTCGGCGCGCAGCGCCGGGTGGGGTGACACCCTCTCAGGAAAAATCGGAATATCTGGAGCATCTCGGTGAACTCTAAGCCACCTCTTCGCGTCGTCGTTGCCGGCCTTGGCAATATGGGCCGCAGCCATGCGCTGGCCTATCATCACAACCCGGGCTTCGAGATCGCGGCCCTCATCAATCGCTCCGACGTGCCGCTACCGGACGGACTGACGGGCTACGGCATCAGGCGTTCGTTCGACGAGGCGCTGCGCGACGAAAAGCCCGATGTCGCCTGCATCGCCACCTATTCCGACAGCCATGCCGACTATGCGGTCAGGGCGTTCGAGGCCGGCTGCCATGTGTTCGTCGAGAAGCCGCTGGCAACGACGGTGGCCGATTCCAAACGCGTCGTCGCGGCCGCCAAGGCCAACGGCCGGAAACTGGTGATCGGTTACATCCTGCGGCATCATCCGTCCTGGATCAGGCTGATCGCCGAGGCGCGCAAGCTCGGCGGCCCTTACGTGTTCCGCATGAACCTCAACCAGCAATCCTCCGGCCATACCTGGGAGACGCACAAGCAGCTGATGCAGACCACATCGCCGATCGTCGATTGCGGCGTCCACTATCTCGACGTCATGCTGCAGATCACCGACGCCAAGCCGGTCGAGGTGCGCGGCATGGGTGTGCGGCTGACCGAGGAGGTGGCACCGTCCATGTACAATTACGGCCATCTGCAGGTGCTGTTCGATGACGGTTCGGTCGGCTGGTACGAAGCCGGCTGGGGGCCGATGATTTCCGAGACCGCTTTCTTCGTCAAGGATGTCATCTCGCCCAACGGCTGCGTGTCGATCGTCATGAAGGAAGGCGTGAAGTCCGACGACATCGACACCCACACCAAGACCTCGACCATCCGCCTGCACAGTGCCGCGACCGGCGCTGACGGCAAGTTCGCCAGGCCGGACGAGATGCTGTCGATGGAAGGTGAGCCCGGCCACCAGGATCTCTGCGATCTCGAACAGGCCTTCGTCCTGAAAGCGATCCGCGAGGATCTGGATCTCACCAAACACATGGACGACGCAGTGAAGTCGCTCGCCGTCTGTCTCGCCGCCGACGAGAGCGTGCGCAGCGGAAAGGCGGTGCGATTGTGACAAAGGAATTGTCGTCAGGGGTCGCGCTCTACGAGGCCCCCCTCTGGCCTGCCGGCCATCTCCCCCTCAAGGGGGGAGATCGAATGTCGGTACCGCTTTCGCCAATCGCCAATGCTGCAAGATGGGCGGCAAGGCCAACGCTGCCAATCTCCCCCCTTGAGGGGGAGATGCCCGGCAGGGCAGAGGGACGCGCCCTGGCGCCGACTCATCATTCCGGAGGATCGCCGTGGGCTCGCTGAAGATCGAGAATGTGAAGAAGGCCTTCGGGCCGGTCGAGGTGCTGAAGGGCATCGACCTCGAAGTGACCGATGGCGAATTCGTCGTCTTCGTCGGCCCATCGGGCTGCGGCAAGTCGACCTTGCTCCGGGTCATCGCCGGGCTGGAGGATTCGACCTCGGGCCGCGTGGTCATCGATGGCGCGGATGTTTCCGCCACGCCGCCGGCCAAGCGCGGCATTGCCATGGTGTTCCAGACTTACGCGCTCTACCCGCATCTGACGGTGAAGAACAATATGGGCCTTGGCCTGAAGCAGGCCGGCACGCCGGCGGCCGAGATCGACCGCCGCATCGGCATCGCCTCGTCGATGCTGTCGCTGGAACCCTATCTCGAAAGGCGGCCGGCCGAACTCTCCGGCGGCCAGCGCCAGCGCGTCGCCATCGGCCGCGCCGTGGTGCGCGAGCCCAAGCTGTTCCTGTTCGATGAGCCTCTGTCGAACCTCGACGCGGCGCTGCGCGTCAACACGCGGCTGGAGATCGCGCAGCTGCATCGCCGGCTGAAGGCGACGATGATCTACGTCACCCACGACCAGGTCGAGGCGATGACGCTGGCCGACAAGATCGTCGTGCTCAATGCCGGCAGGATCGAGCAGATCGGCGGACCGATGGAGCTTTACAATTCGCCGGCAAACGAGTTCGTCGCCGGCTTCATCGGCTCGCCGAAGATGAACTTCATCGACGGGACGAGACTGGGCGAAACCGCCAAGACCATCGGCGTGCGGCCGGAGCATCTGACCGTCGATCCGAAGTCCGGCAGCTGGAAGGGTACGGTGGTACATGCCGAGCATCTCGGCGCCGACACCAACCTCTATCTTGACTGCGAGAAGGCGGGGCTGATCACGGTGCGCATTTTCGGCGTGTATGACGCGGAGCCTGGCGCGACGCTTTACGCGACGCCGGATCCGGCGAAGACCTATCGGTTTGGCGCGGATGGCAAGACGATCAAATAGCGCGGCTCGCGCTTTTCCTTCCCCCCTTGTGGGGGAAGGTGGATCGGCGCGCAGCGCCGAGACGGATGAGGGGTGTTCCAGCGGAGTGAGGCGTCGGCGTTCCCTGGAACACCCCTTGTGTCTCTCGAATCATGCATGATCGGGCTGACGGGTGACCCGGGTCATGACCNACGACAAACCTTGGGATCCGGCTTCGGTCTGAGGCACGGTTGCTCATCCGTCGCCTTCGGCGACACCTTCTCCCACAAGGGGAGAAGGAAGAAAGCACGTCGGCCTACACGTCAGCCTTGAAGGTCTGCTTTTGCTGGCCGAGCCCTTCGATGCCGAGCTCCACCACGTCACCGGCCTTCAGGAACACCGGCGGCTTCATGCCTAGCCCGACGCCGGGCGGGGTGCCCGTCGAAATAATGTCGCCGGGGTGCAGCGACATGAACTGGCTGAGGTAGGCGACGAGGTAGGCGACGCCATAGACCATGGTCTTGGTCGAGCCGTTCTGCATCGTCTTGCCGTTGACGGTCAGCCACATTTTGAGGTTCTGCGGGTCGGCCACTTCGTCCTTGGTCACCAGCCATGGGCCGGTCGGACCGAACGTGTCGCAGCTCTTGCCCTTGGTCCACTGGCCCTGCCGCTCGGCCTGGAAGGCGCGTTCCGACACGTCATGCGAGACGCAATAGCCGGCGACATAGTCGAGTGCATCGGCTTCGCTGACATATTTCGCGGTTTTGCCGATGACCACGCCGAGCTCGACTTCCCAGTCGGTCTTCTCGGAGCCGCGCGGGATCAGCACGTCGTCGTCGGGCCCGACAATGGCCGAGCTTGCCTTCATGAAGATGATCGGCTCCGGCGGCACGGTGGCGCCGGTCTCGGCGGCGTGGTCGGAATAGTTGAGGCCGATGCAGATGAACTTGCCGGTGCCTGCGACGCAGGCGCCGAGCCGAGGTTTCCCGGAAACCGCCGGCAGCGACTTCGCATCGAGCCTGGCCAGCATGTCCAGCGAGGCCGGATGAAGCGTGGTGCCGGCAATGTCGGCGACATGGGCGGAGAGATCGCGGATCGTTCCATCCGCATCGAGCAGGCCGGGACGTTCGCTCCCAACCTCGCCATAGCGCAGCAGTTTCATTTAAACCCTTCTCCTGGTTGCGGCCGCATGGCCCTTTGCAAACTCTCCGCCGAGGCGACGGCGGACCCTACTGATCGGCCTGGTTCCGGGCAAGCGCGAGAATCGTGCCGGGCAAGCCGGCGCGCCGGATTTTCAGACTTCACGATCTCCCGACAAACGCGTGCAACGATCCCGGTCTTCCGGTTTGCTCCCGATTTCCGAACCTCAGATCGACCAGCCGCCGTCGATATTATAGGCCTGCCCGGACGTGTAGGTGGCACCGGCCAGGTAGACGGCGAGATCGGCGATCTCCTCCGGCGTGCCGAGCCGGCCCATCGGCTGGCGGGCGATGAAGGCGGCCCGCGCCGCTTCGTAGTCGCCTTGCGCATGCATGCGGTCCTGCAGCGACGGGCTCTCGACCGTTCCGGGGCAGATGGCGTTGCAGCGTATGCCCTTGCCGACATAGTCGGCGGCAACCGCCTTGGTCAGGCCGATTACGGCAGCCTTGGTGACGCCATAGGCGAAACGGTTCGGCACGCCCTTGGTGGAGCTGGCCAGCGAGGCCATGTTGATGATCGACCCGTCGCCGCGCTCCAGCATGCCGGGCAGCACGGCGCGGATGGTGCGGATCATGGCGCGCACGTTGAGATTGAAGGCGAAATCGAGATCGCTATCCTTCATCTCGAGGATCGAGCCGGAATGGACGAAACCGGCGCAGTTGAACAGCACGTCGACGCGGCCGATCTCGGCAAAGGCGGTGTTGACCGCCTCGTCGTTGAGGACGTCCAGCTTGCGGGCCTTGATCCCCGCCGTCTTGGCGAGTTCGGCGAGGAGCGTCTCGTTGATATCGGTGGCGTAGACCGTGGCTCCAGACTTGGCGAAGGCCAGTGCGCTCGCCTTGCCGATGCCTTGCGCCGCCGCCGTGACGACAACGATCTTGCCTGCCAGATCCGCCATGCTCTTCTCCTCGTCCGCTAGGATCATCCGCCTTTATCGGCAGCCGGCCAAGGCGTCATGTGCCAGTCACGAGCCATCGTGCGGCCTGCGCCGTGTCGGTTCACAGATAAAAATGTTTTTTCTCGTTAAAGAACATAGGACCGGGCGTCAAGCCCGGACACGATCACCATTGTGGCTGTCCAAAGGCTCAGTCGCCGTAGGGCACCCAGACATTCTTCACCTCGATGGCGCGGCGCAGCAAGGCATCGCCGGCCGCCTCGTCGGACGCCCAGTCCAGGCTGCGGCCATTGCCGCTCCAGACGCGCTTGAGGTTGCCGATGGACTCCGCTTCCGCCTTGGCGCAGGTCTCGGCATCGGCGAACACCCAGAGCCCGTCGACATCGTCATGCTTGGCCAGCACGCCGGCAAGTTCCGCCGTGCGGCCGGTGACGATGTTGATGGCGCCGGCCGGAACGTCGGAATATTCGATCACCTGGTAGAGATCGGTGGCGAGCAGCGGATAGCGTTCGGACGGCACGGCAACCACCGTGTTGCCCATGGCTAGCGCCGGCGCGATGAGCGAAATCAGGCCAAGCAGCGGCGAGGTATCAGACGCGACGATGCCGACGACGCCGACCGGCTCGTGCAGCGCCAGCGTCACGGCACGTGCCGGCGGCTGGTGCACGCGGCCTTCGAACTTGTCGGCGAGGCCGGCATAGAGGAACAGGCGTTCGATCGACTGGTCGACTTCTTCCCGCCCGGCCTTGGGCGTAGCGCCGGTCAGTTCGGTCAAACGAGCCGCGAATTCGCCGGCGCGGCCGGAAAGGTTTTCGGCCAGATAGTAGAGCACTTGGGAACGGTTGTAGGCCGTCGCCTCCGGCCATGCCTTGCAGGCGCGGGCAGCAGAAACCGCATCGCGGATATCCTTGCGGTTGCCAAAACCGACTTCGCCAGCAAGCTTGCCCTTGGCATTGGCGACGGCCAGCGAATAATTGCCGTCCGGGCGTACTTGCTTGCCGCCGATGAACAGCTTGGCCGTTCGGTCGATGGCCGCGCCGTCGGCCTGCTCGACCGGTTGCGCCGAGATCGTCGCCGGTTTGATGACCGGCCCGAGCGGCAATTTTGCCGCGAGATATTCGAACATGCCCTCGCGCCCGCCCTCGCGGCCGAAGCCGCTTTCGCGGTAGCCGCCGAAACCGCAGGCGGCGTCGAACATGTTGGTGCCATTGACCCAGACGACGCCGGCCTTCAGCTGCGGCGCGACATGCAACGCCAGATTGACGTTTTCGCTCCACACGCTCGCCGCCAGCCCGTAGCGCGTGTTGTTGGCAAGCTCGATCGCTTCCTCGGTGTTGCGGAAGGTCATGGTCGCCAGCACCGGGCCGAACACCTCTTCCTGGGCAAGGATATTAGCCGGCGAAACACCAGTGGCGAGTGTCGGCAGGTGGTAGTAGCCCGAGGACGGCAGCGCGGCGTCCGGCTGCCAGCAGACGGCGCCTTGCCTGGCGCCTTCGGCGACCAGTCCCTTGACCCGGTCGAGCTGCGTGGCGTCGACCAGCGGGCCGATATCGGTGTTCTTGTCGAGCGGACTGCCGACGCGCAACCGGCTCATCCGCGTCTTGACCTTGGCGATCAAGGCCTCGGCGATGCCTTCCTGCACCAGGAGCCGCGAGCCGGCGCAGCAGACCTGGCCCTGGTTGAACCAGATGCCGTCGACCAGCCCTTCGACGGCGCTGTCGAGGTCTGCATCCTCGAAAACGATGAAGGCCGACTTGCCGCCAAGCTCCAGCGACAGCTTCTTGCCCGAGCCGGCGGTTGCCTTGCGGATGATCTTGCCGACTTCCGAAGAGCCGGTGAAGGCGATCTTCTGGATACCGGAATGATTAACGATTGCCGCGCCCGCTTCCGGGCCGCCCTGGACGATGTTGACGACGCCCTTCGGCACGCCGGCGCGTTCGCAAATCTCGGCGAACAGGATGCCGGTCAGCGGCGTGAACTCGGCCGGCTTCAGCACCACCGTGCAGCCGGCGGCGAGCGCGGGTGCGATCTTCCAGGCCAGCATCAGCAGCGGGAAGTTCCACGGGATAATCTGGCCGACGACGCCGACGCCCTTGTGGCCGGGGAAATCCTTGTCCAGCGCCTGCGCCCAGCCGGCGTGATGGATGAAGTGGCGGATCGCCAAGGGCACGTCGATGTCGCGGCTTTCGCGGATCGGCTTGCCATTGTCGATTGTCTCAAGCACCGCGAACAGGCGCTGATGCCGCTGCATGGCGCGGCCGATGGCATAAAGTACTTTTGCGCGCTGGTAGCCCGAGGATGCCGACCATTTCGGCAGCGCCTTGGCGGCGGCGGCAACCGCCGCGTCGATATCGGCGGCGCCGGCATCCGACACCTTGGCCAGCAGCTTGCCGGACGACGGCTCGCTGGTCTCGAAGGTTTTGCCGCCGCTAGCCGCCTTCCAGGCACCGTCGATGAACAGCGCCTTGGAAAAATCGCGCGCGGCAAGCCACGCATCGGCCTCGTTGCGCGCTTCCGGCGCCGGTCCGTATTCCATGGCGTGATAGCGTTCGAGAATGTTCATGGATGGCTCCAGATAATTGTCTCAGGAGGCGTTCTTTCGCGCCCCCCTCTGTCCTGCCGGACACCTCCCCCACAAGGGGGGAGATCGGACTTTACGTCTGTCAGCCGCCATTTTGCAGCGTTGGCGATTGGCGAAATCGCCGATGCCAGCCAATCTCCCCACAAGTGGGGGAGATGTCCGGCAGGACAGAGGGGGCGCCGTAGAGTGCNTCTCCCCCCAAGAGGGGGAGATGTCCGGCAGGACAGAGGGGGGCGCCGTAGAGCTCCACGTTCAAAAACCCAATCCGATCCTCAAGCCATCGCGTGGCGGTGATTGGCCGAATAATGGCCGGTCAGGTGATGCTCGAGCTGGCGCTCGATGTCGGTCAAAAGGCTCGAAGCGCCGAAGCGGAACAGCTCGGGCTCCAGCCAGGGCCGGCCGAGCTCTTCCTTCATCAGCACCAGCCAGTCGAGCGAGGCCTTTGCCGTGGAAATGCCGCCGGCCGGCTTGAAGCCGATGAGATGGCCGGTCTCCTCGAAATAGCCCCTGATGGCGCGCACCATGGCGAGGCCAACGGGCAGCGTCGCGTTGACGCTTTCCTTGCCGGTCGAGGTCTTGATGAAGTCGGCACCCGCCATCATCGCCACCATCGAGGCCAGCATGACGTTGCGCAGCGTGGCGAGGTCGCCGGTGCCGAGAATGACCTTCAGATGCGCGTCCCCGCAGGCGGCGCGCATCGAGACGATCTCGTTGTAGAGCTCCCGCCATTTGGCGCCGAACACCAGCCCGCGCGGAATGACGACGTCGATCTCGTCGGCGCCGTCGCGCACCGAGGCCTCGATCTCCTGCAGCCGGGTCGACAGCGGCGCAAGCCCGTGTGGAAAGGCGGTGGAGACGGCGGCGACATGGATGCCGGTGCCGCGCACGGCGTCCACCGCCGTGGCGACGAAAGGATGATAGACGCAGACCGCGGCCGGCCGGATGGGTTCGCCTGCAATGCCGAGCCCCTCGACGATGTCGCGCCGGAACGGGTTGATCGCCTTGGCGCAGAGCCGGCGCACGCGCTCCTCGGTGTCGTTGGAATTCAGCGTCGTCAGATCCATGCAGGCCACCGCGCGCAGCAGCCAGGCCGCCTGGTTGTCGGCCTTGATCGAGCGCCGCTTGGTCAGGCTGGCGACGCGCCGTTCCAGCGCCGAACGGTTGACGCTGCGCACCGATTCCATGAAGCCGAGATCGAGCTTCATGCCGGGATTGCGCGCGATACGATGGTCCAGCGGGACGGCGCTATTGGCGGCGGCACGCGCGGGCAGCGGCGTCACCTTGGTGCCAAGGTCGGCTTCGCGGATTGTGCTGCTCATCTCCTGCCCTTTCATTCAGCGACGCACGCTTATGTCTTGGTGCGTATTGTCTATCGTCGCCCAAACCGCTCGACTGTTAGGGCGACACGCACGAAGATAGCCCGCGAAGCCATGCTTCACGAGTCCTCAAGCAAGGGATAGCCGAAAAAGGCCGCGAAAGCAGCTAGTTTTTGACCGGAAGGTCAAAAACCGATTCTTGAAGCCCGATTTTTGGCAGAGGTCTCAGCCGACGAAGGCGCGCTCGACCACGAATGTCGCCGGATGGCTGAGCGAGCCTTCCTGGAAACCGAGGCTCTCGGCCAGCTCCTTGACGTCCTTGAGCATGTGCATCGAGCCGCAGATCATGATGCGGTCGGCCTCGGGATTGAGCTTTTCGATGCCGAGATCGCTGTAGAACTTGCCCGAGCCGATCAGCGCGGTGATGCGGCCCATGCAGGCAGACTGCTCGCGGGTCGTCGAATTGTAGAGCGTGACGCGCCCAGTGGTCAGTTCGCCGATCAGCGGATCGCTCTCCAGCGCCGCCACCAGTTCCTGGCCATAGGTCAATTCGGCAATGTCGCGGCAGGTGTGGGTCAGGATCAGCTGGTCGAATTTCTCGTAGGTGTCGGGGTCGCGCAGCAGGCTGGCGAAGGGCGCGATGCCGGTGCCGGTCGAAATCATAAACAGCCGCTTGGCCGGCGTCAGCGCGTCGACCACCAGCGTGCCGGTCGACTTCTGGCGCATGATCACGGTGTCGCCGACCTGGATCTTCTGCAGTTCCGAGGTCAGTGGGCCGTCCGGCACCTTGATCGAGAAGAACTCCAGCTCTTCGTCCCAGGCCGGGCTCGCCACCGAATAGGCGCGGTATACCGGCTTTTCGGCATTGGGCAGGCCGATCATGACGAACTCGCCGGAGCGGAAGCGCAGCGACTGCGGACGGGTGATGCGGAACGAGAATAGCCGGTCGGTGTAGTGCTTCACCGAGACGACGGTTTCGGCATAGACATTGGCCGGTATCGGAAACTGCAGCGGGCGGGCGCCGTCGGTGCTGAACGCGGATGTGGTGTTCATCAAATCCAACTTTCTGGCCCAACTCACGGACGCGGGCGCCAAATCTTTGCTGCGCGCCCGGACCGTTCAGGTCCCGGCGTGCTGCTCGCACACTCCGAGTTGGTAAGCTCTTGTGTCCGGAATTTATTAGTATACAAACGATATTTGCGTCAAGATGGTGCCGCGAAACACCTTTCCAAACTGTGACATATCCGTAGTCCCAGCATTTCGGGTTTCGACTATGAAAGAGAATTTTTCGGTGCAGCAGCCGGATTCCCTGGGCAGCGTGGTTGCCGGCATCGACGTCGGCGGAACCTTCACCGACCTGCTTCTGATCGACGGCAAGGACGGCGGCAAGGTGCATATCGCCAAGACGCCGACCACGGTCGACAACCAGGCCTTCGGCGTGGTTTCGGCGCTCGGCGCCACCGGCTTTCCGATCGACGGCATCGACCTCATCGTGCACGGCACGACCACCACCACCAACGCGGTGCTGGAACGCCGGCTGGCCAAGACCGGCATGATCACCACGCGCGGCTTTCGCGACGTGATCGAGCTGGGCCGGCGCACGCGGCCTCAGGCCTATGGCATGACCGGCACCTTCGTCCCGATTATCCCGCGCAATCTCAGGCTCGAAGTGTCGGAGCGCGTCGAGGCGTCGGGCACGATGCGCACGCCGCTCGACGAGACCGAGATGCGCGCGGCGGTGAAGGCGCTGATCGACGCCGGCTGCGAATCCCTCGTCATCCACTTCCTGCACTCCTACGCCAACCCTTTGCATGAGCGGCGCGCCGCTGAGATCGCCGCCGAGCTCTGGCCGAACGGCTACATCACCACGGGCCACGCGCTGCTGTCGGAAGCGCGCGAATTCGAGCGCGGCGTCACCGCCTCGGTCAACGCTTCGGTGCAGCCGATCCTCGAGCGCTATGTCGAGCGGCTGCGCAAGGAATTGGCGGACAAGGGCTATGCCCGCGACTTCCTGATCATGAACGGCAATGGCGGCATGATCTCGGCCCGCTTCGTCACACGTGAATCGGCCAAGACCGTGATGTCCGGCCCGGCCTCCGGCGTCATCGCCGCCGCCTATACCGGCAAGCGCGCCGGCTTCGAAAATCTCGTCACCTACGACATGGGCGGCACCTCGACCGACGTGGCCCTTATCCGCAACGCCGAGCCTGCTGTCTCGAACGAGATCGAGATCGAATATGCGATGCCGATTCATGTGCCGATGGTGGCCGTGCACACGGTCGGCGCCGGCGGCGGCTCGATCGCCCGCGTCGATGCGGCCGGCCTGATCCAGATCGGACCGGAAAGTGCCGGCGCCAATCCCGGCCCGATCTGCTACGGCCGCGGCGGCCTGGAGCCGACCATCACCGACGCCAATCTGGTGCTCGGCCGGCTAGCGCCGAAGAAGCTGCTGGCGGTCGAGAATCCGGTCACGTCAGAGCGTGTCACCGGCATCTTCGCGGACAGGATCGGCAAGGCCACCGGCCTCTCCGGCGTCGAGGCGGCGGGTGCGGTGCTCAGGCTCGGCAACATGAAGATGGCCGGCGCCATCCGCATGGTTTCGGTGTCGCGCGGCCATGACCCCCGCGATTTCGCGCTGTTCGCCTTCGGCGGCGCCGGGCCGCTGCACGCCACCGCATTGGCGCGCGAACTCGGCCTGCCCAAGGTGCTGGTGCCGGCCCGGCCCGGCATCACCAACGCGCTCGGCTGCGTCGTCGCCGACCTACGCCACGACTTCGTCAACACCGTCAACCAGCCGGTCGCGATGCTCGATGAAGCCCAGCTCCACCACGTGTTGGAACGGCACCGAAACGAAGGCGAGGAGCTGATCGGCAAGGAAGCAGTGAAGCCGGAGACGATCCGTGTCACCCACTCCGCCGACATGCAGTTCGTCGGCCAGACCCACATCATCAACGTGCCGTTGCCGTCCTCGTCGGTGACGCGGCAGGAATTGCAGGCGCTGTTCGAGAAAGCCTACTTTGCCCGCTTCAAGGTCGAACTGCCGGAAATCCGGGCCAACCTCGTCAACCTCAACACCTCGGTCACCGGCATCAGGCCGGCGATCGATCTGTCGCGCCTGATCGACCCGTCCGGGCGTGCCGGAACACTCGACGAAGCGCGGCGCGAAATCCGGCCGGTCTGGTATGCCGGACGCTGGCACGACACGCCGATATACATCCGCGAAAAGCTGCCGCTCGACGCCATCATCGAGGGGCCGGCGATCCTCGAACAGATGGACGCCACCACTGTGCTCGAGCCCGGCGACCGCGCGCGCTCGGACACCGACGGCAACATCATCATCGATATCGGCGAGGCCTGAGATGCCCGACATTGATATGGCAAAGCTCGACGCCATCACGCTTTCGGTTCTCCAGGCCGCCTTGCAGCAAGTCTGCGACGAGATGGACCTGACCTTTTCCCGCGCCGCCTTCTCGCCTGTCATCGCCGAGGCCAACGATCGCTCCGACGGCATCTATTCGGCCGTCGACGGTTCGCTGATCGCACAAGGCAGCCAGGGCCTGCCGGTGTTCGTCGGCGTCATGCAATATTCGACCAGGACGGTGATCGAGATGATCGCCGACGGCCGCTGCCTCGCCCCGGAGCCGGGCGACATCTACATCGTCAACGATCCCTATCTCGGCGGCACGCATCTGATGGATGTGCGCTTCGTCATGCCTGTCTACCGGGCGGGAAAAATCTTCTGCTGGCTGTCCAACACCGGCCATTGGCCCGACATTGGCGGCTCCGTGCCCGGCGGCTTCTCGGCTTCGGCCACTGCCGTCGAACAAGAAGGCCTGCGGCTGCCGCCCGTAAAACTGTTCAAGAAAGGCGTGCTCGACCCCGAGATCTACGCCATCATCTGCTCCAACATCCGCGTCGCCGACCAGCGCATCGGCGACATCAGGGCCCAGGCCGCGGCTCTGCTGATCGGCCAGGACCGGCTCAATGGAATCCTGGATCGTTACGGTAACGAAACCGTTGTCGAGGCGATCGCCGAGCTGCGCCGCCGTGCCGCCGAACAGATGCGCGCCAACATAGCGGCCATTCCCGACGGTACCTACCGCTCCAGGGCCTTCGTTGATTCCGACGGGGTGGTCAACGAACCGCTGACCATCGCGCTTGCGGTCGAGAAACAGGGCGATACGCTGACCTTCGATTTCGCCGGCTCGTCAAAGCCGTGCGCCGGGCCGATGAACAGCGTTCTGGCGACGACCTTGTCCTCGGTCTACCTCGCCATGCGTCACATTTTCCCCGACGTGCCGATCAGTGCCGGCGCCTTCGAGCCCCTGATCGTCAAGCGGCCGGAAGGCACCTTCCTCGACGCCAGATATCCGCGCCCCGTGTCGGGCTGCGCGGCCGAAGTGTCGCAGCGCATCGCCGAGGCGGTGTTCGCTGCCATGGTGCAGGCGCTGCCGGACAAGGTGACGGCGGCTCCCGCCGGCTCCAGCGGCAATTTCGCGCTCGGCGGCAACGATCCGGCACGCGGCCGCGATTACGTCATGTACCAGATTTCCGGCGGCGGCTATGGCGGCAATTCAGGCCATGACGGCCTGACCAATGGCTGCTCGACCATCGGCATTTCCAAGTCGCCTCCGGTCGAGATCATGGAGCAGGCCTTTCCGGTGCTCTACCGCCACTATGCCTTGCGCGAAGGCTCGGGCGGCGCCGGCAAGCATCGCGGCGGTTTCGGCCTCGCCTATGAGGTCGAGATCCTGCGCGGCGACGCGCGCGCCTCCTTCGTCATGGACCACGGCCGTTTCGGCCCGCAAGGCGCGCTCGGCGGCAGCGACGGCGAGCCCAACACGGTGACCGTGTTCCGCAATGGCGAGGCGCACGTGCCGCCGCATCTGTCCAAGGAGCAGGACATCCCGCTGAAGGCCGGTGATCGCGTGCGCGTCGGCACGCCTGGCGGCGGCGGCTATGGCGATCCATTCCAGCGCGACGCCGATCAGGTGCGGCGCGATGTGGCGCTGGGATACTATACACCGAAGGAAGCCAGCGAAAAATTCGGCGTGGTCTTGTCGGCGGGCGACCTCGCCGTTGACCAAAAGGCGACGGAAGCACAGCGCGCCGGCTAACGCACCACCACTCGCCATGGCGTAGATAGCTCACAGCGCCGTGATCGCCGCAGCAGATGTCGTTTCCGTCTCCGCCGCGCCCATGAAAGCCCGTAGACTTCGCCAGTCAACGGGGATCTGGAACATGCGTCTTTTCAGTCATTTCGTGCTTGCCGCTTCCGTCGCTCTCACCCTCGCCACGGGCGCCGCTTCCGCCCAGGACAACAAACTCAGGATCGGCACCGAGGGCGCCTATCCACCCTTCAACTACGCCAATGCCGACGGCACGCTCGGCGGCTTCGACATCGACCTCGGCAAAGCGCTGTGCGCCGAGATGAAGGCCGAATGCGAATTCACGGTGCAGGATTTCGATGGCTCGATTCCCGCGCTGCAGGCCGGCAAGTTCGATGCCATCATCAACATCACCATCACGCCGGAGCGGGCCGAGAAGGTCGAGTTCACCCACAAATACTACCAGACGCCGCCGGCCATCGCGGTGCCGAAGGATTCGCCCATCGCGGGCACGTCTCCCGAGGATCTGAAAGGCAAGGCACTCGGCGTGCAGACCGCCACCATCCATCAGAAATTCGCCGAGCAGAAATACGCGGGCTCGACCGTCAAGGCCTATCCGACGGGTGACGACGCCCGCACCGACATGGCCAACGGCCGGCTCGACGCGATGATGGATGGCTCGATCATCCTCACCGAATGGCTGAAGAAGCCGGACGGCGCCTGCTGCAAGCTGCTCGGCACGCTGACCGCCGATCCGGCCATTCACGGGCCGGGCGTCGGCATCGCGTTGCAGAAGGGCAACAAGGAACTGGCCGACAAATTCAACGCGGCCATCGACGCGCTGCGCGGCAACGGGAAGTACAAGGAAATCAACGACAAGTACTTTTCCTTCGACGTGTACGGCAACTGAGGCTGACACCAAATGCGTTCCGGCAGCGCCGCTTGGCGCTGCCGTTTTCATGAATGGAGACCTTCTTGGCTGAGCGGCGTTCCCCCTTCTACAGCAGCATCGTCGGATCGGGCGCGACCATGGGTCGAGTCGGCGGCGATTTTATCTCGGCCAAGTACTATTCCGGCATCGCCGACGAGCACCTGAACACGCGCGAAAATGTCGGCGTGCAGGATCTCAGCACCATGGGCAAGATGGACATCAAGGGGCCGGACGCCGAGGCGCTGGTCAACCATGTCATCGTCAACGATGCCGCGGCGATGAAGCCGGGCCAAGTGCGCTACTCCACGGTCTGCCGCGAGGATGGCGGCATCCTGGACGACCTCACCGTGTTCCGACTGGGGACCGAGCATTTCATGCTGGTGACCGGCTCGGTCAACCGGTTGAAGATGCTGCCCTGGCTGCTGCACCATGCCGAAGGACGCAAGGCCTATGTCACCGATATCACCGCGGCGGTCGCCTTCCCGACCATCCAGGGCCCGCGCTCACGCGACCTGCTGAAGGCGCTGGTCAGGGATGCCGATCTGGACGGGCTGAAGCGTTGGGCGTTCACCTCGGGGCGCGTCGGCGAGACGAAGGTGCTGATCTCGCGCACCGGCGTTACCGGCGAACTCGGCTTCGAACTGTTCGTGCCGGCCGACGAGGCGGCCTCGGTCTGGGAAAGCCTGATGCAGGCCGGGCGGGACTTCGGCCTGAAACCCTATGGCGTGCTGGCGATGTTCACGCTCGGCTTGGAAAAGGCTTACCCGGCGCATGGCATCGACATGGATGAGAGCCGCACGCCGTTCCATGTCGGGCTCGATCGCTGGATCAAGTTCGACAAGGGCGATTTCATCGGCCGCGAGGCCCTGCTCAAGGTCCGAGACAAGGGCCTCGACGAACGCTGGACCGGATTGATCCTCGATGGCGATAAGCCAGCCACGACGGATGCCAGGGTGATAGCCGATGGCGAGGACGCCGGCATCGTCACCTACAGCGATCATGGCTATTCCCTCGGCAAAGTGCTGGCCACGGCGCATCTGCGACTACCCTTCACCGCCATCGGCACTGAGCTGAGCGTCGAGATAGAGGGCAAGCCGACGCGCGCGGTGGTGGCGCCGATGCCGTTCTTCGATCCGGAAGGGGCGAGGCTGAGGGGTTAGACGCTTGCGCCGATTGACGATTTGCGGAAGCATTCATCCCTTCGTCATCCACGGGCGAAGCAAGGAGCGAAGCGACGCGGCGCAGACCCGAGGATCCATGCCGGGACTCCAACGCGTCGTTACTGTCCAGAATCCTGCTTCGCCGCGCTCTTCGGCTCCGGTCGCGGCATGGATCCTCGGGTCTTCGCGACGGAGCTTCGCTCCTGCTCCGCCCGTGGATGACGAAGTCGGGGAGGCTCGCCGAATCTTCTATCTTCAGCCGGTCCTCACCCCCGCCGATCCAGCCGCGCTACCAGCCGATCCCCGACCCATTGGATCCCGCAGACAAGCACGATCAGCACGATGACCACGGCGATCATCACCGACGTCTCGAACCGCTGGTAGCCGTAGCGGATGGCGAGGTCGCCGAGGCCGCCGGCACCGATGGCTCCGGCCATCGCCGAGGCGCCGATCAGCGTCACCAAGGTCACCGTGAAACCGGCGACGATGCCGGGCAAGGCTTCGGGCACCAGTACCTCGCGGATGATCGTCCAGCGGTTGCCGCCCATGGCGCGGGCCGCCTCGATCAGGCCATGGTCGACTTCGCGCAGCGACACTTCGGCGATGCGCGCATAGTAGGGCGTGGCCGCGATCGACAGCGGCACGATTGCCGCCCATGTGCCGATCGAGGTGCCGACGATCAGCCGGGTCAGCGGGATCAGCGCCACCAAAAGGATGATGAACGGCACCGAGCGGAAACCGTTGATGATGGCGCCGAGCACGCGGTTGACCCACGGGCTTTCGGCGATGCCGCCGCGTTCGGTGGCGATCAAGGCCAGCCCCAGCGGCAGGCCGAACACCAGCGAGATGAGGCCCGAGGCGGCCGTCATCAGCACCGTCTCCCAGATCGAACGCAGCAGAAGCTCAAACAGGATCGGCGACATGGCCAAGCACCTCCACCCGCGCCTGGCGGGATTTCAGGAATGTGATCACCTCGGCGAGATGCTCTGCATCATTGCCGGGGACGGAAAGGAACAGCGTGCCGACGGGCTGCTGCTGAACATGATCGATGCCGCCATGGACAAGACGGAACGGACCAGGCACCGTTGCCGCGAGATCGGACAGCAAGGGCCCGCGTGCGGCGTCGCCGGCGACATCGACGCGCAGGATGGTGTCGGCGCCGGCGGACGGCAGCAGCCGCGCTGCGAGTTCGGAAGGCAATTGCGGCCGGATCGCGCCAAGCAGGCTTCTTGTGATGTCTGATTGTGGGTCAGCGAACACCGACCAGACCGGTCCTTCCTCGACGATGCGCCCGGCGTCGATCACCGCCACGCGGTCGGCGATCGAGCGGATCACCTCCATCTCATGGGTGATCAAAAGGATGGTCAGGCCCAGCTGCCGGTTGATGTCCTTGAGCAGCGCGAGAATGGAGCGTGTCGTTTCCGGGTCGAGCGCCGAGGTGGCCTCGTCCGACAACAGCAGCGCCGGCCGCGCGGCAAGCGCCCGGGCGATGCCGACGCGCTGCTTCTGTCCGCCAGACAGCGATGCCGGATAGGCCTTGGCCTTTTCCGACAGGCCGACGAGATCGAGCAGTTCGGCCGCTCGCGCCAGCCTCTCGGCCTTGGAGCGGCCCTCGATCTTCAGCGGCAGCGCGACATTGTCCTCAACCGTCTTGGCCGACAAAAGGTTGAAATGCTGGAAGATCATGCCGATGCGCCGGCGCAGCGGCTGCAGGTCGCGCTCGCCGAGCCGGCTGATCTCGCGGCCCTCGATGAAGACTTGACCGGAATCGGGCCGCTCCAGCCCGTTCAGGCAGCGGATCAGCGTCGATTTGCCGGCGCCGCTGCGGCCGATGATGCCGAGGATCTCGCCCTTGCGCACCGTCAGCGAGATGCCGTCGAGCGCCGCGGTGGCGCCGAAGCGACGCTTCAGGTCGACAAGACGCACCACGTCTTGCGGCGGTGCGCCAGGCCGATCCATGGCCTCGGTGGTTTCGATGAAATGCTGGTTCATACGCGGATCCTGAAAATGCGATTGCGGCCGCGCAATGCGCGGACCGCCTTCCTGTCGGAGCTGACAAGTCAGTGTCCGATGGTGTCAATAAGCGCTGAGGCCGGTGCCCTTGTAGACCTTGTCGAACTCGGCTTTCACGGCTTCGTTCTGGTAGGAGGCGACCAGCGCCTTCACCCACGCCTCGTTCTCATTGCCGACCTTGACCGCGATGAAGTTGCGGTACGGGTTGTCGGCGATCGGCTCCTGCGCGATGCGGTTCTCCGGCGTCAGGCCGCTTTTCAGCGCCCAGTCGGTATTGACCACCGCCGCGTCGAGATCCTCGACCGAGCGGCCGACGATGCCGGCATCGAGCTCCTTGATCTCGACCTTCTTGGCGTTTTCCGCGATGTCGGCGGTGGTGGCCAGAATGCCGGTGCCGTCCTTCAGCTTGATCATGCCCTCGTTCTGCAGCACCCGCAGCGCGCGACCTTCATTGGACGGGTCGTTCGGCACGCCGATGACCGCGCCTTCTGGCAGGTCGGCGACCGCTTTGTACTTCTTGGAATAAAGGCCGATCGGCCAGACGCCGGTATAGCCGACGCGCACGATATGGTAGCCCTGGGTCTTGATCTGGTTGTCGAGATAAGGCTGGTGCTGGAAGGCGTTGGCGTCGATCTCGCCGCGCTCCAGCGCCTCGTTGGGCTGGGTATAGTCGTTGAACACCACGGTCTCGATGGTGAGGCCCTTTTCGGCGGCCTGGGCGACCACGACGCGCCAGACATCCTCGTCCTCGCCGCTGATGATGCCGACCTTGATCGCCTTCTTGTCTTCGGCGAAGGAGGCATGGGGAGCCATCAGGCTGCCGATCGCCACCGCCGATGCGAACAGCAGAGCGAGGCCATGGCGCCGGTTGAGGGTTGACCAAAGGGAAGCTGGCGAAGTGTTGTTGACGTCGGACATGATTGATCTCTGCGGTTGTGAAGTCGTGGCAGCAAGGGCGGATTGCCTAGGCTTGGTCACATCGTCAGAAATTCTATCGGCCTTATCAAAGAACGTGTTTCGCCGATCTCGCCGAAGCCGGGAATATTCTCTCAAAAATCCTGAGGTGGCGAGCACAAGGCACCGCCGGCCGGGCGAGACGGAACCCAGATGCGACCCTGGGCGCTCTGGAGACGCTCAGATTCTCAAGGAGAGCCGGGGGATCTCAAAGCGCGATCCAGGCAGTCTTCAGTTCGAGATATTTCTCCAGCGCGTGCAGCGACTTGTCGCGGCCGAAGCCGGATTGCTTGACGCCGCCGAGCGGTACGGTGATGTCGGCGCCGCCATAGGTGTTGACGTGGACGACGCCGGCATTGATGGCGCGCACCATGCGGTGCGCGGTGGAAAGATTGGCGGTCCACACCGCCGAGGCAAGCCCGTAGACGGTCGAATTGGCAAGCCGCACCGCCTCCTCCTCGGTCTCGAAGCGCATCACGCCGAGCACCGGTCCGAACACCTCCTCGCGGGCAAGCTGCATGTCCTGTGTGACATTCTCGAAGATCGTTGGCGCCATGTAGCTGCCGCCGGTCTCGGTGAGTATGCGCTCGCCGCCGGTGACCAGCCTTGCGCCTTCTTCGGTGGCCTTGGCGACGAAGCCGAGGTTCTGGTCCAATTGCTCGGCGCTCGACACCGCGCCGACGTCGCTCGCGAGATCGAGCGGATCGCCGACCCTAAGCCGCGTAGTCGCTGAGAGAAGTTCGTCCATGAAGCGGTCATAGGTCGACGATTGGACGAGCAGACGCGAGCCGGCGACGCACACCTGGCCGGAATTGCGGAAGATGCCGTTGGCCGAGACCACCGCCGCCTGCTTCAGGTCTGGAGCATCGGCAAAGACGATGTTGGGCGACTTGCCGCCGAGTTCGAGGAAGACACGCTTAAGGTTGGAACGGGCGGAGTAGTCGAGCAGCCGCCGGCCGACCGGCCCGGAGCCGGTGAAGGCGATGGCGTCGACATCCATATGCAGGCCGAGCGCTTCGCCGGCGACCGCGCCACGGCCGGTGACGACGTTGAGCACGCCGGCGGGCAAGCCGGCTTCGGCCGCCAGTTCCGCCAGCCGCAGCAGCGTCAGTGAGGCGATCTCCGGCGGCTTGACCACCACGCAATTGCCGGCGGCGAGCGCCGGGGCGATCTTCCAGGCGCCGATCATCAGCGGGAAATTCCACGGCACGATGACACCGACGACGCCGAGCGGCTCCTTGTGGATCAGCCCCAGCACATTCTCGGCCGTCGGCGCGATCTCGCCATAGACCTTGTCGATCGCCTCGGCGTAGTAGCGGATGGTGCCGGCCGCCGACAGCGGTTCGGCCTTGTAGGCCATGCCGATTTCGGTGCCATTGTCGCGCACGCCGAGCACAGCCAGTTCATCGACGTGCTTTTCGACCAGCTCGGCGAGCCTGGTCAGCACTTTCTTGCGAAAGGCGGGTGCCGCGCGCGACCACGCGCCCTTCTCGAATGCCTTGCGCGCCGACCGGGCCGCGCGGTCGACATCGGCGGCACTGCCGTCGGCGATGCTGGCGAAAGGCCGGCCGTCGATCGGCGATATCACGGGCAGCGTCGCGCCGCCTGTCGCCTCGGCCTGTGCGCCATCGATGAACAGGCCGCGCGCGCCGATCTCGGCCGCGCGCAGGATATCGATGGCTTTCTGGGTGATCATTGGGAACCGGCTCCGAAACTGACATGCAATGTGGTGGGCGCCCGGAATTCCCAGCCGCGGAACACGGGCTCCTTGCCGGGCACCAGGCTGAGATCGGGAAAGCGCTCGAGCAGCAGCCTTACCGCGAGGCACATCTGCTCGCGCGCGAAAAACCGGCCGGAACAGAAATGATGGCCGAAGCCGAAGGCGGCGTGGTTGCCTTCGTTGCGGTCGATATCGAAGCGGTCGGGGTCGGAAAACCGGCTCTCGTCGCGGCTGGCCGAGGAGACAAGTGCCGCCACTGGCGCGCCGGCGGGGATCGTCGCTCCGCCGATCTCGACCGCACGGGTCGTTTCGCGTGTCTGCGTGCCGATCGGCGCCACCCAGCGCAAGCCCTCGTCTACGGCCTTGGGCACGAAGGTCTCGGGATCGCCGAGCACCTTGCGCAACTGGTCGGGGCTCCTCAGCAGGCCGACAAGGATTGAGCCGGCGCCGTGGCCCGGCTCCTGCATGCCGCCGAGCAGGATCACCTTGACGGTCGGCATCAGGAAGTCGATCGGCCGCGTTTTGCCTTCCGGCATGCCGTCATGCAGCATGTGCGACAGCGCCGAATCGTCGGGCTCGCGGACCAGCCTTTCCAGCGTCGGCGTCACCGCATCGCCGACCTCGGCGCCGATCGCGTCGGCGATTTCCTGCCGCTTAGGATCCTTCTCGAAATTGATGGCGCCTTGGGCAAGGCCATAGAACCAGCGCCGCAGGGTCGGCATGTCGATGTCGGCAAGGCCGAGCGAGCGTGCCAGGCTGAGCGTCGACACCGGCTCGAAATAATCGGCCATCAGTTCGGCCGAACCGCGTTCGGCGATCGCATCGAGACAAGGCTCGGCGATCGAGCGCACGAGATCGCCGGCATAGGAGGCGACGGTGCGTGGCCGGTATTTCGGGTCGACGCCCTGGCGAAGGTGCTTGTGGACCTCGCCGTCGCTGGTCAGGATCGTCGGCTTGCCGAAGGAACGCTCGACCGGCGATACGCCGGCCTTGACGATTGCGGAGAAGATGTCGGGCGACTTCGCCACCAGTTCGACATCCTTCCAGCGGGTGACGAACCAGAGATTGACCGACGGCACGAAGGCGACCGGCGCGCTGCGCCTGAGCTCGGCGTAGATCGGATAGGGATCGGCTTCCAGCGCCTCGACGGTGATGTTTTCGGCAAAGCTCAAGGCCGCCACTCCCTTTGTGGTGGAAGGGGCGGCATCACGCCGCCCCGCTACGTCTCTCGATCCGCTCAATCCTTCAGGGGCAGACCGAGGCTTTCGAAGGCCACCGGATCGCGGCTCTTCAAGGCGCCGGCCAGCAGCAGGCCGACCACCGCGGCGATCAGCACCAGCCCCGGCAGGAACACGCCGAGGAAGCCGCCGGCCCCCGACAGGCTGCCGAAATTGATGACGATCAGATAGATGATGACGACGAAGGCGATGAAGGTCAGCCCGGGCAGGATGGTCGTCTTCACGGCATTTTCCTGCGCCGACGGATTGGCGCGGAAATACATGACCACCGCGAGCGAGGCCACCGCCATCATGACGATGACGCCGAGCGTCGCGACATTGGTCAGCCAGGAAAACAGCGCCAGCACCGGATCGAGGCCGAGCATGGCGAACAGACCGACGACGACGGCCGCCAGAACGCTCTGGATCACCGAGGCGACATGCGGGCTCTGGTGTGCCGAATGCGTCACGCCGATCGACTGCGGCAAAAGCTTCTCACGGCCCGAGACATAGATGTAGCGGGCGACCGCATTGTGGAACGCCAGCACGCCGGCGAACAGGCTCGACACGAACAGGATGCTCATCGCCTGCGACAGCATCGTGCCGGCGTAACGGTCGGACAGGCCGAACAGGAACGTCGTCGGATCCTGCAAGCCCTGCAGTGCCGGCAGCAGCTTGTCGACGCCGGCGCCGACCGCCATCAGCCAGGCGGTCACCATGTAGAAGACGCCGATCAACACCACGGAGATATAGGTGGCGCGCGGTATCGTGACCTTGGGATCGCGTGCCTCCTCGGCATAGATCGTCGTTGCCTCGAAGCCGATGAACGCCGCGAAGCAGAACAGGATGGCGATCGCTGGCGCACCGCTGCTGATCTGGCTCCAGCTGAAGGGTGCGGCCGACAGTCCGCTGTCGCCGCCGGTCTTGAGGATGGCGACGTCGAGGATCAGCACCACGGCGTATTCGCAGAGAACCAGCACCGTCAGGATCTTGGCCGATAGGTCGACCTGGCGGTAACCGAGCACGGCGACGAGCGCGATGGCGATGAAGCTCCACACCCACCAGGGCAGGTTGATGCCCCAGCCGGCGAACAGTCCGGCGGTTGCGGCACCCAAAAGGCCCATGACGCCGATCTGCATGGCGTTGTAGGACAGGATCGCGATCAGCGCCGTGGCGCCGCCGGCGAGGCCGCCGAGCCCGCGCGCGGCGTAGGCATAAAAGGCGCCGGCATTGCCGACATGCCGCGACATGGCGACATAGCCGACCGCGAACAACAGCAGCAGCACCGTCACGATCAGGTAGGTGCCGGCAAAGCCGGCGCCATTGCCCATCAGCATACCGAGCGGCGTGCCGCCGGCCACCGCCGTGAGTGGAGCCGCCGCCGAAATCACCATGAAGGTGATGGCGCCGACGCCGAGACTGTTCTTGCGCAGCCTGTTGGCCGGCGCCTGTTCCAAAACTGCTGTCATTGGTCCCTCCTGTTTGCAAACCAGGTTATCGGTTTGCTGGCCGCATGGCCTGTCCCATAGTGCTCTGGCGGTTGGTTCATTATTTGAACCGTTATTTTGAATATAGACTTGCAAACAAACCGGCTTCCTGTCAAGTTAATTCACACGTTAAATGATTGCCTCTGAATGGATGGCAATGCCGGGAGGTAAATTTGGGTACGGTTGGAAAAGCGATCTCGCTTCTGGAGCTGTTCACCGTGGCGGAGCCCGAACTCGGCCTGTCCGACCTCGCGCGCCGGTCGGGCTTCGACAAGGCGACGACGCGGCGGCTGCTGGTTGCGCTGACCGCCCATGGCTTCGTCGAGCAGGATGGCGGTACGCGGCACTACCGCCTCGGCGCCGGTCTGTCACGGCTGGCGCGCATCCGCGAGGCCCGCTTCCCCTTCCTGCAGACGGCGGTGCCGCTGGTGCGGGATCTGGCAAGTGCCACGGCCGAGACGGTGCATCTGTCGGAATTCGGCATCGACAGGCTGGTCACCGTGCATGTCGAGCATCCCACGCGGGCAAACCGGGTCAACGTCGATATTGGCCAGCTCCTGCCGCTGCATTCGACCGCCTCCGGCATCGTCTATCTGGCCTTCGCCCGGGAGGAGACCGTCAAGGCATGCCTGGCGGGTCGCCTCGAGGCGTTCACCGCGCATACGTTGATCGAGCCGGCCGCCATCTCCCGCTCCCTGGATGAGGCGCGCGGGCGCGGCTATTCGATCTGCGACCAGGGCCTGGAAGAAGGCGTCATATCAGTCGCGGCGGCAATCCTGTCGGCGGACGGCTTCGCGCTCGGCACCATCGCGGTGGCCGCGCCGAAGGCCAGGACGACGGCAGCCGACATCGCGGCACGAGGGCTTGCGGCCGTCGCCGCGGCGCGGGAAATTTCGATGCGTCTCAATGGCGAGAATCTGCAAACCCTGAGGAGGCAGGCCTGATGCCCATGGATCCCGCGCCCCGCATCCTGGTCATCGGCACCGGCGACACCAAGGCCGATGAGCTGCTGTTCATGAAAGCCTGCATCGAGGCATCGGGCGGCTGGGCCGTCATGATGGACGTCAGCGTGCTCGGCGATCCGCCCTACAGCCCCGATCACGACAAGCATGCCGTGGCCCGCGCTGTCGATGTGACGATCGCCGAGATCGTTTCCAGCGGTGACGAAAACACCGCCATGACGCTGATGGCCGGCGGCGCGGTGCAACTGGTGCGCCAACTCCATCAGCGCGGCGAGATCGACGCCTTCATCGCCATCGGCGGTTCGATGGGCACCGACCTGGCGCTCGACGTTGCGCTTTGCCTGCCGCTCGGCGTGCCGAAATTCGTCGTCTCGACCATCGCCTATTCGCACCTCATTCCACCCGAGCGCGTCGCGCCCGACCTGATGATGATCCTCTGGGCGGGAGGGCTCTACGGCCTCAACAACATCTGCAAGCTGGTCCTGTCGCAGGCCTGCGGCGCGGTCGTCGGCGCGGCCAGGATCGTGCTTGCGTCACGCGCGTCGGCGCCTGCTCTCGGGCCGACCATCGGCATGACCTCGCTCGGCGGCAGTTGCCTGCGCTACATGAAGACGCTGAAACCGGCGCTGGAACGGCGCGGCTATGACGTCGCCGTCTTTCACACCACTGGAATGGGCGGCCGTGCCTTCGAATCGATTGCCGGCCAGGGTCATTTCTGCGCGGTGTTCGACTTCAGCCTGCAGGAAATCACCAACCATCTTGCCGGCTCCGTCGTCAGCTCCGGCGCCGACCGGCTGGAGAACGCCGGCGCCCGTGGCATCCCGCAGATCGCGGCACCAGGCGCCGTGGATATGGTCGACCTGCCGACCTGGCAGGATTTGCCGGCAAAGTTTTCGCAGCGGCCGTTTCACGCCCATAACAGGCTGATTGCCTCCGTCACCGTCGATGCCGATGATCGCCGCCAGGTCGCCAGGACCATCGCCGCCAAGCTCGGCGCGTCGAAGGGTCGCTCCGCCTTCATCCTGCCATCCGGCGGCATCCAGGAGTGGGACATGCAGGGCGAACCGCTCTACGAACCCGAGGCCCTTGCCGCCTTCGTCGACGAAATGCGCAAGGCTATACCCGCCGGGGTCGAGTTCCACGAGATCGACGCCCACATCAACAGCGACGCCTTCGTCGGCAAGGCGCTCGAGATCTTCGATCGCTGGGTCGAGGAAGGCATTGTCCCGCGCGGTGCCCCTGCCAAGGGAGAGGCCGCGTGAGCGCTGTCCCGGCCCAGGCGCTTGTCCTTGATTTCGGCGGCGTCGTCACGCGAACGCTGTTCGAAACCCATGCCTTGACCGAGCAGGCGCTCGGCCTGAAGCCCGGAACGCTGCAATGGCGCGGGCCGTTCGATCCGGCGAGTGATCCGCTGTGGCGTACGATGCAGGCCGACGAGATCAGCGAGCGCGATTATTGGCGCACCCGCACCAGCGAGGTCGGCCGGCTCGTCGGCGAGGACTGGCAGGCGATGGAAACTTTCGTCCAGCGCGCCCGCGGCGCCGAGCCGGAAAAGGTGGTGCGGCCCGAGGCCGACAGCGCCATCCGCGCCGTCCATGCGGCCGGCTTCCGCCTGGCGATCCTGTCCAACGAGCTCGATCTGTTCTATGGCGCCGGCTTCCGCCAAAAACTGCCGCTGCTCGGCTTGTTCGATGTGATCGTCGACGCCACCCATACCGGCATCCTCAAGCCCGACCCACGCGCCTATGCCTTCGTCACCGAAGCGCTCGGCCTGCCCGCCGG
This sequence comes from Mesorhizobium sp. LNHC232B00, assembly GCF_000502435.1. Taxonomy (NCBI): domain Bacteria; kingdom Pseudomonadati; phylum Pseudomonadota; class Alphaproteobacteria; order Hyphomicrobiales; family Phyllobacteriaceae; genus Mesorhizobium; species Mesorhizobium sp. LNHC232B00. The sequence goes on from NZ_AYWP01000007.1 coordinate 120,188, forward strand.
CGCTTGCGTATTCGTCGACGACCAGCAGCGCAATATCGATGGCGGCCGTGCCGCCGGCATGCGCACGGTTCATTTCGACGTTGCCCGGCCGGCATTTTCCTACGCCGAGGCACTCGGCCATTTCGACCTCGTCCCCGCCGTCTGAGAACCATTTCCGGAGCCTGTCATGCGCGACATCAATTTCCTCACCGAGACGAACGCCAAGCCTATCTGGCATCCGATGGCGCACCCGGCCGAGATGCGGGCCAACCCGCCAAAGGTGATCATGAAGGGCGAGGGCGTCACCGTCACCGACATCGACGGCAACAGCGTGCTCGATGCCGTCGGCGGCCTGTGGAACGTCAACCTCGGCTACAGCTGCGATCCCATCAAGAAGGCGATCGCCGACCAGCTCGGCGCGCTGCCCTACTATTCGGGATTTCGCGGCACCTCGACCGGACCGTCGATCGAGCTCGCCTACGAACTCTCTGAATGGTTCGCGCCGGAAGGCATGGTGCGGACGTTCTTCACCTCGGGCGGTTCGGATTCGGTCGAGACGGCGCTGCGGCTCGCCCGGCAATACTGGAAGATCCGCGGCCAGGGCGACCGGACGAAATTCCTTGCGCTGAAGAAGGGCTATCACGGCACGCATTTCGGTGCCGCCTCGGTCAACGGCAACGCCAATTTCCGCCGCAACTACGAGCCGCTGCTGCCCGGCGTCTTCCACATTCCCGCACCCTGGACCTTCCGCAACCCGTTCGACGAGACCGATCCGGCACGGCTGGCGAAACTATGCGCCAAGGCGCTGGAAGACGAGATCGCTTTCCAGGGTGGCGACACCATCGCCGCTTTCATCATGGAGCCGGTGCTCGGCGCCGGCGGCGTCATCGTTCCGCATGAGAGCTTCATGCCGCTGGTGCGCGAAATCTGCGACCGCCACGAAATCCTGCTGATCGCCGACGAGGTCGTCACCGGCTTCGGCCGCACCGGCGCCTGGGCGGGCTCGCGGCTCTCGGGTGTGAAGCCGGATTTCATGACCATCGCCAAGGCGATCACCTCAGGCTATTTCCCGCTCGGCGCGACGCTGATCGGTGGCAAGGTCGCAGACGTGTTCGAGGCCGACAAGACCAGCTTCGGCGCGATCGGCCACGGCTACACCTATTCCGGCCATCCTGTCGGCTGTGCGGCCGGACTGGCGGCGCTTGCCGAAACCAAACGGCTTCGCCTGAACGAGAACGCGGCAGCGCGCGGCGTCGAACTCGCGGCGGTGCTGGAAGGCCTGAAGGCGAAGCACGAGATCGTTGGCGATGTCAGGTACAAGGGCTTGATGGCAGCGGTCGAGCTGGTCTCGGATCGCGCGACGAAAAAGCCATCCGACAAGAAGACCATGGCCGTGGTCTCGGAGGCGGCCTATGAGGCCGGCGTCATGCTGCGCGTGTCCGGCAACAACATCATCCTGTCGCCGCCGCTGATCATCAGCGCCGCCGACGTCGCCAAAATCGGCGAGGCAATCGACGCAGGCCTGTCGAAGCTCTGACGGACAATTGCATACAACGAGGCTTTGGGACGACAGATGACTCAATCGCAGAAGAAGATCACCGAGGAAACCTTGGTTGGCCGGCGCGGCCGCCTGCTCGGCGCCAAGTCGCAATTGTTCTACGACGAGCCCGTGCACCTCGTGCGCGGCGAAGGCGTCTGGCTCTACGACGCCGACGGCCGCAAATATCTCGATGCCTACAACAATGTCGCCCATGTCGGCCACTGCCACCCGCATGTTGTCGAGGCGCTGTGCCGGCAGGCGAGCGTGCTCAACACCCACACGCGCTATCTGCACACCGCCATCCTCGATTATGTCGAGCGGTTGACGGCGACGTTCGATGCAAGCCTTTCCACCGCCATTCTGACCTGCACCGGCAGCGAGGCCAACGACATCGCGCTGCGCATGGCGCAGGCGGCATCGGGCCAGATGGGCATCATCGCCACCGATGCCACCTACCACGGCAACACCACGGCGGTTTCGCAGCTCTCGACCCGCATGCCGCCGGTCGGCGGCCGCGCCCGTCATGTCAGGCTGGTGCCGGCACCCGACAGCTATCGCCATCCCGATACGATGGCCGACGGCAAGGCCTTTGGCGACGCGGTGCGCGAGGCCATTGCCTCGCTGGCGAAGGACGGCATTGGCCTGTCCGGAATGATCCTGTGTCCGCTGCTCGCCAATGAAGGCTTCCCGACACTGCCCAGCGGCTTCTTCGACGACGCGGTGGCAGCGGTGCGCGACGCCGGCGGCCTGGTCATCGCCGACGAAGTGCAGCCGGGCTTCGGCCGTACCGGCAGCCATTTCTGGGGCCATCAGCGCGCCGGCTTCACCCCCGACATCGTCACCATGGGCAAGCCGATGGGCAACGGCCATCCGGTCGCCGCCGTCGTCGCCACCGGGGAGATCCTGGCGACCTTCCGCAATGCCTTCCGTTACTTCAACACCTTTGGCGGTAACCCGGTTTCCTGCGCCGTGGCGAGCGCGGTGCTCGATGTCATCGAGCAGGAGAACCTCGTCGGCAATGCGCGCGACGTCGGCGCCCATGCACTCGGGCTGCTGCGCCCGCTGGCGGACCGCCACGAATGCATTGGCGAGGTCAGGGGCGCGGGCTTGTTCTTCGGCGCCGAGCTGGTCCATGACCGCGAGACCCGCGAGCCTGCGCCTGACATTGCCGGGCGTGTCATCAACGCGATGCGCCATCGCGGCGTGTTGATGGGCAAGACCGGCATTCATGGCAACGTGCTGAAGATACGCCCGCCAATGCCGTTTTCGCGCGACAATGCCGATCTCTTGATTGGAGCCCTGGACGAAGTGCTTGAAGAAGTCGGCGGGGTTACGGCGTGAGCGCTGTTTTCGCGCAATCGGAGCCCGAGACGGAAGCGGATGTCACCGAGCTTGCCAGGCGTGCGCTCGAACATTGGGGCGTTCGCGACGGTGAACCGGAACTGCTGAAATACCGCGAGAATGCGGTCTTCCGCATTCGCTTGCCCGATGGCCAGCCGGCCGCCATGCGCATCCATAGGCCGGGCTATCACTCGGATGCCGCGCTGTCTTCGGAATTGCAGTGGATGGGCTTCCTGCAATCGGCCGGGGTCGCCACACCGTCCCCGGTGCCGGCGTTGAACGGCGATCTGTTCGTGCCGGTCGGCACCGGCACAGCGGCGCCGCGTCAGGTCGATTGTCTGAGCTGGCTGGAAGGCCGCGCTGTCGGCGCGCGCGGCGTGCCGCTCGGCTATGCGCCCGAACAGGCAAGGCGGGTATTCACGGCCATCGGGCGAACCATCGCCCGCATGCACAATGCCGCCGCCGGCTGGGCGACGCCGCCGGGCTTTGCCCGTCACAGCTGGGATTTCGACGGTTTTTTCGGTCCGACCCCCATATGGGGCCGTTTCGAAACCTGCCCGTTTCTCGACGATACCAGCCGCGAACTGGTGTTTCGTGCCCACGAGAAGGCGGTCGCGGCGCTGTCGCGGCATGAGCGCAGCGCGCGCAATTTCGGCCTGATCCATGCCGATCTGGTACGCGAGAACGTTCTGCTCGACGGCGACGCCACCCAGATCATCGACTTCGACGATTGCGGCCATGGCTGGCACGTCTACGATCTTGCCGTGGCACTCTACCAGAACCGCCAGGAAGCGATCTATCCGCTGATCGAGGCGTCGCTGCTCGACGGCTACCGCCAGGAGCGAGACCTGACGCCAGAGGACATCGCGTCCTTGCCGCTGTTTTCGGCACTGCGGGCCTTCGCTTTCCTCGGCTGGGTGCAGAGTCGCGTCGAGGGTGACGTCAACAGGAATGCCGGCATGCGCATCTCGGCCATCGCCGCCGACGTGGTGGCGGCTTACCTGCGGGGCATGTGAGGACTGCTGGCGACTGCGGCGTCAGCTCTTCGCGAAATGGATGCTGACCGTTCCCGAACTGCCGAAATCGGCAACGATCGTGTCGCCGGGCCGCGCTTCGACCGGCCGCACGAAGGATCCCGACAGCACCACATCGCCAGCCGCGATCGACATGCCGTAGCTGGCGAGCCGGTCCGCCAGCCAGGCGATGCCCATCGCCGGATGGTTGAGCACGCCGGCGCCAAGCCCGGTCTCCTCGACCTCGGCATTGCGCGAGACGATGGCGCCGATCCAGCGCATGTCGGCTTCATCGGGCCGCTGCGGCCGGCCGCCGATGACGATGCCGGCATTGGCGGCATTGTCGGAAATCGTGTCGAAGAAAGTGCGTACCTTCTTGGTCTCGGCATTGACACGCTCGATGCGCGTGTCGAGGATTTCGAGCGCCGGCGTGATGTAGTCGGTGGCGTTGAGTACGTCGAAGAGGGTTACGCCGGGCCCCTTCAGCGGCGCCTTCATGACGAAGGCGATCTCGGCCTCGACGCGCGGCTGGATGAAGCGGCCGGTCGGAACCGTCGCGCCGTCGCTGAAGAACATATCGTCGAACAGCACGCCCGAATCCGGCGTGTCGATGGCCAGCGCATATTGCATCGCCTTGGAGGTCAGGCCGATCTTCCAGCCCTTCGGCTTCAGCCCGGCGCCGATCTTGCGCGCCACGAGCGCCGCTTGGACGCGGTAGGCGTCCTCCATCGTTGCCTCGGGAAAATCGAGGCTGAGCAGCCGGATCTGCCGGCGCGACCGCTCGGCCTCGAACAGCCGCGCCGCGGCGTCTTCGACTTGCTCGGGGGTCATACGCTTGCCTCGTCGACGACACCGTTACGAAGCAGGCCGATACCGTCGGCCTCGACCTCGATCACATCGCCCGGCTTCAGCCAGATCGGCGGATCGAAACGGGCGCCGGCGCCGGTCGGCGTACCGGTGACGATGATATCGCCCGGCACCAGCGTGGTGAAGGTCGAGATGTAGTTGATGATCTTGCGGAAGGGAAAGATCATCCGGCTGGTTCGATCCTGCTGGCGGATCTCGCCATTGACGCGGGTGGAGAGCGCGATATCGGCGATCTGCGCCTCATCCGTGAACGGCACCAGCCATGGGCCGATCGAGCCCGTGCGGTCGAAATTCTTGCCTTGCGTGACGTTGAACTTGGCATGCCGCACCCAGTCGCGGATGGTGCCTTCATTGCACAGCGACAGCGCCGCAATGTGGCCGAGCGCATCGGTCTCGGCGATGCGCCGGCCGCCCTTGCCGATCACGATGACGATCTCGCCCTCATAGTCGAGTTGCGGCGATTCCGGCGGCCGTACCAGTGGCGCGTCATGGCCGACGAAGGAACGCGGAAAGCGGATGAACAGCGAGGGGTTCGAAGGCGCCGCCTGGCCGTCCTTGTACTCCTCGTTGCGGTCCGGATAATTGACGCCGACGCAGATGATCTTCTCCGGCGAGGGGATAGGAATGTCGTAGGCGACGGCATCGAGCGGGAAATCGGCGGCGAACGCTTCGGCCTCTTCCGCCAGCCGCCGCAAGGCGCCAGCCTCGATCACTTCGCGCAATGTCGGCCACTGGCTGTAGCGAGCCGCCAGGTCGACAACGCCCTGGCCGGTGACCGCGCCATAGCGCGTCTTGCCGCCGGCGGTGAAGGTGGCGAGCCGGGGCGGGGTCATGCTGCGGCTCCGGTGGTGGTGATGGATGTCTGCAGGGACAGAGCTCTACGGCGCCCCCCTCTGTCCTGCCGGACATCTCCCCCTCTTGGGGGGAGATTGGATTTTGTCTCTGCTTTCGCCAATTTCCAGCGTTGCAAGGAGGGCGTGGGCCGTGAGGCCAGCCAATCTCCCCCCTTGAGGGGGAGATGTCCGGCAGGACAGAGGGGGGCGACAAGGAATGCTGACATCAACTCAAAACCCGCCTACGGCGCGATGATCGGCGACGCCGTCAGATCCGGCTGGCGTGCCGCCGCGCCGGCGAAGGTGCTACCCTCCTCGAACCAGCTTTTCGGCGCCGGTGCGCCCCACAGCGTCTGGCGCTGCGGATCCTTGAGGTCCCACTTGATTGGCTCAAGATCCGGATCGACCGTCTGGTAGTCCGAGCAGTAGATCTCGATGCGGTGGTTGTCCGGGTCGCGGACATAGAGGAAAAACGCATTGGAAATGCCGTGCCGGCCGGGGCCGCGTTCGATGTTCGGCAGATAACCGGTCGTCGCCATGAGGTCCAGCAGGTCGATGATGTTGAGCGGCGTCGGCACCCAGAAGGCGACATGATGCAGGCGCGGGCCGATGCCATTGGTGAAGGCGATGTCGTGGACGCCGCCCTTGCGGTGCGTCCAGGCCGCCCACAGCTTCCCGGTTGCCGCATCCTCGGTGTATTCGGTGACCCGGAAGCCGAGCTCGTTGTAGAAGGCGACGGACTCGTCGACATTGGGCGAGAAGCAGTTGAAGTGGTCGATGCGCAGCGGCTTGACGCCTTTGTAGAGCGCATATTTCTGGTGGATCGGCGGCAGCCTTTCCATCTGGGCATAGAACTCCAGCGGAATGCCGTGCGGGTCGCGGGTGCGGAAGGTGCGTGACTGGTAGGGCCGCTCGACCCATTCCACCGGCAAGCCCTTGCCCTTGAAGAAATGCACCGCTCTGTCGAGATCCTCGTCCGAAAAAACCTTGAAGCCGAGATCGCGCGCTTCCGGCGTCGTCGCCTTGCGCAGCACGATGCAATGATGGCCACGTTCCTCCATGGCGCGCAGGTAGATGGCGCCCGATGTCTCGTCGGTGACCTGCAGGCCGAGCGTGTCGACATAGAACGCGCGCGATCTGGCGAGGTCGGTGACGGCCAGCTCGACATGGCTGAGGCGCACGATGTTGAAGGCGGGATAGAGGTTGGGCTTGGGCAAGGGCATCTGATTTCCTCCGTCAGCCGCCGAGTTTCTGGATCGCGTGCGCTGAAGTGGCGAAGGCGATGTTCTTCGTCTCCATGTAGAAATCGAAGGAATGGTCGCCGCCGTCGCGGCCGATGCCGGAGTTCTTGACGCCGCCGAACGGCGTCGGCAGATGCCGCACATTCTCCGAATTGACCCAGATCATGCCGGCGTCCAGCGCATCGGTGAAACGGAAGGCGCGGGTCACGTCCGAGGTCCAGAGATAGCCGGTCAGGCCGTACTGCGTGTCGTTGGCCAGCGCCAGCGCTTCCGCTTCGTCCTTGAAGGCGATGGCGGTCAGCACCGGCCCGAAAATCTCCTCCTGGGCGATGCGCATTGTGTTGGTGGCGCCCACAAACAGTGTCGGGCTGACATAGCATCCGCCGCCCGGTCCGGCGAACTTGCGGCCGCCGGCGGCGACCACCGCGCCCTCCGATTTGCCGATCTCGATATAGGACAGCACCTTTTCCTCATGCACCGGATGGATCAGCGGTCCGACAACGGTCTTGGGGTCTAGCGGATGGCCTATTGTGATGCGCTTTGCCTTTTCCGCCACCAGATCGGTGAACTTGTCGTAGACCGAGGCTTCGACCAGCAGCCGCGATGACGAGGTGCAGCGCTCGCCGTTGAGCGAGTAGATCATGAACACCGCCGCATCCGCCGCACGTTCGAGGTCGGCGTCGGCGAACACGATCACCGGGTTCTTGCCGCCAAGTTCGAAATGCACGCGCTTCAGCGTGTCGGCGCCCTGTTTCATGATCATCGAGCCGGTGCGGCTTTCGCCGACGAAGCCGATCGCCTTGATGTCGGGATGCTCGGTCAGCGCCTTGCCGGCATGCTCGCCGAGGCCATTGACCAGGTTCCACACACCCTTCGGCAAGCCTGCCTCCTCGGCGATCTCGACCAGCAGCCGTGCGGTCAGCGGCGAAAACTCAGCCGGCTTATGAACCACCGTACAGCCGGCCGCCAACGCGGGCGCGATCTTCCAGGTCGACAGCATGAACGGCGTGTTCCACGGCGTGATAACGCCGACCGGGCCGATCGGCACGCGCGTGGTGATGTTGACCTGGCCTGTCGTCCGCAGCGTCTCGCCGTCACGCGCTTCCGGCGCACGATCGGCGAAGAAGCGGAAGTTCTCCGCGCCGCGCAACGCCGCCTTGGCCATGAATTTCAGCGCCTGGCCGGTATCCATGCATTCGACGAAGGCGATTTCCTCGGCCCGTGCCTCGATGGCGTCGGCGATTTTATGCAGCAGCTTCTTGCGCGCTTCGCCGGGCATGGCGGCCCAGGCCGGGAACGCCGCCTTAGCCGCCTTGGCGGCGCGGTCGATATCGGCGGCGCCCCCGCGTGCGACCTTGGCCAGCGGCTTCAAATCGACCGGCGACATGGTTTCGAAGGTCGAGCCGTCGGCGGCCGGCACCACCTCGCCGCCGATCTGGTTCAGCACGCCGTCGCGCTTGAAGCGGGCCAGATAGGCCTCGGCCTTTTTCAGATTGCCTTCGAGATCGGACATATCAGCTTCCGTCACTTGCCGCGCAGCCGCGGGTGGATTGCGTTTTTCTTCCAGCTCAGCACTGGGTCGATTTCCCTGATCTCCAGCGACAAGGCGAAATGCGGCGTCTCGAACAGCGCTGCCAGATATTCGCTTACGGCCGCGAAGATGGCTTCTCCTGTCCGTTTCTTGTCCTCGGCGCTGCGGCCGGTGCCGATGCGAAACGACATGTCGAGGAAGGCGTTTTCCGGCTGCCTGTCGGCAATCGCATAGGCGTCGGCGCGAAAGGCCCGCACCCTCACGGCGCCGGTCTCGAACAGCCCGGTGTCCAGCACCGCGCGCAATACCAGCGCGCATAATTCGCCCATATCGACCTTGGCAGCGAGATTGGCCGAATACTCGATGGAGAAGTGAGGCACCGCGTCTCGCTCCCTGGAACATTGCTTTGTTATAATTAACGCGTTAATTACATGCGATCCCACCGAAGTCAAGTCTTGCATCGGGCTTGGCACGACGATACGGGATGACGGTGACGGGCACTGAGGGCCAGCGCTGCTGGGCAAAGCCCGCCACCAATCGCGAGCCAGCGTTGGAGAGAATTTCACTTGCTGCCGGAAAATACTCGTCGCTCCCTGCCGATGGCATTGCTTCACGCCCGTGAAGTGGTGATGGCGCGGTTTCGTCCCATGCTTGCCGCCCATGACGTCACCGAACAGCAATGGCGCGTGCTGCGCGTGCTGAGCGAAGCCGGCCCGGTCGAGGCGACGGAGCTTGCCGACCGCGCGTCGGTGCTGCCGCCCAGCCTGACACGCATCATCAAGGCGCTCGAGGGACGCAAATTCATCACCCGCAACAAGGCCGAAGGCGACGGCCGCCGCGTCGTCCTGACAATCGCCCCGGCGGGTTCCGCCCTGATCGATGCCCTGTCGCCCGAACGCCGCGTCATCTATGACGACATCGAACGCCGCTTTGGCCATGAGCGGCTGGAGCAGCTGCTCGATCTCCTGGAAACCCTGATCGACGGCGAGAGCTGATCTCTGACGGGTCGCCACAGAAGTTTTAACGGTTTGTTGGCGCCGCAACCTTGGAAATTGGCTGCAGTGCCCCTCACTTCGTCATCCTCGGGTCTTCGCGACGGAGCTTCGCTCCTGCTTCGCCCGTGGATGACGACGTTTGGAAGGCTTCGCCTCCATTCCCCGTCAGCGCCATCAATTGTCCTCACCCGCCAAAGCTCCCCAACCGCGTCGGCTGCGTATAATTCCGATCAACGTAGAGCAGCGCCGAGCCGCCGCTGCCGTGCCTGACGTCGATAACGCGGCCGATCATCACATTGTGCGTGCCGACGATATGCACGTCCTCGATCTCGCAATCGAAATTGACGATCGCGTCCGACAGCGCCGGCGTGCCCGACGTCAGCGTCTGCCAGCGCGCCGCCGAATAGCGCGCTTCCATGTCCTTGGTCGCGCCGGCAAACTTTCCCGCCAGATGCATATGGTCATGCGTCAGCACGTTCACGCAGAAGCGCCGGTTGGCGAGGAACATGGCGGCCTGCGCCGAACGTCCGTTCATGCACACCAGCAGCGTCGGCGGCTCGTCGGAGACGCTGCACATGGCGGTGGCCGTGAAGCCGCCGCGCCCCGCCGGGCCATCGGTGGTGACGATGTTGACCGGCGCGCAGACCCTTGCCATGGCGTCGCGGAAATCGGCTTTCGAAATCTGCGTGGCCATCGGCGTTCACCCGGCCGAGGCGGGAAGCGGATTGAGCCAGGTATCGCCCGTCCAGCCGTTCTCGTCATAGTCGGCCATGCAGGTGTCGACCAGTTCCTCCATCGCCTTCAGCCGGCCGCCGCGTTCGGCGCCCTTCAGCACCTGCAGCCGCACCTCTTCCGGCGCACCGGCATAGTTCAACTCATAGAGCGCGTGGCGGCCGCCGAATTCGGTGCCGGTCGCGTCCCACAGCAGCTTCATGATCTTGATGCGCTCGACATGGCCCATGTCATTGGAGCCGCGCACATATTGCGCCAGATATTTGTCGATCTCGGGATTGTTGAAGTCGCGCACCGACGACGGCAGGTAGATCAGCCCGGACGCGATCACCCGGCGCACGGTGTCGATGACGCGCGGATAAGCTTCCGACATGAAGGTACGGTAGGCCAATGCGGCTTCCAGATTGGGCAGCACCGCGCCATTCGCCCACGGGATCGGATTGTAGGCCATGGCGTTGGAAAAGCTCCAGAACATGTGCCGGAGCGCGATAACCTCGCCCAGTGCCGCCTGGTTGCCGCGGAACGCATCGCCGCCGGTGGCGCGCAGCGCCTTGGCCAGCAGGCCGGCGAGGAAGTCGAGCTTGACGGCAAAGCGCGTGCAGCCCTGGAAGCAGTAGCCGTGCATGAAGCCCGACGCCGGATGGAACGACAGGATCTTCTGCGCGTCACGCAGCACCAGAACGTCCTCCCAGGGGATGAAGACATTGTCGAGCACCAGGATCGCGTCGTTCTCGTCGAAGCGCGACGACAGCGGATAGTCGAACGGTGACGCCACCGTGTTGGCCGTCTGCTCATAGGAGACGCGGCAGAACATCTTTATCCCCGGCGCGTTCATCGGCACGATGAACATCACCGACAGCGACGGATCCTCGGTGACCGTCGCTGAGCTTTGCGCCAGGAAATTGTAATGTGTCAGCGCCGAGGACGTTGCCACCACCTTGGCGCCGGAGACGTAGATGCCGGCATCGGTCTCCTTGGTGATGTGGACGAAAACGTCCTTCACCTGCTCCGCCGGCTTGTGGCGGTCGATCGGTGGGTTGACGATGGCATGGTTCATGAACAGCACGGCTTCCTGGGCTCTGCTGTGCCAGGCGAGCGCATTGTTCTTGAACGGTCCGTACCAGTCGGCATTGGCGCCGAGCGTGTTCATCAGCGCCGCCTTGTAGTCTGGCGTGCGTCCCATCCAGCCATAGGACATGCGCGACCACTCGGCGATCGCTGTCTGTTGGGCGACGAGTTCGCCTGAGGATTTGGCGACACGGAAATATTTGTGGGTGTAGCCGCCCGATCCGGTGTCGGTGGCCGAAGTCAGAGTCTCGCGCCGCCTAGAGTCATGCAACGCGTCGTAGAGGCGTGCCAGCGACCGCGCCGAATTGCGCATCGCCGGATGCGTGGTGACGTCGGGGATGCGTTCGCCGTTGATATAGACCTCGCGGCCGTCGCGCAGGCTCTCAAGATATTCGGCGCCCGTGAACGGGCGCGCTCTGTCGGCACGGAAATCTTCTGACCGCATGATGTTCCTCCACTTGGTTCGCGATCCTAGCGTCGGGCCCGAGGATCGGCTATGGACGGAACGGCAAAACCGATTGGACTTTTTCCGGCGTCATGAGCCAGAACTCCATCCCCGATTTCTTCGTCTATGGCGAGCCCGTCCGGCCGCTCGATGTCGGTTTCCTGCATGTCGAGACAGTGCTTGCACGCAGCAACATCCACCTCGGCCAGGTCGCTGCGCACAAGCATCCGCAGATGGGCCAGATCACCTACTGGACCAGCGGCTCCGGCACCTATCACATCGAGGACCAATCCTGGGACTTTTCGGCGCCTGCCGTCAGCTTTGTGCCGAGTAATGTCGTGCATGGCTTCTCGATCGGCCCCGGCACCGACGCGACAGTCGTTTCCGTCGCCGACGATGCGCTCGCGGCGATAGAAGCGCACAGCCTGCTGCCGCTGGACAGGCCGGTCTTCGCCGATGCTCTCCCGCAGCACGCCGCCTGGAAACGGCTGACGGCGGTGCTGGACATGATTGCCGCCGAATACACTGAAGCGCAGGCCGGCAACGACAAGACCTTGCCGTCGCTGATCGCCGTCGCGCTCTCCCACATCGCGCGTCTCGGCCCCGAGGTGATGGACGCCGCAGGCTCATCCGAAGCCTCGCTGGCGCAGGGCTTGCGCCGTCTCGTCGATGCGCATTTCCGTGACGACTGGCCGGTTGGCCGCTACGTCGAAGCGCTGGCCACGACGCCGCATCTTCTCGACAAGGCCAGCCGCGCGGTGCTGGGCAGCGGCGTCAAGCGCGTCGTCGGCGAGCGGCGGCTGCTGGAGGCCAAGCGGCTGCTTTTGTTCACCGTCCGCACCGTCGAGGACATCGCCTACGAGATCGGCTTCGACGATCCGGCCTACTTCTCACGCTTCTTTCGCGAACGGGTCGGCGAAGCACCCGCCGCCTGGCGCCGCAGGCAGCTGCAGGGGCATTGATTTGGTGTGGTACCACGTCTCGTGACGCGCAAACCTTGACGTTGCAGCCTCGGCCACTTTTTCGTGAAGCTGCACGGGTTGATCCGCTCGCCTGCTTGCCTAGGTAGAGGGAGCGGCGGGCGCCACGCAAATCCGACAATAGGGCAAATCCGAAAATCGGTATGACATTTTCCTGTATTAGAAAGCTTGCCCTTGCTGTTCTTGTCGTCGGCGTCCAGTCCTCCTGCGTCATTCCCGACGATACATCGCGCATCGCCAAGGTTGACCCCACGACGGCGGCGGCTCGCAAGGAAATGGTCGGCCTCAGCGAAGCCGATGTTCGAATGTGCGCGGGCTTTCCGACCGCCACCGCGGACGCTGGCGGGTCTGGCCAGATCTGGACCTACAAGCGCGTCGTTCAGCGCGGCAATCTCAGCATTGTCGTCCCAACCCTGGCGCTAGGTGCGATCCCGACGGTCGGCGGCTCCGTCAATGTCGCTCCCGGCGGCTATTGCGACACGCAAATACGCATGGTCGACGGCCGCGTCGCCGAAGTCGCCTATGCCGGCGACAACAATTTGCCGAACAGTCGCGACGCGCTCTGTGTCAGCACGGTGGACGCCTGTGTGTCCTATGCCCGCCAACACAGTCAAAGAGCGACAGCCAGATAGCCGTCACGGCTGATTGGCGAGCCGTGGCGTTGCGTGTCGCGCCGGTAAGGGCTCGACTGACCCGCCGGACGGAATACGCTAAGGCGAAATACCGGCCCTGATCGCCGGGCGGCAACATGCCTCGTATGCCTCGCCCTTCCGGGCGCAGGCTGTGGGGCATTGTCATTTCTGGGGTCCTGTTTCGTCGCCGGTCAATTCTTGATGAGGCCCTCATAAGGCGGCGTATTCAGGATGTAGGCCACCTCGGTCCGGTTCCGGGCGCGAAGTTTTTTCATGATATTGCGAACATGCACCTTGACCGTGCTCTCGCACATGTTGAGTTCATAGGCGATGATCTTGTTCGCTTTCCCGCGACGCAGCGCTTCTATGACCGAAATCTGGCGCGACGTGAAAAGATTGTCTTCTTGCGCCTGCGATTTGGTGGCCTGGTGGCCATCCCTGGCGTTTTGCGCCGATTGGAAAAGCACACTCGGCGGGATGAAAATTCCCCCTGCCGCGACGAGATGAATCGCCTTGGCTGCGATTTGCAGGCTGACGCTCGTTGGAACATAGCCGCATGCGCCATTGTCGATCGCTTTGTGAACATCGTCGAAATTTTCGATATCGGCGAGGATGATGGTGCTCACCCAGGGTCTGGTCGCCTTGAGGTGGGCGATCCGGGCGAGATGGTGGTCTGCCTCGGAGTTTGACCACACGGCGCACATCAGCACAGTCGAGATCCTTTGGGTCTCCTCCAGGTCTGCCGCGTCGAAGGTTTCGATGCTCGAGAAATGCTGGAAACGAAATGCCGGTTCGATTTCCGCGAGGCCTCTTGCCAGGCAGTCGCACATCAGCGATCGATCATCGATAATCGCGATCTCGATATCCGCCGCAACGAAGGCGGGTGGGCTATCGGGATCGATATCAAAAGCACACAGGCTTGCCTGGGCCGCCTCAAATGTTTGAATTGCTGTCATAGCTGCTCCTCTTGCCCCTCGCTCGCATCTGGGGCGTGGCTACTGCTCCACGGTTCTCAACTCCCCTCAGTAATCCGTGGATTCGAGCCAGATGTATGTGAAGCACAGCACATGACGAGCGAAGCCGATCGGCAACGACCCCATGGCCGACCGGGGCTCCGGCAACTCGGCACGACCGGTGTCCCGCCAGGCGGTTCACACCGTTGTGTTCGATCCTGGATCGCTCACGGCTGGCATAATGCCGCCCAAGTGCCCCGCTTCGGACGTGAAATCGGCAACCGCCCCTTGCCGATCATTCCCATCTTGCTCATGTTCATTATTGCTTTGAAGATGATCGATCGTAGGGGGCGGCCGGATTCATCGAATGGGAGGAAGTACCATGAAGGCATGCTATTTCGTTTCTGCAGCGTTTCTCGCCGCATCCGCGATCCCCGCCTCGGCCGCCGAAATTTCCGATGGCAAGGTCAAGATCGGCATCCTCAACGACCAGTCCGGCGTCTATGCCGATTTCGGCGGCAAGTGGTCGGTCGAGGCCGCCAAGATGGCGGTCGAGGATTTCGGCGGCAAGGTGCAGGGCGCGCCGATCGAGATCATCAGCGCCGATCACCAGAACAAGCCGGACATCGCCTCCAACATCGCGCGGCAGTGGTACGACACCGAACAGGTCGATGCCATCATGGAGCTGACGACCTCCTCGGTCGCGCTCGCCGTCCAGGGCATTTCCAAGGAAAAGAAGAAGATCGACATCGTCACCGGCGCGGCGACCACCGAACTCACCGGCAAGCAGTGCTCGCCCTACGGTTTCCATTGGGCCTACGACACCCATTCGCAGGCGGTGGGAACCGGCGGCTCTCTGGTGCAGCAGGGCGGCGACAGCTGGTTCTTCGTCACCGTCGATTATGCCTTCGGCTATTCGCTCAAGGAGCAGACCGCCAAGTTCGTCGAAGCCCATGGCGGCAAGGTGTTGGGCGAAGTGCGTTATCCCCTGGGGGCGACCGACTATTCATCCTTCCTGCTCCAGGCGCAGTCCTCGGGCGCCAAGGTCATCGGGCTGGCGAATGCCGGCCTCGACACCTCCAATTCCATCAAGCAGGCGGCCGAATTCGGCATCGTCCAGGGTGGCCAGCGCCTTGCGGCGCTTCTGTTCACGCTGGCCGAGGTGCATGGGCTGGGCCTTCAGGCGGCGCAAGGCGTCGTGCTGACCGAGGGCTACTACTGGGATCGCGACGACAAGAGCCGCGCGTTCGGGCAGCGTTTCTTCAAGCGCACCAACCGCATGCCGAACATGATCCAGGCCGCGACCTATTCGGCGGTGACGCAGTATCTGAAGGCGATCGACAAGGCCGGCACCGACGAGACCGAGGCCGTCGCCAAGCAATTGCATTCGCTGCCGGTGGACGACGCCGTGATGACCAATGGCAAGGTGCAGGCGGACGGCAACATGGTCCATGACATGTATCTCTACCAGGTCAAGGCGCCCAGCGAGAGCAGCAAGGACTGGGACTATTACAAATACCTCGCCACCATCCCCGGCAAGGAGGCCTTCCTGAGCGAGAAGGAAAGCGGCTGTCCAACGGCGGCCCAGTGATCGGCGCGGCCATGGCGCCGCCCGCCCTCAATGGAAACGAGCCGAGGGTCGTGCTGTCCGCCCGCGGGTTGCGGCGTGATTTCGCCGGCTTCGTCGCCGTCAAGAACGTCGATTTCGATGTCCGCCATGGCAACATCCACGCCCTGATCGGACCCAACGGCGCCGGCAAGACCACCGTTTTCAACCTGCTGACCAAGTTCCTGGCGCCGACCAGCGGCAGGATCGAACTGCTCGGCCACGACATCACCCGCACCTCGCCGGCGAGAGTGGCGCGGATGGGGCTGGTGCGCTCGTTCCAGATATCGGCGATCTTTCCGCACCTCAGCGTGCTCGACAATGTGCGCGTCGCGCTGCAGCGACCGGGTGGGCTTGGCGTCCAGTTCTGGCGCTCGCTGGCGGCACTCGACCGGTTGACGCCGCGTGCGATGGAGCTGTTGCGCTCCGTCGGTCTCGACGATGCCAGGAACAGGCTGGCCGGCGATCTCTCCTATGGCAGGAAACGCGTGCTCGAGATTGCCACGACGCTGGCGCTCGATCCGAAAGTGCTGCTGCTGGACGAGCCGATGGCCGGCATGGGGCATGAAGATGTAGCCACGGTTTCCGACCTCATCCGTTCGGTGGCGCGCGACCGCGCTGTGCTGATGGTCGAGCACAATCTCACGGTCGTCGCCGATCTCTGCGACTGGATAACCGTCATGCAGCGCGGCGAGGTGCTTGCGGCCGGCGACTACGCCACCGTCAGCCGCGACGAGCGGGTGAAGGTCGCCTATATGGGCACTGCCGATGACTAGTGCAGCACCCCTGCTTGCGGTCCGCGGCCTCAACGCCTGGTACGGCGAGGGCCATGCGCTGCACGGCGTCGATCTGGAAGTGTTTGCCGGCGAGACGGTGACGCTGCTCGGCCGCAACGGCGTCGGCAAGACGACGACGCTGCGCGCCATCATGGGGCTGATCCGCAAGCGAACCGGCAAGGTCGTTTTCGACGGCGCGGACCTGATGCGGCTGCCGCTCCACAAGACCACGCATCAGGGCATCGGCTTCGTGCCGGAGGAGCGTGGCATCTTCGCCACGCTGACGGTCGACGAGAACCTGGTGCTGCCGCCGGTCGTTGCCAAGGGCGGCATGAGCGTCGAAGAGATATTCGATCTCTTCCCCAATCTGAAGGAGCGGCGCAACAGCCCCGGCACCAGGCTGTCGGGCGGTGAACAGCAGATGCTGGCGATCGCGCGCATGCTGCGAACCGGCGTGAAGATGCTGCTTCTCGACGAGCCGACCGAGGGCCTCGCCCCCGTCATCGTTCAGCGCATCGGCGAGCTGCTGGCGACGTTGAAAAAGCGCGGCATGACGATCCTGCTGGTCGAGCAGAATTTCCGCTTCGCCAGCCGTGTCGCCGATCGTTTCTACCTGATGGAGCACGGCAAGGTCGTCGCCGGGTTCCCGACCGGCGAGCTGGCGGACCGCATGAGCCTGCTCCACGACGTTCTGGGTGTATGAGGACGCCATGACGATGATCTTCGGAATCCCCGTCCAGGCATTCCTCGGCCAATTGCTGGTCGGGCTGATCAACGGCTCCTTCTACGCCATGCTGAGCCTGGGGCTGGCTGTCATTTTCGGCCTGCTGCGCGTCATCAATTTCGCCCATGGCGCCCAGTACATGCTGGGCGCCTTCGTCGGCTATCTGTTGCTCGCCTATCTCGGCATCGGCTACTGGCCGGCGCTGGTCCTTGCACCGCTGATCGTCGGCGTCTTCGGCGTCGTCGTCGAACGCCTGGCGCTGTCTCGGCTTTACGACGCCGATCCGCTCTACGGCCTGCTCTTCACCTTCGGCCTCGCGCTCGTGCTCGAAGGCATATTCCGCTACTATTACGGCGTGTCGGGAAATGCCTACGCCGTGCCGCCGCTGCTTTCGGGAGGCACCAATCTCGGCTTCATGTTCCTGCCCAACTATCGCGGCTGGGTGGTCGTCGCCTCGCTGATCGTCTGTTTCGGAACCTGGGCGCTGATCGAGAAGACCAGGCTCGGTTCCTACCTGCGCGCGGCAACCGAGAACCCCCGCCTCGTCCAGGCCTTCGGCGTCAACGTGCCGCTGCTGCTGACCCTGACCTACGGCCTCGGCTCCGCCCTTGCCGGGCTTGCCGGAATTCTGGCGGCGCCGATCTATCAGGTGAGCCCGCTGATGGGGTCGGACCTCATCATCGTCGTCTTCGCTGTGGTCGTGGTCGGCGGCATGGGATCGATCCTCGGCGCGATCGTCACCGGCTACATGCTTGGCCTTGCCGAAGGGCTGACCAAGGTCTTCTACCCCGAGGCCTCCAACCTCGTGGTCTTCGTCATCATGGCGATCGTGCTTCTGGTCCGGCCGGCCGGCCTGTTCGGAAAGGACGCCTGACATGCGGAAGGGACATCCGAGATGGCCGAACTGACGCTTCGCGAGACATCGGCCGGAAAAACCCCGGCATGGCTCGAATGGACGCTGGTCGGGCTCGGCATACTGGGGCTGCTGGTGGCGCCCTTCCTCATCTACCCGGTCTTCCTGATGAAGATGCTCTGCTTCGCGCTGTTTGCCTGCGCGTTCAATCTGCTGCTCGGCTACACCGGCCTGCTGTCGTTCGGCCACGCCACCTTCTTTGGCGGCGCCGCCTACTTCACCGCCCACGCCGTCAAGGTTTGGGGCTGGCCGCCGGAGGCGGGCATCCTGCTCGGCATGGCAGGCGCGGCGCTGCTTGGCCTCGTCATGGGGTTCTTCGCCATTCGAAGGCAAGGCATCTATTTCGCCATGATCACGCTGGCGCTGTCGCAGATGTTTTTCTTCTTCTGCGTGCAGGCGCCCTTCACCCAAGGCGAGGACGGCATTCAGGGCGTGCCGCGCGGCACGCTGCTCGGCGTCCTCGACCTGAACGTCTCGCTGAACATGTATTACTTCGTGCTGGCGGTGTTCCTGATCGGCGTCTTCGCCGTCTGGCGCATCGTCAACTCGCCCTTCGGCATGATCCTGCGCTCGATCCGCGAAAACGAGGGCCGCGCCATTTCGCTGGGCTATTCCGTCGCCAGCTACAAACTCGCCGCCTTCGTCATGTCGGCGGCGCTGGCCGGGCTGGCGGGCTCCCTCAAGGCCATCGTCTTCCAGTTCGCCACGCTCACCGACGTCACCTGGCAGATGTCGGGCGAGGTGATCCTGATGACGCTTCTGGGCGGCATCGGCACCATGGTCGGCCCGGTCATCGGCGCCAGCCTTGTGGTCGGACTGGAAAACACGCTTGCCACCTCCGGCTTCCCGGTGACCATCGCCACCGGCCTAATCTTCATGGTCTGCGTGCTGATCTTCCGCCGCGGTATTGTGGGAGAACTCTATGCGCGGGTGCTCGAGCGGACCGGGAAGGGCTGAAGGGCACCAGATCGACCGCGCGCGATCGAACGGTCCGTGCAGCCGCGCTGGCCACGGCACATCCGTCGGTTCAGCGTCGAAAAGACGCTTGGTCTCCTCAGAACTTAATTTACCAAGTTTGTCGTCACATGCGCGAGTGCTGATAAATCAACCGCCCGTAAACCAACACTCGGTCATATGCCGTATCAGTCGAGGGGCGGGTCATGGTCATCAATAAATTCTGGCGGTCGGAAGGCGGCAATTTCGCGCTACTGTTTGCGTTGGCTGCGCCAGCAATCCTGGCGGCCGTCGGCTTTGCAGCAGACGTATCCAGCGTCATGCGAGCCAAGGTCAACCTGCAGAACGCTTTGGACGCCGCGACCCTATCCTCGTCGCACCTGTCGGACGACGAAGCGGCCCGCAGACTTGCATTTGATGGCTATTTCCAGGCCAACGTCGCAAATCACCCGGAACTCACCAACGCGAAATTGATCCTGTCGGTCGACAAGGGCTTCAACTACGTCAAGACCAAGGCCATCGCTTCCGCGGACGTGAACCTCTATTTTGCTTTCCTGTTCGGCGACAACCAGCACATCGAAGTGGATGCCGGGGGTGTAGAAGCGACGAACAACCTCGAAGTCGTGCTCGTGCTGGACAACACGGGCTCGATGGCCGGTGCCAAAATCAAGGCTCTCAGGGACGCTACCAAGGTACTTCTTGATAATCTGGATGGAGCAAAGTCACCCGATCGGAAGGTGACCGCCGCGATTGTGCCCTTCGTCACCGCTGTCAACGTAAATGGCGATAAATTTGACCCTTCATGGATAGACATGGCAGGCAAATCGCCGAACAACGGCGCGAACTTTCCCCTGCTGCCCGATGGCAAGCGCGTAAACCACATGGACCTGTTCAGGGACCTGGCACAGGGAACCGGTTGGCAAGGGACGGGATGGAAGGGCTGCGTCGAGGCGCGTCCCGGAAGCGCTGCCATTTCCGACGTAGCGCCGGACCAAGCTGACGCCAACACCTTGTTCGTGCCCTATTTCGCTCCAGATGACCCCGGTGATGCAACCAGTCCATCCGCGAGCTATGGCAACGACGCCAAGGTCTATAACAACTCCTATCTTTCCGATGACGTTCAGGACGGCACGGACACGAAGGGAACAGATAAAAAGATCGCCAAGTATGAAAACCCCAAGGCGAAAAAGATCAACGACAGATATGCGCCTCTGACAGTCGGCCCCAACCGAGCCTGCCCGACTCCGGTCGTGCCGTTGACCACTGACTTGGACAAGTTGCGGACGGCTGCTGCCCAGATGCAAGAGTGGAACGGATCCGGCACCAATGTCTCCGAGGGGCTCTCTTGGGGCATGCGGGTGCTTTCACCGGCCCCGCCGTACACCGACGGCGCGCCCTGGAAGACTCCGAATACGAGCAAAATCGTCGTTCTGCTTACCGACGGCGAGAATGTCGTTTACGGCGCGAGCGCCGAACCGGAAAAGTCGGACTACACTTCCTATGGCTACCTTTCGTCTGGCCGGTTCGGGACGAGTAACCAGACAGACGCCGCACGCTCCGTGGATCGATGGACGCTCGACGTTTGCGATAAATTGAAGGCGCAGCAGGTTCAGATCTACACCATTACCCTGCAATCCGACACGGCCGCGAACCGGACACTTTACGGCAAATGCGCGACAAATCCGGCTGACTACTACGCTGTCAACGATCCCAGCAAATTGCCGAATGTATTCCAAACCATCGCTGGAAAGTTCACGACACTCCAGCTGGTTAATTAGAGCAGTTCACCGTTTCACAGAAACGGCAAGCCGCTCTGCCCGCTCCCCCATGACGCCCGCGCTCCACAGCCAGCGATGCCTTCTGATGAGGCCGGCGCGCCGGCATCGGCGGTTGCGAAGAGCCGCATCGGTCATGCCGCTGGTGAAATAAAGAACCGCGCTGACAATCAAGGCACCCACGACGGCGGCAGGTCCGTGGATCAAACCGCCATGATCGGGACCCCATGGAGGAGCAATCCTGGTTGGATGGCTATGGGTTTTTCTGGACTCGTTTTTCGAGTTCGACTGTTCGTGCGCTCAAATCGTCCAGTTCAAACCCTTGAGATGTGAGGAAAGCAGCCGATCCATTGTCCGGATCGGTGGCAAGACGGTGTGTTTCTTGCAGATGATGTTTTAGCCAGGCGCGCTGTTCGCGCTGCAATCGTGCACGTTCAGGACCATGTTCCCGACGCATCAGAGTATTGTAAGCTGCGTTCAACCTGGCATCGAACTTGTCGATCTCGACTTTCCCGCAATCCAGCATTTCCGACGTGACGCCGCCGGACCGACCAACGCACGCTTTCATGTCGGCATCGCTCTGCGCCATCGCAGGATGAGCCATTGTGATGGCTAAAATTCCGAGAAGGCAGGCATGTCGGAGCATGCAGGCGGTTCCTTGATCGCAAAGGCTGAATGTTGGGAACGATACATTGGGCAGCCTGCGGGCGCGTCAAGACTTGCCCCGTCATGCCTCGCCTCACCCATAACACCCGCGCGCCACCGCCAGCCGCCGCACCAACGCCAGCACCGCGTCGATGGTCGGTGTCGGCTTGTTCGTTAGCCGGCCAAGCTCCTGCACCGCGCTCACCAGCGCGTCGATCTCCATCGGGCGGCCACGCTCCAGATCCTGCAGCATCGAGGTTTTGTGCTCGCCGACATCGCCCGCACCCTTGATGCGCCTGTCGACCCCGATCGGAAAGCGCACGCCGAGGCTTTCGCCGATCGCCTGCGCCTCCAGCATCATGGTGCGGGCAAGCGTGCGGGTGCCCTCGTCGGCGACGATCGCGGCCAGCGTGCTGCCGGTCAGCGCCGAGATCGGGTTGAAGGAAAGATTGCCCCACAGCTTCACCCAGATTTCGCTGCGGATGTCCTCGCGCACCGGCGCCTGCAGCCCGGCCTTGACCATCTCCTCCGCCAGCCGGGTGACGCGTTCGCTGCGCTCGCCGGAGGGCTCGCCGAGCGAGAAGCGCTTGCCCTCGACATGGCGGATGAGACCGGGCGCGTCGACCTCGACGGCAGGATAGACGACCGCGCCGATGACGCGCTGCGGCCCGATCCGCTGCCAGATCGCACCGCCGGGATCGACCGCGTTCAGCCTGATGCCCTCGAGCGGCCCCCTCACCCCATGGAAGTACCACCACGGCACGCCGTTCTGCATGGTGACGACTGATGTTTCCGGCCCAAGCAGCGGCGCGATCTGGTCCAGGGCAGGGGTCAGCGAATGGGCTTTCAAGGCCAGCACCACAGTATCCTGCACGCCGAGCTCCTCGGCCTTGGCGGCGGCCCGGACAGGCGCTACCGTTTCTTGGCCATCCTCGATCAGGCGCAGGCCATCTGCCTTGATCGCTTCGAGATGGGCGCCGCGCGCGACGATCGACAGCTCGGTGCGGCCGGCGATCGCCAGCTTGGCGGCGAGATAGCCGCCGATCGCGCCGGCGCCAAAGATGGTGATCTTCATCGTCAAAGCCCGAGCTTGGCGGCGAGGCCGATGCGCTGCAGCTTGCCGGTCGCGCCCTTGGGGATCTCGTCCAGGATCACGACCTTGCGCGGCACCTTGAAGTCGGCGAGCCGTGTCGCGGCATAGGTGCGGATCTCGTTTTCGGTGGCGCTCGAGCCTTCGCGCAGCACGACCGCGGCCGCCACTTCCTCGCCCAGTCTGTCATGTGGCATGGCGAAGGTGACCACTTGCGCCACCGCCGGATGATCCATCAGCACGTCATCGACCTCGAGCGGCGAGATTTTCTCGCCGCCGCGGTTGATGATCTCTTTGAGCCGGCCGGTGACCCTGAGATAACCGTCTCCATCGAGCACGCCCTGGTCGCCGGTGTGAAACCAGCCATGCGCGAAGGCCGTGGCATTGGCGTCTGGGTTCTTCTCATAGCCCGCCGTCACATTGGGTCCGCGAATGACGATCTCGCCAGTCTCGCCGGCCTTGAGCAGCCGGCCGTCCGGCGCCATCACCGCTACTTCCGGACCGGCGCCGGCGCCGACGCTGCCCGGCTTGCGCAGGCCCGGCGGCAGCCGGTTCGATGCCATCTGGTGGGCGGCCTCGGTCATCCCGTAGGATTCAATCACCGGACAGCCGAAGGTCGCTTCCAGTTCGGCCATCACTTGCGCCGGCAGCGATGCCGAGGACGAACGGATGAAGCGCAGGCGCGCGGCCGCCAATGCCTCTGTGTTGCGCGCCGCCCGGGCCAGGATCGCCTGGTGCATGGTCGGCACCGCCGTGTACCAGCTTGGCCGCGCCTCGCCCAGCCACTGGAAGAAGCGCAGCGCGTTGAAGCCCGGCGTGCAGTAGATGCTGCCGCCCGATGCCAGCGACGACAGCACGGCCGCGATCAGCCCATGGATGTGGAACAGCGGCATGATGTTGAGGCAGCGGTCATCGGCCGTCAGGCCAAGCGTCGCCCCGATATGGGCTGCCGAGGCGGCGATGTTGGCATGGCTGAGCGGCACCAGTTTTGGACGCGATGTCGTGCCCGACGTGTGCAGCAGAAGCGCGATGTCGCCATCCCCCGCCATGTCAGGCGTCGCCTGCGGACCGATAGCCGCGCCCTCGATGGTGAAACTTCCGGCAGCCGGCGAAACGACAAGCCTGAGCACGCCGATGCCGAGCCGCTCGGCCACCGCAACCGCAGGGCCGGCCTCGTTTTCGGCAACAAGGATCGCCTTGGCGCCGATGTCGGTGAGATAAAAATCGAGCTCGTCCGCGCGATAGGCGGGATTGAGCGGCGCCGTCGAGGCGGCGGCGGCCACCGCGACGAAGGCTGTGGCCATCTCCGGCCCGTTAGGCAGCACGATCGCCACCCGGTCGCCGCGACCGATGCCGAGCGCATGCAGCCGCTCGGCTGTGGCCTTGATCAGGCTGCGCAGCTCGCCATGGGTGAGCGTCGCCCTGTCCGGCGCCAGGATTGCCGGCGCGTCTTCGGCGCCGGCGACGAGGCGGCGGGAAAGGTCGGGGTAGGTTTCAGTCTGGGTCATGATCACCGACTATGTTTCGAAAGGACTGCTTATGAAAGTCCAGCGCCAGCGCCGCCCCTTCTTTTCAACGTTGGCGATTGGCGAAACCATCGACGACAGCGCCCCTCTCCCGTCACTATACGGGGAGAGGATGCCGGCAGGCAGGCAGCGCCAACTCTTGGAATGTGATTCTCCACCTCAATATCCAAGCGCCATCCCGTCCTTACGCGGATCGGAGGCGCCGGTGAGCGTGCCTTTCTCCCAGTCGATCAGCACCGCCTGTCCGCCGCCAAGCGGATGCTGCGGCTCGGCTAAGCGATGGCCGCGCCGGCGCAGCCCTTCGAGCGCCTCGGCCGGAACGTTGCGTTCAGCCTCCACCATGCCGTCATTATAGAACACCCTTGGCGCGTCGAGCGCCTGCTGCGGGTCCATGCCGAAATCGATCATGTTGGTCAAAAGATGCACATGCCCGAATGGCTGGTAGCCGCCGCCCATGACGCCGAACGGCATCACCACGCGGCCGTTCCTGGTCGCCATGCCGGGCATGATCGTGTGCATCGGCCGCTTGCCGGGCGCGATGGCGTTCGGATGCGCCGGGTCGAGGCGGAAGCTCGAGCCACGGTTCTGCAGCACGACCCCGCTCTTCGGACCGACGACGCCGCTGCCGAACGAATAATAGGTCGAGTTGATGAAGGAGACCGCGTTGCGGTCGCGGTCGACGATCGAGATGTAGACCGTATCGCTGCCCGGCAGGTCGAGGCGCGGCAGATGCGTCATGGCGCGGTCCCGGTCGATCTCGGCGCGCAGCCGGTCGGCATAGGCGGCGGAAAGGAGCTGTTTTGTGGGCACATGAACCTGGTCTTGGTCGCCGAGGTAACGGTCGCGATCCTGGTAGGCGAGGCGCCCGGCCTCGATTTCCAGATGCAGCCGCTCGGCGCCATTGGGGTCGAGCCCGCCGAGCTTGAAGCCCGACAGCACGTTCAGCATCAAAAGCGCCGTCAGCCCCTGATTGTTCGGCGGCATCTGGTGGATATCGTAGCCGCCATAGGTGGTGCTGACCGGCGCCACATAGTCGCCCTTGGTCGCCGCGAAATCCTCGTGCGAATGCAGCCCGCCCAGCTCATTGAGCCGGCGCACCATGTCGTCGGCGACCGCGCCTTCGTAGAAGCCGGCGCGGCCCTGTTTGGCGATTGTCCGCAAGGTGGCGGCGAGTTCCGGCTGGCGGTGGATGTCGCCGGCCCTCGGCGCCTTGCCGCCCGGCAGGAAGATGCGCGCGGCATGCTCGTCCGCCGACAGGTCGATCTCCGGCTCGGCCCAGTCGAAGGCGACGCGATCATGCACGACATAGCCGTTTTCGGCATAGTGGATGGCCGGCGCCAGCGCCTCGGCCAGGCTTTTGCGGCCATGGTCTTCCACGAGCCGGCTCCAGGCATCGACGGCGCCCGGCACGGTCACCGCGTGTGGTCCCTGCTTCGGAAGCTCGTCGAAGCCCTTGTCGAGATACCAGTCGACGGTGGCGCCCGCAGGTGCACGGCCCGAACCGTTGAAGGCCAGCACGTCGCCTTGTCCCTTCGGGCAGTAGAGCACAAAGCAATCGCCGCCAATGCCGGTCGACTGCGGCTCGACCACGCCCTGCACGGCGGCGGCGCAAACGGCGGCGTCCATGGCATTGCCGCCGGCGCGCAGCATGTCGATCGCGGCAAGGCTCGCAAGCGGATGCGAGGTCGCGGCAATCGCTTGGGTGGCACGAACCGGCGAGCGGCCGGGAAACTGGAAATCACGCATTCTGTCTTTGTATCCCTTGGTCTGATGGACGCGACGCTGCCGCCATGGCGTAACACGACACCGCAACGGATCGCTTCGGCTTCTCGACACTGCGCATTTCGCCAATTCTCCTCGTTGCGCCAGACGCGTATCAGGCTCGGACCCGATAAGGCGTGAGCCAAGTTTCCAGCGCGTTCAGTGCCGAGATGATCGTGAAATTGATAGTCAGATAGATCGCGCCCGCGGCCACGAAAACCTCCACGGCGCGATAGGTCTGCGAAATAAGCCCCTGGGCGATGCCGGTTACTTCCATCAGGGTGACGATCGATGCAAGCGACGTACCCTTCACCATGAGGATGATCTCGTTGCTGTAGCTCGGTATGGCTTGGCGCAGCGCCAAGGGCAGAACGACGAGGCGCAGGGTCTGGAGCCGTGTCATGCCGAAGGCAGAGGCCGCCTCGACAAGGCCGCGCGGCACACCCTGTATCGCACCCCGCAGGATTTCGCTGCCATAGGCCGCGGTATTGAGGCTGAGCGCGATGATGGCGCACCAATAGGGCTCGCGAAACAGCCACCAGAGCCCAACTGCCTGAAGTGTGGGGCGGAACTGGCCGAGGCCGTAATAGATGAGGAATATCTGGACGAGCAATGGCGTGCCGCGAAAGACGGCAACGAAGGAGCGTATGGGCCAGACCAGCATCCGATGGTTTCCCTGCTGCGCCAGTGCGAGCAACAGGGCCAAGGCAAAGCCTATTCCGATCGACAACCCCGCAAGTTGCAAGGTCAACGGCAAGCCGGAGAGAAGGGTGGGAATGATCTCTATAAAGAAGGCGAAGTCGATCATGCGTGGACCATGCCTCGCCACGCCCGTGCCTCGCCGTAGCGGAAGACCGATCCGGTCACGGCAGCGATGAGGAAATACAGCGTCGCGGCTGCTACGTAGAAGACGAAGGGCTCTCGCATCGATCCCGCGCCGATCTGAGATTGCCGCATCAATTCCACCAAGCCGATCACGGAGATCAAGGCCGAATCCTTGAGCACAAGCTGCCAGACATTTCCGAGACCCGGCAGGGCGTGCCGCATCAGTTGAGGCACGATGACGAGACGCAGCGATTGGAACCGGGACAGGCCGAGCGCCTTGCTAGCCTCGAACTGGCCGAGATCGACGGCAAGATACGCTCCGCGATAGACCTCGGCTTGATAGGCGCCCGAAATGATGCCGATCGCCAGGACGCCGGTCGCAAATGTCGGCAGCCCGACGAAGCCCGCGCTGCCGAAGAATTTGCCGATCTCAGTCAATGCTATGCTGCCGCCGTAGTAGAGCAGGTAGATCGTCAACAGATCGGGCACACCCCTGAACACCGTGCCATAGCCCTTGGCGACCCATGACGGCAAAGCTCTCGTGGAGAGCCGGCCTCCTGCTGCAACCGCGCCGAAGAGAGCGCCGAGCAGGAACCCGAGGACTGACAGCGAAAATGTCACGCCGGCTGCCAGCAGCAAGGCTTCGCCCCAGCCGCCCTTGCCCAGGGAAAGGATATGGAGTGTGTCCGTCATGTGAAACCTGATCGTTCAGCACGGCATCCGGCCGATCGGTTGATGCCAACCGGCCGGACAGAATACACGTGGCTACTTGACCGGCGTCACGTCCGTTTTCACCCATTTTTCCGAGATGCGTTTAATGGTCCCGTCGGCAATGGCGGCGCTGATCGCGTCGTTTAGCATTTCCTTGAGCTTGGCGTCCTCCTTCCTGAGTCCCGCACCCGTTCCGGCGCCGAACAAGCCGCCGACAAAGCCCGGACCTGCAACCGTGAAGCCCGAGAATTCGGGTTTTGCGAGCGTCGCGGCGAGCGCTGTCTTCTGAGCGAATATTGCATCGATGCGGCCCGCGGCCAGATCGAGATCGTGCTGCTCGGTCGTCTTGTACTCGCGGATCTCCACCGTGTCGCCGAAGTATTTCTTGACGAATTCGAGCATGGCCGTGGCCGCCTGGACACCGACCACCTTGCCCTTCAGCAGGGGCTTCAACTTGTCGACCGCAGCCTGGGAAGCAGCCTCATCGTCCAGTTTGAATTTCTCGGTCAAAGCGCCGAGCTTCCCCAGATCGCTATCCTTGGCGGCTGCGAACCCGCCCGGGTCGATCGCATAGGGCTGGGTGAAGTCGATGGTCTCGAGGCGTTTCGGCGTGATGAACATGCTGGCCATGATCACATCGAACTTGCCGACCTTCAGCGAAGGAATAAGTCCGTCCCAGTCCTGAGCGATGATGGTGCATTTGACCTTCATCCGCTCGCAAAGATTGTTGGCGAGTTCGATCTCCAGTCCGTCGAGCTTGCCGTCCGCGTTGGTGAAGTTCCACGGAGCGTAGGCACCCTCCGTGGCGATGGTTATGGCCTTGGGCGCGTCCTCGGCCAATGCGGTGTGCATGAAGCCGAACATGCTGAGTGCGGCCGCAACTGCGGCCAAACGACAAACTTTCATGTGGTTCCCCTTTTTTGATAGGATGATCGAGCTGTTCCTACGTCCGGCCGCATTGCCGGTTCGAGGCCATTCCTGTCCGGCCGGCGTTCGTCACCGGCTCGGTCTCACGAACTCGGCCAGCATCGGTGCCGTGCTGAGAATGTGATCCTGCATCACCTTTTCCGCTTGAAGTTCGTCGCCTGAACGCAGAGCCGCGATCACGGCGGCATGCTCCTCGCGTGCAGAATGCGGCTTGTCACAATCGTCGAACCAGATGCGCATGTAGGGCTCTATCACCACATGCAGCGCCGCTATCTGGTGGATAAGCTTGGGTCTCCGGCTTAGCGCACAGATACGGCCATGGAATTCCTGGTGGCGGACCACCCAGTCGCTGCTGCCGCTCTGGCCCGCGCGTTCCATGCGCTCGAGCAGGCGTTCGAGTTCCTCGAACTCCTCCTCATCGATCCGGGGCATCGCCAGCCTTACGGCCAGTCCCTCCAGAACCGAGCGAATTTCGAAAATCTCGTAAAGCTCATCGACCGTCAGGCCTGCGACCACGCATCCCCGATTGGGCCGCAGAACCACCAGCCCGTCGGAGGCCAGGCGCCGAAAGGCCTCGCGCACCGGCATGCGACTCATGCCGATCTCGGCGGCAATCTCCTCCGGAATAAGCCTGTCGCCCGGTTTGTAGCGGCCGAAGCGAAGGGCTCTCTGGACGTGCCTGTACGCCTCTTCCTCCGCAGTGGCGGGCATCTGTGGCTCTGCCGAAAAGGCTGCTGGCATGGGGGGCACCTAAAAAGTATTTTTGTATCCACGTATCATCAAATCCGCATTTTATTGCATCGTCAATACCTCGGGGACGACGTTCAGAAGCCGATAACGGTGCGGTGCACCACCGGCACGATCTATTTCGGCGAGTCTTTGGGATGGTGATTGCCGAAATCAGCGGCAATGCCATGCTGCACGGCATGCTGTGCGACATCGACAAGTGTCAGCACTATGGCTGAACAGAGCTCTTGTGGCATGCCGAGATCGTCGAGGCGATCTGCGCCGGCGACGCCGGCAGCGCCGGCAGGCTGGCCCGCTCCCATGTCCGAGGCTCGCGCAACAACGTGCTGCGCCTGCTGCAGGCGAAGTCCGACTATCAGAGTTTTCTGGCCAGGCGTCCTGAGCGGCCGGTCGCCCTGAAATATCCGATCGGCGGATTGGCGATCTGCTGTTGTTGCCTGGCTGTCTATCTCAGGCCGATGCCGTTGGACGGCTTCAGCCCTTGCGTTCCTGCAAGCTGTTGCCGCCGTCGACCACCAGCAGGACGCCGTTGACATAGCTGGCCCCTTCCGAGGCCAGGAACGCGACCGCCGCGGCAACCTCGTCGGGCCTTCCGGCCCGCGCCGGCGGCGTTTGCAGAGCCGCCATCCGCTCCATTTCGCTCGACGCGCCGGTTTCGATCCAGCCGGGAGCCACGGCATTGACCGTGATGCCGCTTCGGGCCACTTCGAGCGCCAGCGTGCGCGTGAGGCCAACCATGCCGGCCTTGGCGGCGGAATAGGCAGATGTGCCCTCGAACGACACCAGCGGTCCGGTGACCGACGCAACATTGACGATGCGCCCATGGCCGGCCTCAACCATCGCCGGCAGAAACGCGCGGGTGACCAGGAACGCCGTCTTCAGGCTGACGTCGATGCCTCGGTCCCAGTCCGCTTCGGTCATGGCGAGAAACGCCTTGTCGACCGACGGCGATGCCAAGGAGCCCATGCCGGCATTGTTGACCAGGATGTCGACCGCGCCGGCGGCTGCCCGCAGCCGCTCGACCTCCGCTGCGCTGGTGAGATCGGCGACCGCCGCATTGGCATCGATGCCCTCGGTGCGGAGCTCCGCCGCGCGATCGAGCACGCGTGCACTGGCGCCGGTCAGGAAAACGGCATGACCCGCATTGCCGAGCTTCCGGGCAATGGCAAAGCCGATGCCGTCGGCGGCTCCGGCGCCGGTGATTAAAGCGCGCTTGATGCTGGTGGACGTCATGGCTCAATCAGCTCCGCTGGGTTTCGTCGCGCACAGCCGGACAGCGGTGGTCGCGATCGCCGAACCATATAGTCCATGGAAAAAGATTTGACGCCCCGAGCGGTGAGGATCGAGCCAACTCTCATTTCTTCTGCCGGAATTTCGAATGGCAAGCCGAACAATCCTGCAGGATGAGATGCAATAGATGTTCCGCCGGCAGCGTGGCCGGATCGGCCTGCGCGGTGTCTGGCCGCTTGCCGAGCAGGCTGCCGCCATCCATCGGCAGACCCGCTCCCATCCGCATGTCATCACTGATTTCGGCCGGGGCTTTGTCGGCCTTCGCGACGAGTGCCGAGGCGAGCTTGCCGATGTGGCGGGCGAGCGCTTCGAACTCTGGCCTCGCCTGGTCGATCTCCACCCTGGCGCCAGACGGCGCGCCCAGTGTGCCGGCCGGGAATTCGGCGAGCAGGGCAGGGCTGGTGTGGGCGCTGAGCGCATCGGCCGCCGCCTTGAACCCGCCGGCATCATACTCACGCTTGCCGTCGAACATCTCGGCGATGGTTCTTGCCGCCGCCGCCATCGCCTTCATGGAGTTTTGGCGGGCGGCCACGATCGCATCGCTCGAGGCCGGCGCCATGGATGAGCAGAGAACCATCCAGCCGGCAAGCGCCAGCGTCGCCGCTCCGGGCGCTATGCCGGCCCTCATGCCCGCACGTCGAGCACGCCCATCATGCCGAGTTGCTCGTGCTCCAGGATGTGGCAGTGATACATGCGCCGGCCGGGCTGCTCCTGGCGCAACAGAAGCCGCACCGTCTCGCCACGCGCCACGTTGACGGTGTCCTTCCACGCAACGAAAGGTGGCTTGGAGACCTTGCCGTCGCGCTCATGCTCGATCACCTGGAACTGCGTGCCGTGGACATGGAACGGATGGTCCATATCGGCCTGGTTGACGATTTCCCACAGCTCCGTCTCTTCGGCTCTTGAGACGATATCGATACGCGCCATGTCGAAGGCCTTGCCGTTGATCAGGAAGCCCATCTCCATGCCGGTTGCGTTCATCGCCATGATTTCGGCGAAGACGAGACGCCGGCTGACAGCAGGGGCGGAGAGCGGAGCGATCGGCCGCAATCGCGTGGGCAGCGGCGGCATCGCTGCTCCCGGCGTTTCCGAGACATCGACCGTCAGCAACGTCAGACCAGCATCGGCCGGGCGGCCCGCGCCCATCCAGCCGCGATCATAGTCCAGCGTGCCCAGGGTAGCGGGACCGGGCCTATCGAAGGCGACGACGAGCTCTATCCGCTCGCCCGGGCTGAGCAGGATCTCGTCCGCCGCCACCGGCGCCTCGATGAGTCCGCCATCCGTTCCCACGATTGTCATCGCCGCGCCTTCGAAGGCGAGCTTCAGGAAGCGCGCATTGGTGGCGTTGTAGAAGCGCAGGCGCCGCCTGTCGCCCTTTGCAACGGCAAGCCTCGGGTTCCTCTGGCCATTGACCAGCACCTGGTCGCCGACGCGGCCGTTCATCAGGTCGGTCATGGTGTTGCCGGCTATCGAGCCGTCGGCGGCCAGCCGCAGATCGGTCAACATCAGCACCATGTCGCCATATTCGGCCGGAACAGGGTCGGCTTTCGATTTGACCACGAAGGCGCCGGCCAGTCCGCGATAGACCTGTTCGGCCGTCCTGCCATGCGGATGGGGGTGATACCAGTAGGAGCCGGCGCTGCCTTCCGGCAGGTCGAAGGCGTAGACGCGATCGGCGCCCGCAGCCACCGGGTCCATCGGATTGCCGTCCTGGTCGGCCGGCACCGGCATGCCATGCCAGTGGATAGTGCTTGCCTCGCTGTTGATTCGGTTGGCGAAGGTGATCTCGACCCGATCGCCCTCGAAGGCCTCGATCAGCGGCCCCGGGCTCGACCCGTTATATGCAAGGATGGGCGTTTCCAGCCCCTCGGCGAAGCGCGCGATAGCTGCCTCCGCCGTCAGCTTCGCCTTGAACATGCTGGGCCGGGCGGCCTCGTTTGCAAGCAACGGCAGCGCACGCAACGCCTCGCCCTCTGGCAGCATGATGGCGCCTTGCGTTATGGCGTCCATATCGTGGCCGCTCATCTCCATGTCGGGCATGGTGGACATGTCATCCATTTTTTTCTGCGCGAGCGCGCGCGGGCTCGCCAGGACCGTTGCCAGGCCTGCCGCCAGAAAACCGCGTCGATGCATTTTTCGCTCCTCTATGTCGAGGCAAAGGGCCTCACCATACGACTTGCCGACGCTAAACGTTCCAGTGGCGGGAAGGTCAAGCGCGATCGACGGTTCGGCGTTTGGAATTTCCAGCCGATGGATCGCAATGGCTTCGGCCGCGTTCACCCCAATGGCTGGTACAACCTGCCGTTTCATCGACAAGCGCGAGAAGCCCGACCATGCTCATCCAACCGATCGACTATTTTCTTGTCGCCTGGTTCACGCTCGCCCTGGCCTCGACCCTCTATGTCGGCTTCGACCAGTACCGCAACAATCCCGAGCCGGTGGTGATGAAATGGGGCTTCATCCTGGTGACGCTCTATATGGGTCCGCTCGGCCTGCTGCTTTATGTGCTGGCCGACAAGGAGCCGCGACCCGGCGAGCACGAGGCCTTCACCCGCACGCTTTGGAAGCAGGGTGTCGGCTCGACCATCCATTGCGTCGCCGGCGATGCGACCGGCATCATTCTGGCCGCCGTCATCACGGCGGCACTCGGCCTGCCGATGTGGCTCGATCTCATCGTCGAATATCTCGCCGGCTTTGCCTTCGGCCTGTTCATCTTCCAGTCGCTGTTCATGAAGTCGATGATGGGCGGCAGCTATTGGGAGAATGTGAGGAAGAGCTTCCTGCCGGAATTCATCTCGATGAATTTCATGATGGCCGGCATGGCACCGGTCATGAGCTTCCTCATGATGGGCCGTGACATGCGCGCCATGGAGCCGACGGAGCTGCTGTTTTGGGGCGTGATGTCGATCGGCGTCATCGCCGGCTTCGCGCTTGCCTATCCCGCCAATGTCTGGCTGGTCGCGCGCGGCCTGAAGCATGGCCTGATGACCGAGCGCCCGGATCAGGGCGCGGCTGGCGGGCACGAGCATCACCAGAAGGGACACAAATCGGCTTCCGGCAAGGGCAGCGCCGGCCATGGCATGCGCTCGGACGCCACCACTCCGCAGATTGCCGCGCTCGGCGTGGTGTCGGCGATTGCGTTGGCGCTTGGCATGGCCGCGCCGGCGAACTGGCTGAACCTGACACTATCGGCCCGCGATGTCGGCGGTGTGATCATGCCGCAAGGCATGATCATGGATCGCGACACGCCGGCGGACGCCATGCGCGATATGGCGGCGACCTCGCCGCGGCTCGTCACCGCCTCCTACGGACTGGCGGCAAAAGGCGACCAGGATCTGCCGTTCCGCATGGAAAACGGCGTCAAAGTGTTCGAACTCAGGCCATCGGTGGTGCGCTGGCAGATCCTGCCGGACGTCGCGGTCGACGCCTATGCCTATAACGGTCAGATCCCGGGGCCGCGCATCCATATTCGCCAGGGTGACCGCGTCCGCATCAACCTCACCAACGGCCTGCCGGAGGAAACCACGGTGCATTGGCACGGGCTGATCCTGCCCAACCAGATGGACGGGCCGGCCGAGATCACGCAAAAGCCGATCGAGCCCGGACAGAGCTATTCCTACGAGTTCACGGCCACCCAGCATGGCACCTACTTCTACCATCCGCATGCCAAGCCCGACCGGACCCAGGCGCTCGGCCTTTATGGCGCGCTGATCATCGATCCCGCCAACCCCACCGACGAAGTGGCGGCGGACCACGACTATGTCATCGAGCTCCAAGAGTGGCTGGTGCGGGAGGGGCTGACCTATCCGTCGATGCCGATGGATGGCGGCATGCCCAATTTCTTCACCATCAACGGCAAGGCCTATCCTGCGACCGACACGATCCGCATGAAGGTCGGCGAGACGCTCAAGGTGCGTTTCATCGGCACCAACAACGGCTTCATCCACCCGATGCACATCCATGGCGGGCCGTTCGAGGTGGTCGCCCGCGACGGCGAGACTATCCCTGCCGCCGCACGCTTCCTTGCCGACACCATCAATGTCGGGCCTGGCCAGCGCTATGACGTGGTCTGGAAGGCACAGCGCCCCGGCAAGTGGCTGATCCATTGCCATATCCCGCACCACACGACGAACAACAATGTCGAGGACAAGGGCGGCGGCGGACTGATGACTGTCATCGAGGTAGGCTGACGGGGGCTAACCGCAAGTCACAGATCGCTTCACCGATGCCGCGATTTTTGGCGCCGCTCGAAAGGACCTTCGATGGGCCAGTCGTAGCCGCGTCGTCACATCGCTCAGCGCGGCCCGTTGAGATGAGCAGACCATAGTCGAGGAGAGAGGGGCCGCCCTCTCTCCCCAAAGTTCCTAGGGACGAACGCGGATAACCGTCTTTCCCGCACGCCGCTCGGTCGAGTTGAAGGTGGCGACGGCGTCATCCAGGCTCGAGACCTTGCCGATATTCGTCCGCAGTCGTCCGTTCCGGATGCGCTGAACGATCTCCCAAAGCTGGCCGCGATCAGCCTCGACGACGAAGTCAACCGTCAGGCCATCTGCAGGTCGAATATCCGTCGGTCCGACGACCGTCACAAGCGTTCCTCCGGCCCGGATCAGGGCTGCGGACCGCTTCTGGATATCGCCGCCGATGACGTCGAACACCAGATCGACGCCGCCAACCTCCTCTAGTTTGTCGTTGTCGAGATCGACGAATTCATTCGCGCCGAAGTCGAGCGCCTTCTGGCGGTCGGCGGCGCGTCCGGTGCCGATGACATGGGCTCCGGCCTCCCTTGCAAGCTGCGTCACCATCGAACCGACGGCACCGGCCGCGCCGTGCGCGAGCACGCTTTGCCCCGCCTGAAGGCGGCCATGTTGGAACAGCCCCTGCCACGCGGTCAGGCCGGAGATCGGCAGGCTCGCACCCACCGTGAAGTCGACGTCGCCGGGCAGCGGCGCGAGATTGCGTGCCTCCATGGCGACATACTCGGCGAGCGTGCCGTCGCGATGCCAGTCGGCGAGGCCGAACACTCGCTGACCGATTGACAGTCCCGTGGTGCCGTAGCCGAGCGCAGTGACCACACCGGCTAGCTCATGGCCGAGGATCGATGGCGTCCGGTCACGGAAGGCTCGATCGGCCCAGGTCGAAGGCCACTCCAGTTCGGTGTTGACGAATCCCGCCGCATGAACCTCAACCACGACATCGTTTATTGCCGCCTGCGGCTCGGGCCGCTGCACCAGCTTCATGCCGGCCGTTCCTGCAGCCTGATCCGTTGCTACGATCGCTTTCATGGGAATTGTCTCCTCAGTGATTTGTTGGTTCGGGGTAATTTATCGCTCTGGTTCCGGCCAGCCTACCGGTGATGATGAAGGTCACGGCCGCGTCGGTGATCGCGGACTGATTCCAGGCGATCGGACGCAGCCGTGCCTTGGCTTCCGGCGAGCGTACGTCGACGAAGCGCCAGTTCTGCAGGTGGAAGGATGTCGGCGCGGACGTGCCGATGCGCACCAGATCGCGGATTTGAACGGTCAGCATTGCAGTGGGGTCGTAGTACTTCGCGGCACTGCGGCTCAGGATGTTTCGATGACGACGTTCGTCGCGAAAGTGTTTTCGCTCTTCCCGGTCTCCCGGAAGATTTCGGCGGCTACACGGGTCGCTGGTCCGGTGGTGGCGCGGCTGATGCAGTTCATTGGATGGCTCCCTTATCAAGTGATTGCGGAGCCTAATCTACGGGGGCGAGTGAGAATTTCGAGACTGAATTAGCTCAGTATGATGCGCAAAAGGATCATGATGGGCTTTTCAGATCCCAGGTCGCGCGTCTTGCTCGCCATTGTGCGCCAGTCGCCGCCATTCCCCCGGTGTCATCCCCATCCTCTCGGCAAACACACGCCGAAATGCCGAAACGGATTGATACCCGACCGTCTCGGCCACGGCCTCGGTGCTGATCGCTGGCTTCTTCAACTCGTTGGCGGCCAGACTCATACGGAGATCGGTCAACAAATCGAGGGCGGAGCAACCTAGCCTGTCCCGAAAGTGCCTCATGAATGTGGCCCGCGACATGCCGCACATGCCCGCTAAATCAGGCAGTTTCCAAGACCGCGCTGGGTCAGCGAACATCGCCGCAATTGCTGGTGCCAACCGCGGATGACCGGCCAGGGCCAACAAGCCTTCGGGCGCTTTCTCGGCTTCGCTCGCCGAGCGCAGTACCAAGGTGAATAGGGCCGAAGAAAGTGCGTCGAGAATAGCCCGTCCTCCCGCTCTGTCACCGGCGGACTCCATTCGCATCAGCCTCACCAGGCTGGCCAGTTGGTTGGAAGCGGAGCCGATGCTCTCGTCCCCATGGCCGTCCATAGAACGCGTCACAAGATTCGTGGGCAGGTAGTTACGGATCAATCGATCATGGGGTGGCGCGACGAAAAACCGCCCACACAGCAGATCGAGTTGCTCACCCTGGCCATCGTTCTCGCTCAACATCCATCCGGCAGAGCCTACGCTTTCGTGTGTACGGATGGGCGTCTGGCCGCTGCCATCATGCAGCACATGCGCCGCACCGTGCGGCAGCAGAACGATGTCTCCGCTCTGCAGCTCCCTTGCTGTTCTCGTCTCCGGATCCTCTAAAATGGCCCTGCCCTTGACGATGACGTGGTAAGGGATCTCGTTCGCCGCTGCCCGGCCCCAGGTAACACGCCAAGGCGCAGCGGACCTCGAGCTGGCCGGTAACGGTGATCATTTGCAAGAGATGGCTGAGCCAGTCCACTTCAGACATTGGACCTCGAAAACCGGAAATGGTGAAACATCCTATCGCAATTGTGCATCGGTTCTACTTGTCGACCACGTTTCCAAACCTGGCTTTCATACCGTGCTTAGATCGTGAGCGAGCCACCGAGCGCCCCATGACCGGAACAAGGGGCCTGTATCCCGTCGCGCAAAACCGTTTCAGATTGCCGATTTGAAACGGCGCAATTTGGTTAAGTCCTTGAGATAAATGGCGCGCCCGAAGAGATTCGAACTCCTGACCCCCAGATTCGTAGTCTGGTGCTCTATCCAGCTGAGCTACGGGCGCGCATCAGGCCGTGTTTTCAACGACCCAGCGATCCGATCCTGAGGACCGGCCGCGAATGTGTGCAGTTCCCTAGCGACTGAATTTGCGAAAAGCAAGTCGATCCGGCAAAAGTTTTGTCGCAGGCATGTCATCTGGCGATGGCGGCTCGGATCCCGACGCTCGAGGCAGCCGCGAAGCCGGCGCGATTCCAGGCTGGACGGAAAGTCTCGGGGAAGATCAGGGAAAGTGTCGGGCTCGAAAGGCAAGCGCCCCCGGGAAAGCAGTGCGGAAGACCTCAGGCCGGGCGACGCAGGCTGCCGCGGGCCTGGTCGAGCCGCACCGGCTGGTCGGGGATGGTGACCGAGAATGTCGTGCGTCCGCCGATCGACTCCACCAGTTCCACCGTGCCGCCATGCGCGCGGATCAGTTCGTGCGCGATGGCCAGGCCAAGCCCGGTGCCGCCGCTGCGCGCCGAGCCGCGGAACGCCGCGAACAGGTTCTCGCGCGCCTTCGCCGGCAGGCCGGGACCGGTGTCGGTGACGACGATGCGGCTGACGCTGCCCATGCGTTCGGCCGAGACCGCCAGCCGGCGCACCACCGCGCTCTCGGTGTCCGCCGCCATCGCCTGCACCGAATTGCGGCAAAGATTGGTGAGCACCCGGAACAACTGGTCGGAATCGGCATCCACTTCGAACGCCGCCTCGACGGCGTTGATGAACTCGATGCCTTGTCCGATGTCGAGCAGGCCGTGCACGTCCTCGACCAGCTGGTACAGCCGCACCCGGCGGCGCGAAGGCGGCGGCTCTTGCGTGCGGCCATAGGCCAGCACGCCTTCGGAATAGGAGACGGCACGGTCGAGCGCGCGCAAAAGCTTCGGCGCGAAGGCCTGCACGGTTGGGTCCCTGACCTGGCGCAGGCGATCCGACATCAACTGCGCCGAAGCCAGGATGTTGCGCATGTCATGGTTGATCTTCGACACGGCAAGGCCGAGGTCGGCAAGGTGCTTCTGCTCGGAGAGCATCTTTTGCAGCCGCTCCTGCATCTGCGACAGTTCGCGTTCGGCAACGCCGATCTCATCGGCGCGGGCGGCGGGGCGGATGATGCGCCCGGGATCGTCCGGAGCCTCGGAGAAGGACAGCATCGAGCGCGTCATGGTGCGGATCGGCCCGATCATGATCAGGTCGATGGCGGCATAGACCAGCATGGCCGTGAACAGCGAGATCAGCAGCGAGACGAAGGCGACATTACGCGAATATCTCAGCATCGCATGTCGCAGGCTGTAGTCCGGCATGATCAGCTCGAATTCCTTGTCGCTGTCGCCGACCGGTCCGAAAACGCGAAGCATCCGGTCGCCGCCGAAGAACAGCGTGTCCAGCGCGCCGGTCATACCCTTGACCATGCCGACGCTGGCGAGGTCGATGTGCTCGTCCACCTGCGGCGGCATGTCGGCCACCACCAGGAGCCGCGAGACGCCGCCATCGCGCACCGCGATCGCCTTGGCGCCGATCGCCATCAGAACGTCGTTCTGGGCCGTGCGCGACAGCGAGGTCGACTCGCCCTGCACCAGCACGATCGAGACGGCGGCGGCCGTACTCAGCCGCTCCTTGAGCCAGCTCAGCCGGTAGCTGGCGATCCAGGGCAGGAAGATGAGCACTTCGGCCAGCAGCACGAAAACAATGGTCAAAAGCAGCAGTTTCGTCGACAGGCCGCGCGACAAAGGCACCGTGCGGACGGCGGCTGGCGCTGTTCCGGTGCCTTCTCCCGCTTGCGTGGCTTCGCTCATGTAACCCTGTCTTCACAATCACTTGATCAGCCAAGATTAGGCGATCAAGGCTTTTTTGCCAATTTATCCTTTGGCCGGAACATTAAATTGCCGTCATAAAACCTACGTCCTTGGCGCGACGACCCCGGATTGACTTCCAAAACCCTTCTTTCTATAAGCCCGCTCACGCTCGGGCCATTCGTCCCGGCGCGGTTTCGATCGCGCCAAAGCCGGCCCGGCAAAGCTCCTGTTACAGAGTGACAGAATCAAGAAGGGCCGCACCCCGCGGTATTAAAACAAATGAAGCGTACCTACCAACCGTCCAAACTCGTCCGCAAACGTCGGCACGGCTTTCGTGCCCGCATGGCCACCAAGGGTGGTCGTGGCGTCGTCACAGCTCGCCGCAACCGCGGCCGCAAGCGGCTCAGCGCCTAAGCGAGACGAGATCGTTGCCCGCAACCGGCAAGCCAGTGGGGGTCAATCCCAAGCGGCTTCTGAAACGCGCGGAATTCCTGGCCGTCCGCCGTGGTGAAAAGCGCCGCGGGCGGTTTTTCCTCGTCGAGGTCCTCGACCGCGGCGACGGCGGCGTGCCGCGTGTCGGCTTCACCGTCACCAAGAAGGTCGGCAACGCCGTTGTGCGCAACCGCGTCAGGCGGCGGCTGAAAGAAGCCGTCCGCGTCCATGCCGCAGATGACATGATGCCCGGCAATGACTATGTCATCGTCGGGCGCGACGATGCACTGCGCGCCCCGTTCGGCCAGTTGAAGGCCGAACTCTCCCGCCGACTTCGCGGAACACGATAGGCCAAGGGCTCTCGATGGAAAACAACCGGAACTTCTTCATCACCATCGCGCTGTCGGTGCTGATCCTGACTTTGTGGCAGGTTTTCTACATGAACCCGCGCGTCGAGCAGCAGCGCGAGGCCGCCAAGATCGAGCAGCAGCGCGTCGAGGAGCAGAAGAAGGCGGCCGAGGCCGCCAATCCAGGCGCTGCGACACCGGCGCCGGCGCCGGGCACCATTCCCAACGCGCCCGGCGGAGACGCCGTCACCGCGGCCGGCCGCGATCAGGCGTTGGCTGCTTCGAAGCGCGTCAAGATCGACACGCCGAGCCTCGAAGGCTCGATCAACCTGACCGGCGCGCGCCTCGACGACCTCAAGCTCAAGCACTACACCGAGACCGTCGACAAGAATTCGCCCGAGATCGAACTGCTCAACCCGCAGGCGCTGCCGACCGGCTATTTCGCCGAGATCGGCTTCGTCGGCAACGACAAGACCGGCGCGGTGCCGGGTTCGGACACGGTATGGAGCGTGGAAGGCAATCCGACGCTGAGCCCGTCGACGCCGGTGACGCTTACCTACACCAACGACAAGGGCCTGACCTTCAAGCGCGTCTTCTCGGTCGACGCCAACTACATGTTCACGGTCACGGACACGGTGCAGAATTCTGGCGCCAGCGCGGTTTCGCTGTTCAATTACGGCCGCGTCACGCGCTACGACAAGCCGGCCGTCGCCAGCACCTATGTGCTGCATGAAGGCCTCATCGGCGTTACCGGCACCGAGGGCCTGGCCGAATACAAATACGCCAAGATCGAATCCGAAAAGCAGGTCACTCCGGGCAAGTCGACCGATGGCTGGCTCGGCATCACCGACAAATACTGGGCCGTCACCCTGG
The DNA here is from genome assembly GCF_000502435.1 of Mesorhizobium sp. LNHC232B00. Taxonomy (NCBI): domain Bacteria; kingdom Pseudomonadati; phylum Pseudomonadota; class Alphaproteobacteria; order Hyphomicrobiales; family Phyllobacteriaceae; genus Mesorhizobium; species Mesorhizobium sp. LNHC232B00. The sequence goes on from NZ_AYWP01000007.1 coordinate 161,076, forward strand.
TGCCGACCGAGAAGCAGCCGTTCCAGCCGCGCTATGCCTTTTTCGAGGATGGCCGGCACCGCTACCAGTCCGACTTCCTCACCGATGCGATCAATGTCGATGCCGGCAAGTCCGCGACGGTCGAGACGGAGATCTTCGCCGGCGCCAAGGAAGTGGCCAAGATCAACGCCTACGAGGCGGACCGTCATATTCGCCAGTTCAACCTGGTGATCGACTGGGGGTATTTCTATTTCATCACCAAGCCGATGTTCTGGCTGATCGACACGCTCTACAAATTCTTCGGCAATTTCGGCCTGGCGATCCTCGCCACCACCGTCATCGTCAAGGCGCTGTTCTTCCCGCTCGCCAACAAGTCCTACGCATCGATGGCGAACATGAAGAAGGTGCAGCCCAAGATGCTCGAGATCCGCGAGAAATACGCGGACGACAAGATGAAGCAGCAGCAGGCGATGATGGAGCTGTACAAGACCGAAAAGATCAATCCGCTCGCCGGCTGCTGGCCGGTGGCGCTGCAGATCCCGGTCTTCTTCTCGCTCTACAAGGTGCTCTACATCACCATCGAGATGCGCCACGCGCCGTTCTTCGGCTGGATCCAGGATCTGGCCGCGCCCGATCCGACCTCGATCTTCAACCTGTTCGGCCTCGTTCCGGTCACCTTGCCGCACATGCTGATGATCGGCGTCTGGCCGCTGATCATGGGTGTCACCATGTTCCTGCAGATGCGCATGAACCCGACGCCGCCGGACCCGACGCAGGCCGCGATCTTCACCTGGATGCCTGTCATCTTCACCTTCATGATGGCGGGTTTCCCGGCCGGCCTGGTCATCTACTGGGCCTGGAACAACACGCTGTCGATCCTCCAGCAGGGCCTGATCATGAAGCGCCAGGGTGCCAAGATCGAGCTGTGGGACAATCTGGTCGCGCTGTTCCGGAAGAAACCGTCCCCGGCTGAGTAGCCGGCCTTCTTCCTACAAAAGGCGGAGTAGCCGGCCTCCAAAAAAGCCGAAGAGAAGATCCCTCTTCTCGAAAAGCCCGGTTCGCCCGGGCTTTTTCTTTGGGCAAATATCTGTTCACGTTCCCGTGATCGGCGAAACTGCAAGCGGTCGCGGGGCGTGACTGCGTGTGCATTTCCAAAGGCTATCAATTCCGATCAGCCCTCACCCGGAGGAAGACCACATGCGCTTGCCGTCATTCAGGATCATCGCCCTTTCCGCACTCGTCGCGGGCGCGGCGATTGCCGCCCCGGCCTATGCCAAGAACCCGACAGTCGGCGGCGCGCCGATGTACGCCACCAAGAACATCGTCGAGAACGCCGTCAACTCGAAGGACCACACGACGCTGGTCGCCGCCGTCAAGGCGGCTGGCCTTGTCGACACGCTGCAGGGCGCCGGCCCGTTCACCGTCTTCGCGCCCACCAACGAAGCCTTCGCCGCGTTGCCGGCCGGCACCGTCGAAACGCTGCTCAAGCCCGAGAACAAGGACCAGCTCACCAAGGTGCTGACCGCGCATGTCGTGGCCGGCAAGATCTCCGGCAAGGACATGATGGCCAAGGCCAAGGCGATGGGCGGCAAATATGAGATGAAGACCGTCTCGGGCGACACGCTCACCGCCGAGGTCAGGAAGGGCAAGCTCTACATCATCGACGAGTCCGGCGGCGAGGCCAAGGTGACGATCGCCGACGTCAACCAGTCGAACGGCGTCATTGATGTCGTCAACAAGGTGCTGTTGCCGAAGTAACGGCTTCCGGCGAAGGGGATCAGGCAGGTCCGTGGGGCTTTCTCGGGCCTGCCGCCCCACCTCATGACGAGGTCCATATTTCCTGGGAAGCCGTATCGGCAATGGACCGGAGTCCAGCAGTCCCACGCAGGGCTCCGGTTTTTTGGATATGTGAAGGCGACCGGGTTTCAGCTGTCGAGCAACCGCTCCCGGCACGTCACTCCATGTGACGGCGCTATGGTCGACCTTGGCCGGTATCAGGGCAGCGGCTTCGACAGCGCGCTGTCCAATCCGATCGTGATTTGCCGCGGCAACAAATGAGCTCCATGACAAGGAAAGCTCGCTCTCGGCCCATTGATGCTATAGGGCGGATCACGTTATTTTGACCAGGCGCACCCCGCAGTCCGGATGCGCCGACCAATCACTTCCTCGACGGATATCGACATGGACGGACCCAACCCCGGCATCAAGCACCCGATCCCGATGCATACGCGCGTCGGCTTCCTGAAGCCGCTGGTGAGTGCGCCGAACATCGAGATCGGCGACTTCACCTACTACGACGACCCTGACGGGCCGGACAAATTCGCCGACAAATGCGTGCTGCACCACTATCCCTTCATTGGCGACAAGCTGATCATCGGCAAGTTCTGCGCCATTGCCGAAGGCGCGCGCTTCATCATGAACGGCGCCAACCATGCCATGTCCGGCTTTTCGACCTATCCGTTCAACATCTTCGGCCATGGCTGGGAAAACGGTTTTGATCCGGCGACATGGTCGAAGGAAGTGCGCGGCGACACCGTGGTCGGCAGCGACGTCTGGATCGGCATGGAGGCGGTGATCCTGCCGGGTGTGCAAGTCGGCCATGGCGCCATCATTGCGGCGAAGTCCGTGGTGACGCACGATGTGCCGCCCTACGCCATCGTCGCCGGCAACGCGGCCAAGATGGTGAAGATGCGTTTCGACGACAGGACGATCCGGCGGTTGCTGGCGGTGGCATGGTGGGACTGGCCGGTCGACAAGATCGGCCGCAACCTCGACGCCATCAGGGGCGCCGATATTTCTCTTCTGGAGGCAGCAGCTTGAACGCTTTGAACAGCACCACGATCGGCACCGACCTTTTCACGCGCGGCTGGATCTTCATCCGCGGCGTGCCGGCCATGAAATTCCTGCCGCCGGAAGGGCCGCCGGAAATCGCCTTTGCCGGTCGCTCCAACGTCGGCAAGTCGTCGCTGATCAACGCGCTGGTCAACCAGAAGGGGCTGGCCCGCACCTCCAACACGCCGGGGCGCACGCAGGAACTCAACTATTTCGTGCCGGATGGTTTTTCGGGCGAGGGCGCCGACCTGCCGCCAATGGCGCTGGTCGACATGCCGGGCTACGGCTACGCCACCGCGCCCAAGGAGAAGGTCGACGAGTGGACCAAGCTGGTCTTCGACTATCTCAAGGGCCGCGTCACGCTGAAGCGCGTCTATGTGCTGATCGACGCCCGCCACGGCATCAAGGCCAAGGACGACGAAGTGCTGTCGCTGCTCGACAAGGCGGCGGTGTCCTATCAGATCGTTCTGACCAAGACCGACAAGATCAAGGTCGCTGGCGTGCCGCGGCTGATCGAGGAGACGCTGGCCAAGATCAAGAAGCGGCCGGCGGCGTTTCCGTTCGTGCTGGCGACGTCATCGGAAAAGGGTGAGGGTCTCGAGGAATTGCAGGCCGCCATCGTGCTTGCCGCCAATGGCGGGTGACGCGGTTTCCCGTCAGGACTTTGCCTCGAGGGCAATCATCTGGTGGCGTTCTTCCTCGGCCAGGCTTGCGGTGCCGTAGGCCTTCAGGAACATATCGACGCCTGACCGGACGATGTGCTCGATCTCCTCCTGGCTCGGCGCCTTGACGCGGTAGGCGAAGATGCACTGCCGGAAAAGACCGGCAAGGCAAAGATCGGTGAACTGATAGGCGGCAAGGTCGACATCGTCGATGCGCAGCAGGCCGCGCTCGATGGCGGCGTTCAGGAAGGTCACCATCCTGTCATGGCCGCGTTTGGGGCCGCGCTCGTAAAACCGCGCGCCCATGTCGGGTATCCTGTCGGAGGCGCCGATCACGGTGCGCTGCGCCTGGATGACCCTGGCCGAGGTGATCTTCATCGACAGCACCTTGCCGAACTTCACCAGCGTCTGGCGCAGATCGTCGGAACGATCGAGCAAGTCGTACATGTTCTTGAATATGCTGCCGCGCTCTTCCTCGATCAGCGCCTCGAACAGCTCTTCCTTGTTGGCGAAGTAGACATAGATGGTGCCCTTCGACACGCCGGCCTCGCGCGTGATGTCGTTCATCGAGGCGGCCTCGAAGCCCTTGTCGATGAAGACACGGCGGGCGCCGTCGATGATCTGGCTGCGCTTGACCGGATCCTGTCCGGCGGCGGGGCGGCCGCGGCGCAGGCTGTCCAGCAGATCCTCGCATTTGTCGTTTTCGGCGTCGGGCGTTGTCTCGGCCATAAAAGTCACACCTCGAAAATAATTCGAACCAAGCGGTTCGATTGTCCCTTGATATGGTCCTCTTTACGCGCTATGTCAACGTCCATCGAACCGAACGGTTCAGTCTATTATAATCTTTCCTAGAGAGATGTCATGTCCTCAAACGCGCCATCCACCGCCGAAGTCCGTCCGTTCCCCAGCGCCAAGGTTGCGCCGGCGACGGAAGCACCGGGAATTCCTGTCCAGCCGGCCGCCGCGCCGCCGCCGGCGGAAGCCCCCGCAAAGAAGAAGCGTTCGGTGCGCTCCTTCCTGCTGCCGATCATCGGCGTTGCCCTGCTCGGCGCCGGCGCCTGGTATGGCTATGACTATTGGACGACCGGCCGTTTCATGATCTCGACCGACGACGCTTACGTCCAGGCCGACATGGCGTTCGTCTCGCCGAAGATTTCCGGCTATGTCGATCAGGTCAAGGTGAGCGAGAACCAGCTGGTCAAGGCCGGCGACCCGCTGCTGACGATCGATGACGGCGACTACAAAATAGCTGTCGCCCAGGCCGACGCCCAGATCGCCACGTTGTCGAAGACGCTCGACCGTATCCACGCGCAGACCAAGGCCGCGCAGGCTTCCCTGCAGCAGGCGCAGGCGCAGAAGGTCGCCGATCAGGCCGCGGCCGGCAATGCCGCCCGTGCCCAGCAGCGCGCCGCGCAGCTGGTCAAGACGCATGTCGGTACGCAGGCGCAGCTGGACGATGCCCAGACCGCGCTCGACCAGGCCAATGCCGCTCTGGTCGGCGCCGACGCGCAGATCGCCGCGGCACAGGCCAATATCGGTGTGCTCGAGGCGCAGCGCGCCGAGTCGGCGAGCACGCTCGCCTCCTTGCAGCTCAGCCGCGACAAGGCCGCGCGCGACCTTTCTTTCACCGTGCTCAAGGCTCCGTATGACGGCGTCGTCGGCAACCGGTCGGTCGAGCAGGGCGACCTCGTCAGCCCCGGCCAGAAGCTCGCCGTCGTCGTGCCGCTGGACAAGCTCTATATCGTCGCCAACTTCAAGGAGACCCAGCTTGCCCGCCTGGTTCCCGGCGAAAAGGTCAACATCTCGGTCGACGCCATCGACGGCCAGCCCATCCAGGGAACCGTTTCGTCGCTCGCTCCGGCTTCAGGCGCGGTCTTCTCGCTGTTGCCGCCGGAAAATGCCACCGGCAACTTCACCAAGGTGGTGCAGCGCGTCCCGGTCCGCATCGACGTCCCGGCCGATGCCCTGAAGACAGGCAAGTTGCGCGCTGGCTTGAGCGTTGTCGTCAACGTCGACAGCCGCACCGCACCTGCCGCGAGCACCAACTAAGCGCTTTTCGGAGGGCGGCTCGGGGGCTGATCAAGCACTGAGCCGCCCGGCCTGCCTCAAGGAGGCCCATGCAATGGCAACAGCAACAATCACCGCAGGATCGCCGCCGGCACGGCCGGCCGTCCCTGACACTATTTCCACACGCCGCATCATTGCCTTCCTGGCAATGGTGTTCGGCATGTTCATGGCCATCCTGGACATCCAGATCGTCTCCGCCTCACTGTCCGAGATCCAGGCGGGCTTGAGCGCCAGCTCCGATGAGATTCCGTGGGTGCAGACGGCCTATCTGATCGCCGAGGTGGTCATGATCCCGCTGTCGGGCTTCCTCAGCCGCATGCTGTCGACGCGCGTGCTGTTCACCATCGCGGCAGCCGGCTTCACCGCCGCCAGCGCGCTCGCCGCGACCGCCACCAACATCGACCAGATGATCGTCTACCGCGCCGTGCAGGGTTTCATCGGCGGCGGCATGATCCCGAGTGTCTTCGCGGCCGCCTTCACCATCTTCCCGCCCTCGCGCCGCGCCATCGTCTCGCCGATGATCGGCCTGGTGGCGACGCTGGCGCCGACCATCGGCCCGACCGTCGGCGGTTACATCAGCCATGCCTTTTCATGGCACTGGCTGTTCCTCGTCAATGTCGTGCCCGGCATTCTGGTGGCGACCGCGGCCTGGTCGCTGATCGACTTCGACAAGCCCAATCTCAAGCTGTTCAGCAAGTTCGACTGGTGGGGCCTCGCCGGCATGGCGGCGTTCCTCGGCTGCATGGAATATGTGCTCGAGGAAGGTCCGAACAATGACTGGCTGCAGGATCATGCCGTGTTCATCTGCGCCATAATCATGACCATCGGTGCAGTGATCTTCTTCTGGCGTGTCTTCACCGCCGAGGAGCCGATCGTCGATCTGCGGGCCTTCAGCAACATCAACTTCGCCTTCGGTTCGCTGTTTTCCTTCGTCATCGGCATCGGCCTCTACGGGCTGACCTATCTCTATCCGGTCTTCCTTGGCCGCATCCGCGGTTACGATTCGATGATGATCGGTGAGGCTCTGTTCGTCAGCGGCCTGGCCATGTTCGTCACCGCGCCGATCTCCGGTATTCTGTCGAGCAAGATGGATCTGCGGCTGATGATGATGATCGGCTTCTTCGGCTTCGCCACCGGCACGTGGTGGATGACGCACCTGACCGCCGACTGGGATTTCTATGAACTGCTGATCCCGCAGATCCTGCGCGGCTGTTCGATGATGCTGTGCATGGTGCCGATCAACAACATCGCGCTCGGCACCTTGCCGCCCGACCGGCTGAAGAATGCGTCCGGCCTGTTCAACCTGACGCGCAACCTCGGTGGTGCCGTCGGCCTTGCCCTGATCAACACCGTGCTGATCGATCGCAATGCTTTCCACTACGCCCGGCTGTCGGAGCACGTGCAGTGGGGCAGTGCGGCGGCCCAGCAGAAGCTGCAGAACATGACGCTCAATTTCGAGCAGACCACGGGCCTCGATGCCGCCAGCGCGGCGATCTCCAAGCTGTCGGGCATGGTCCAGCAGCAGGCGGCGCTGCTGTCCTTCATGGACGTGTTCTACATGCTGACGGTGCTGTTCGCGACGCTTGGCCTGTTCACCATGCTGATCAACAAGCCGGCCGCGCCCGGTGGCGGCGGAGGCGGCCACTAAACAAAAATACCACACGTGGGCAGCGGTTTCGGGAAGCTCCTCCAGTCCACGCCCGAAAAGCTCTGACCGCGCAAAAAACTCCGGGCCGCAAAGCCCGGAGTTTTTCGTTTGAAGCAGAATCTGTCAGGCCGTGGCGGGCTTGAAGCTCAGCGCCACGCCGTTGATGCAATGGCGCAGGCCGGTCGGCGCCGGGCCGTCGTCGAAGACATGGCCGAGATGGCCGCCGCAGCGGCGGCAATGCACCTCGGTGCGGGTCATGCCCAGCGACCGGTCCTCGGTCTTGCCGATGCCATTGGCGATCTCCTGCCAGAAGCTCGGCCAGCCGGTGCCGGAATCGAATTTCGTCTCCGAGGGATAGACCGGCAGGTCGCAGCCGGCACAGGCGAAAATGCCCTTGCGGTGCTCGTTGAGCAGCGGGCTGGTGCCGGGATATTCGGTGCCTTCCTTGCGCAGCACGTCAAAGGCGGCCGGCGACAGGATGGCCTTCCATTCGTCGTCGGTCTTGGTGATCTCGAATTTCTCGGCGGCTTGAGCCGGCTGCGGGCCGCCCATGCGCAGCAAGGTAGCGGCGGCCCCGACGGCGCCAACGGCAGCGACGCCGCTCAAAAGAAAGTCGCGACGGTTCATGACCAGTTCCTCCGATTGTCTATTTTGCCAAACTATGCCGCCACGCGAAAGTCAAAAGCCGGTGACGGTTGCCCTCGCACGCACTCCGCGCCGTTCCACGGTTCGGCCGTGGGCGGCGCGGAACTCGCGTGTCGCTTGCAGGTCGCGGGAGCGAGACGATGCAATCGACGGAGGGCTCTTGCAGCAGGTTCGCCACGCCAAGCCCTTTGTTACATCTTCAGCCCGATCACATCTTCGGGAGCAGAACCTTGTCGATGACGTGGATGACGCCGTTGGACTGCTCGACATCGGCGATCGTCACATTGGCGACATTGCCGTTTTCGTCGGTGACGGTGACCTTGCCGCCATCGGCCTTGAGCGACAGCTCGCAGCCTCCGGCGGTCTTGACCTTGTGGGTGCCGCCGTCGGCCTTGGCCATCGCGGCGACGTCGGCGCCCATCGCCTTGGCGCCGATGACGTGGCAGGTCAGGATCTTGACGAGCTTGTCCTTGTTCTCGGGCTTGAGTAGCGTGTCGACCGTGCCGGCCGGCAGGGCGGCAAAGGCTTCGTTGGTCGGCGCGAACACGGTGAACGGACCGGCGCCCTGCAGGGTTTCGACCAGGCCGGCAGCCTTGACGGCCGCGACCAGCGTCGTGTGGTCCTTCGAATTGACGGCGTTCTCGACGATGGTCTTGTTGGCAAACATGGCGGCGCCGCCGACCATCGGGTTTTCGGCATAGGCGGCGGTGGCAAGCGCGGACACGGCCATCGTACCGGCAAGCAAAAGGGTGGCGAACTTGCGCATTTTGTTGAACTCCTCGGGTTTCTCTTCCCATTTTTGGGGACGCGAGGAGATACGGGACACAAACGCGAGAGTTTCAGATTTTTTTATTTTGAACTTTTCTGAGCGCGGAAAGAAATTTTCCAGGCTCGGTAGTTTGCCGGCTTGGTGGAACTTTAGAAGTGCGGAATTAAAGATAGACTTGCTATAGCCTAAATCATGGTCACAAGCGCGAACGGTCGGGCTAGATGCTCTTCAAATCGCCCGCGGCAACTACCGGTCCGGTCGGCTGCCCGGTTGGCGAACCGCCTGGCGGTTCGAGGCTGACGGCAAGCACCGCGCCTTGCGCCAGCTTCTGCTGCGCCGCCGGCGAGACGACGATATGAGCCGTCGCTCCGCTCGGGATGACGCCCATCGAGACCGGCGCGTTCTTGCCTTCGATCATCCAAAGTTCGAAGTCCTTGCCGGACGCGCGCTCGCCGGAAACATGCGACAGGCTGACTTCATGGTGCGCGGCATCGTAGACGGCGAGGTATTTGACGTCGCTGCCGTCGGCGGCCAGCGAGGCGACTAGCCGCGTCTGCGGCTGGACGGCCGGCGGATTGACGTAGGGCACGGCAATGTAGAGCGCGAGCGCGGCAACCGCCGCTGCCGCGAGGCCGCGCCAGAAGGCGAGGCTGGACCACAGGCCTGCACGGGGTTCGGCGGGTGCGGCCGGGGTCGATGCAAACAGGCGTCGATCGACAGCCGCCTTCACCGATGCCGGCGGCTCGATTTCCGGATAGGCGTCAGCCAGTGGCGAGAGGCGAACCTCCCAGCCGTCGACAAGCCGCGCGAAATCGGTCTCGGAATCGATGCGCCTGGACGCGATCTGCCGCTCGTCCGCCGGCAGCACGCCGAGAACGTATTCGGCGGCGAACATGTCGTCGCCCCCACGTTCCGGTCCATTGTCCTCTGCGAGCGTCATCTCTCCAGGCATTCTCTGAGTTTCATCAGGCTGCGGCGCAGCCAGGTACGCATCGTGTTCAACGGCACGCCGTGGCGTTCCGCCAGTTCGGCATAGCTTTCGCCCTTGAGATAAGCGCCCCGGACGGCCGCCGCCCGGTCCTTCTCCAGTTCGTCGAGGCAATGGTGGACGCGTTCGGTCTCGTCACCCGCCACCGCCATCGCTTCAGGTCCCGGCGCCGGATCGGCCACGTCGAGCGCGGCATCGATATCGGTGGCTGGCTTGCGCCGCGCCCTGATGCGATCGATCGCATGATTGCGCGCGATCGCCACCAGCCAGGAGATCGGGCTCAGATCGGAGACAGCAAAACGGTCCGCCTTCGTCCATATCTTGACGAAGACTTCCTGCAGCGCTTCTTCAGCATCTCCCCGGTCGTTCAATACACGAAGGCATACGCCGAAAAGTTTCGCGCTGGTCTGCCGGTAGAGCAGATCGAACGCAGCCCGATCCTTCATCGAAGTCCGGACGATCAGCTTGGTGATGTCCTGCGGCGTCATGCCGAGCCAAATTAGGCAATTGCGTTGTATTTGCAACGACTGAAATATTCCATGCACCTAAAGTTCCGGCGTCCGGACGCAGGCTTCGATTGCCAAGGGAATCGCCGCTGGCTAGCTTGGCGGCAATGGGGAACGCACATGTCGGTCGAACGGATCCTGTGGGAAGAAGACGCAACCGGCCTTGCCGGCCTGGTGCGCAAGGGCGAGCTGTCCGCGATCGAGCTGACCGAGGCGGCGATCGCACGCGCTGAGGCCACAAGGCCTGAAATCAATGCCACGGCCGAGCCGCTCTATGAGGCCGCTCGAACCCGGGCGAGAACCATGGACCGTTCGCTGCCGCTGGCCGGCGTTCCCTTTGCCATCAAAGATCTAGGCATCGCCATCAAGGGCGTGCCGTCGCATGGCGGCAGCCGCATCCCGGCATGGCAGCCCGATGTCAATTCGGTGATGACCGAGCGCTATCTCGCCGCCGGGCTGGTCCCGATCGTCACCTCGACATCGCCGGAACATGGGCTGCGGCTGATGACCGAATCCAAGGCCTTCGGCATCACCCGCAATCCCTGGAACACCGGCCACACCAGCGGCGGCTCGTCCGGCGGTTCGGCAGCCCTGGTCGCAGCCGGCGTCGTGCCGGTGGCGCATGCCTCGGATGGCGGCGGCTCGATCCGCGTGCCTTCGGCCTGCACCGGACTTGTCGGGCTCAAGACCTCGCGCGGCCGCATCCCGCTGACGCCGCTGGTGAGCGAAAGCTGGTACGGCATGGTCGTCGATCATGCCGTCACCCGCTCGGTGCGCGATTGCGCGCTGCTGCTCGACCTCACCCACGGTCCCGACTCGCTGTCGCCTTACGCCGCGCTGCCGCCGAAGGGCACATTCGCCGCTGCCGCCGCGCGCGATCCCGGCAAGCTCAGCCTGGCGGTCTACCGCAAGTCGCCGCTTGGCCTGCCGATTTCGGCCGAGACGGTGAAAGCGCTGGACATCGCGGTGGCGCTCGCCCGCGAGGGCGGCCACACCGTCGAGGACATCGATCTGCCCTTCATCGGGCGCGATTTCTTCGCCGACTTCTGCAGGACGGTTGCCTCCGCCGTTGCCGGCACGCTGCAGGCGGAAGCGCTGCGCGTCGGCCGTCCCGTTACCGGCGACGTGGAGCGCGCCACGCGGGTGCTTGGCCGGCTGGGCGAGATGGTTTCGGCCGGCGAGACCTATGCCGCCCTGCAGCGGCTCCACGCTGCCTCGCGACAGCTAATCACGGAGACCGCGCGCTACGATGCCGTGCTGCTGCCCATTATCGCCCACCCGCCGCTCGCCTGTGGCGCCATGGATCCGAAAGGCGCCGACGAGCTGATCGAGAACCTGCTCGACAAGCTTCACCTCACGCCCTTGCTGAAGGTCGAGTCCGTGTTCGGCCAGCTGATGGACAAGAGCCTGTGGTTCACCCACTGGCCGGCGATCCACAATGTCAGCGGCCAGCCGTCGATTGCGCTGCCCGTCCATGTCACCGATGCCGGCCTGCCGCTCGGCATCCAGGCGGCCGGCCGCCCTGGCGATGAAGAAACGCTTTTGTCCTTCGCCGCGCAGATGGAGAAGATTTCGGGCTGGCTGAAGCGGCGGGCGCCGCTGATGATACCGGCACAATGACGAGGCCGTGAACCCGGCGAATATGACAACAATGACATTTGCGGGCAGAGCCAATTCCCGCTAAGACGCCGCCGGTCTTAACGGTGCACGTGCCCAGCGGTTTGGGGCAACGACATGCATGAATCAAAGCCAGGGAAACCATGCCGATGACGGAGATAACCGCCACCGCCGAAATGCAGGCAGCCCTGCTGTCGCGGGCGCTGCCTTACATGCAGCGCTATGAGCACAAGACGGTCGTGGTGAAATATGGCGGCCACGCCATGGGCGATATCGAGCTCGGCAAGGCTTTCGCGCGCGACATCGCGCTGCTCAAGCAGTCCGGGGTCAACCCGATCGTCGTCCACGGCGGCGGGCCGCAGATCGGCGCCATGCTGGCCAAGATGGGCATCGAATCCAAGTTCGAGGGCGGCCTGCGGGTCACCGACCAGAAGACCGTCGAGATCGTCGAAATGGTGCTCGCCGGCTCGATCAACAAGGAGATCGTCGCCCTGATCAATGCCGAGGGCGAATGGGCGATCGGCCTGTGCGGCAAGGACGGCAACATGGTCTTCGCCGAAAAGGCGCGCAAGACCATGATCGACCCGGACTCCAACATCGAGCGCGTGCTCGATCTCGGCTTCGTCGGCGAGCCGGTCGAAGTCGACCGCACGCTGCTCGATCTTCTGGCGCGCTCGGAAATGATCCCGGTGCTGGCGCCGGTGGCGCCCGGCCGCGACGGCCACACCTACAACATCAACGCCGATACCTTCGCCGGCGCCATTGCCGGCGCCTGCAAGGCCACGCGCCTGCTGTTCCTGACCGACGTGCCCGGCGTGCTCGACAAGAACAAGAAGCTGATCGACGAATTGACGGTCGCCGAGGCAAAGTCGCTGATCAAGGACGGCACGGTCTCGGGCGGCATGATCCCCAAGGTCGAGACCTGCATCGAGGCGATCGAACGCGGCGTCGAGGGCGTCGTCATCCTTAACGGCAAGACGCCGCATTCGGTGCTGCTCGAGCTGTTCACGGAACACGGCGCCGGCACGCTGATCGTGCCCTGACGGTCCGCGGCTGTGCCGCCTGGGCGGCAGGCGGTTGGGCGGCACGCACTAGTCAGGCAGGGCCGCCACCGCCACGATCTCGATGACCAGATCGGGATGGGCAAGTGCGATCACTCCGATCACCTCCGATGGCGGCGGATTGTTGTAGCTGCAATGCTTTGGGCAATGCTCGGCAAAGAATTCATCCATCACGTCCAACCGGAAATTTGGCGAACTCAAGGCCCCTCCGTCCGGAAACGGTCCCTTGACGTACTGTGTGATCTTGACGAGATGCTCGAGCGAACTGCCGAGTTCCTCCAAATCCGATTTGATGTTCGTCAGGATGGAGCGCCACTGCGTCGCCGCGTCACCGACGGCGCCTCCCTTGCCGCTCGACGGATCGTAGTTTTCGGCTGTGCCGGTATTTCCGGCAAGGAAGACGAACCCCTTGGCTCCCGTCACGACAGTGCCTTTCCCCCAGGGCATCAGCCGGTCACCTTTCATCTTCTTATGCGTGACAAGGTTCATCGCTTCCTCCTGCCGGTAACCAACGGTTCGCAGAAAATTAGCGCACTGCCCGCCGGCCGCCAGTGCAAGCCTGGCGACGGACACGTGGAGGAAGTGCCGCTCAGGCGGTGCGCGATTGCGCGACGACGGACGCGGCCGGTTTTCGGGCTTGGCGCGCAAACACCATCGATTCCTCTTCGGCATCCTGCGGCGCGCCCCAGAATTCGGCGAGCGTCGGCCCGTCTTTCACCCTGATGTCGCGCGCCAGAAAACCCCAGACTTCGCGGAACCAGACGCGGCGGCCCATCCGCGTATACCAGCGCATCGAATGCCGCTGCTCGGGATCGGGGTGGAACAGGATGCGCGCCAGCGCCTTTGGCCGCGACTGCACGGCGAGTTCGATCAGTTTGACCGAGAAGAACAGCATCCACGGCTTCAGCCGGGTCATGTGCAGCACCTGGTGCTTGTAATCCCACAGCCGGGCGTCCTGCTGGATCACCTTGCGGTCGCGGGCAATCCTGAAGAACGGCGTCCAGCGATGCGGCGTCACATAGAGTGCCTGGATCTGGTCGGGATCGTAGGCGATGAGCTGGCGAAAGCCGCGCCAGAGGTCGCGAAACCCCTCATCCTCGAAACCGGCCACCCAGGTCGCCATCGACAAGATGCCATGTTTTCGCAGCAGCCGGATCGCCTCGCGGTCGGATGAGGTGCTGCCGCCCTTGCGGATCAATTGAAGCGTCTGCTCGTCGGTGTTCTCCATGCCGAGCAGCCAGCGGATGACACCGGCCTTGCGGTAGAGATGCAGGATATCGGCGTCGCGCACGATGTCGTCGGCCCGCGTCGAGCCGACGATCAGCACCGGCACGCTCTCGGCGATCAGAGCGTCGAGAAAGGCGCGCCAGGCCTTTTTCGAGACGGTCGGGTTCTCGTCGGCGAGATTGATCAGCTCGACACCGTGCTCGCGGTGCAGCCAGGCGATTTCCCGCGCGAACTTTTTGGGATCGCGGTGCCGCCAGCGGGTCCAGAAACCGCGCTGGCCGCAATAGTTGCACAGATGCGGGCAGCCGCGCGAAAACTGCATGACCACGGCGCGCTTGCCGCCCCAGTAGCTGTAGCGGCTGTGGTCGATCAGCTCCCAGCCGACGCGGTAGGCGTCGATCTCGGCGATGGTCATCGCCGGTTGCGTGGCGAAGGGACGGCGCAAATCGTCGCGAAAGGCGATACCGGCGACGCTTGCCGGCGGCTGGTGCATTTCCAGCGCCTCGACCAGCGCCACGACGGTCGCCTCGCCCTCGCCGCGCACGCGCTGGTCGATCAGGATCGCCAGCAGCAGCCCCNGCCGCCATAGATGACGATGGTCGCCGGTTCGCGCGCCTTGATCATCCCGGCGATCAAAAGGGCGGTCGGATGCGCCGAGGTCGAGCCGGAATGGCCGATCAGGACGAAGTCCGGCCGATCGTCGAGTGTGCGGCGCACCACAATGTCGAGCGGCATCGGCTCGAATTCGGCATCGACCAGCCGCACCTCATGGCCGGCGTCAATCAGCGGGCCGCCGATCGCCAGCAGGCCAAGCGGCGGCAGATGATCGTCCGGCACGCGGCTGCCGATAGCGGTGTGCGGCGGATTGATCAGGACGATTTTCACGGCGGATCTCCTGGAGGGATGATCCGTGCATGCTGGTCCGCGATGTGGACCCCGGCTTGGCCTGTTTCAGCAGTTTGCGTGCAGCTTCTCCGCAGGAATGCGGAGGGCGGGCGATGTCATCGCTTCAGGTGCGCAAGCGGCACGTGTCCGGGCCCCTTGATGTTCTGCAGCACCAGCTGGGTGTGCACGTCGCGCACGCCGTCGAGCCGCATCAGCCGATGCATGACGAAGGCGTTGAGCTCGTCGACCGACGGCACCATGACATGCAGCAGGAAATCGTGGTCGCCGGTCATCGTCCAGCACGATGACACTTCGTCCATGCGCTGCACCGCGGCAATGAAGCTTTCGGGCGAGCCGTCGCTGTGGCTGACCAGGCGCACCTGGATGAAAACCTCGACCATCAAGCCGACCGCGCGGCGGCTGATCACCGCGGCAAAGCCCTTGATGATGCCGGCATCCTGCAGCGCTTCGAAGCGCCGCGCGCACGGCGTCGTCGACAGGCCGATCTCCTGCGCCAGCTCCGACACCGGCTTGCGGCCGTCGCGCTGCAGAACGTCGAGCATCTTGATCTCGAAATCATCGAACTGAGGCATTTTCACTCCTATGGCACGGATTGTGAGTGAATGTTATCCGCGATATGGCATTCGAGCCATCATAAAAGCCGATTTGCCCCGGCAAATCCGGTTAGCCTTTCGGCAGGTCACCATCATGATTGCAGGGAGAAAAGCCATGACGACGATGAGCGTTGCCGAATATGCCCGCGACTGCGCGGCGCAAGGGTTGCGTGGCGACTATTCGGTCTGCCGTGCCGATTTCACCGTGGCGCAGGGCTATGACTACAGCGCCGAGGAACAGGCGGTGTGGCGCACATTGTGCAACCGCCAGACCAAGCTGACGCGCAAGCTCGCCCATCACTCCTATCTCGACGGTGTCGAGAAGCTCGGCCTGCTCGACCGCATCCCCGATTTCGAGGACGTCAGCGCCAAGCTGCGCAAGCTGACCGGCTGGGAGATCGTCGCCGTGCCTGGGCTCATACCGGCCGCCCCCTTCTTCGATCATCTCGCCAATCGCCGCTTCCCGGTCACCAACTGGCTGCGCAGCAGGCAGGAGCTCGACTACATCGTCGAGCCGGACATGTTTCACGATTTTTTCGGCCACGTGCCGGTGCTGTCTCAGCCGGTGTTCGCCGACTTCATGCAGATGTATGGCAAGAAGGCCGGCGACATCATAGCGCTCGGCGGCGACGAGATGATCACCCGGCTCTACTGGTATACGGCCGAATACGGCTTGATGCAGGAGGCAGGCCAGCCGCTGAAGGCCTTTGGCGCCGGCCTGATGTCGTCCTTTACCGAATTGCAGTTCGCCGTCGAGAGCAAGGACGCCCATCACGTGCCCTTCGACCTCGAAACGGTGATGCGCACCGGCTACGAGATCGACAAGTTCCAGCGCGCCTATTTCGTGCTGTCGTCCTTCGACGCCCTACGCGATGCCTTCCGGACCGCGGATTTCGAGGCGATCGTGGCCCGCCGCAAGGGCCAGCCGGCGCTCGACCCGGCGACGGTCTAGTGATCCGGCGCCGGTGTTTGAGGCGCGTTGCGTGAATCCGTTTCGACGCAACGCGCTTCGGGCGCTTTGATCTCGCCAGGCTATTGCATGGCAGACGGGTTCATCCACATGAACTCCCAGACGTTTCCGTCTGGGTCTTCGATGTGACGGTTGAACATGAAACCGAGATCCTGCGCTGGATTGGGATCGGCGCGGCCGCCTGCCGCCACGCCCTTCTCGATTATGGCATTGACCTCGTCCCTGCTGTCGGTGGTGAGCGCGATCAGCATCTGGCTGTCACGCTTGGGATCGCCGATCTGCCGCGCTGTGAACTGGCTGTAATGCTGGTGCGTGAGCAACATGACACCGATGGAGTCCGAGAACATGATCGAGCTGGCCTGGTCGTTCGAGAACTGCGGATTAAGCGTGCCCCCGATCGCGAGATAAAAGTTTGTCGCTGCCTGCAGGTCGCGCACCGGCAGATTAAGGAAGATCATCTTGGTCATCGGTCTAGGCTCGCCTTCGTTGACAGGGTACTAGTCAGTCCAGTACCGTTTCAGAGCTATCATACGGGAACGGTACCGTCTAGTACTGGTCGAGGGGCGCCAATGGAAATCGAAGGTGAGACCAGATCGGCACGCAAGGATCGTGAAATCATCCAAGCGGCCACGGCGGCGTTCATCGGCAAGGGCTATGATGGAACCAGCATGGAGGAAATCGCCACAAGGGCGGGAGCTTCCAAGCAGACCATCTACAAGCATTTCACGGACAAAGAGACGCTTTTCGGCGAAGTCGTCCTATCAACCGCTACCCAGGTCAACGATGTCATAGAGTCCGTGACGACACTGCTTTCCGAGGCGAAATTCATGGAGGGCGGCCTGCAGCAGCTTGCTCGACGTTTGGTAACGATGCTCCTGGATGAAGAGTTGTTGAAGCTGCGGCGCCTGATTATCGC
Organism: Mesorhizobium sp. LNHC232B00; assembly: GCF_000502435.1. Lineage (NCBI taxonomy): Bacteria > Pseudomonadati > Pseudomonadota > Alphaproteobacteria > Hyphomicrobiales > Phyllobacteriaceae > Mesorhizobium > Mesorhizobium sp. LNHC232B00. The sequence continues at coordinate 178,462 of NZ_AYWP01000007.1, forward strand.
CAACGCGGATCGAATGCCGCAGCTTGGCCGCAGCTGGTACGAAAAAGGTTTTGAGCGCATGCTTGCCTCGATGGCGTCCTGCTTTCAAAAGCTCACCGATCGAGGGCTGATGCAAACCAGTGATCCCCGTCTGGCAGCGAGCCATTTGTTTGGAATGCTTCTTTGGATTCCCATGAATGAAGCTATGTTCACGGGAAGCGATCCGCGCTCCAAGGCCGAACTTGAACGGCACGCGGATGCCTCGGTAGAGGCGTTTCTTGTCGCCTATGGGGCCCAGCCGAAATAGTCCGGCTCCCTGCCGGCGTTCGCGGTAACGCCGGCGAACACATAGCCCCTATCGCCCGGCTTGCAATGGAATGGTATGGCTGGGGCTCTCCATCGGCCTCGGCATCCTGCTCGTGGCGCTTGCCGCCGCCGCCGTGCTGGTGCGCATCGCCGTCCACGGCCTTTGAGCCGATATCAAGCGTCTGCCGGCGCCATTATCGGCGCCGGCCGAGGGCCGTAGGAGCTCAGACGCTGACCACCTTGGTCAGATGTTCACCCAGCCGGCAGGCCAGCGCGGTGATCGTCGTTGTCGGGTTGGCTTGCCCCGACGTGCAGAACACCGAAGAGCCGCCGACATAGAGATTGTCCATGCCATGCACCTTGCAGTTGGCATCGACCACGCTCTTGGTGACGTCGGTGCCCATGCGCGTGCCGCCCATATGGTGGTGGCCTGCCGTCTCGTCGTTGGTCGGGTAGTCCTGGCCGTTGGCGATCCAGTCGGCGATGCGCACCCGGCCGAGATTCTTCTCGATCAGCGTCGTGCCGAACAGCCTGAGTCCTTCGAGAAGGGTACGGCGTTCCAGGTCCGATTTCTTCCAGTTCAGTTCGATGCGCGGCACGCCGGCGTGGTCGACATCGGTCTTCGACAGTTCGATCTGGTTGGAGGCCCGCGGCGCCTGTTCCCAGGCGACATAGAGCTGGGCCGCGCAGCGCAGATTCTGGCTCAGCTTGGAGGACATCCACTCGGCCATGTTGGGCGCCGTGCAGGCGAGATCGGCGATCAGGCTCTTGACCCCCGGATACGGCGTCTCAATCAGCCGGATACCGAAATTCATGATCTGCAGGCGCTCCATCGCGGCGAGCGTCGGCGAGAAGAAGGCCTCGTTGACGGCATCGACCTCGAACGCGCCGTAGTCGGCCAGGATGGCATTGCCGCCCTCGAAGGTCGGGTGCTCCATCCAGTAGCGGCCAAGCGCCGCCGCATTCGGCACCACGCCGCCGTTCGAGCGCCGGTTCGACCACAAAAGCAGCCGTGAATTCTCCAGCCCGCCGGTGCAGACGATGAAATAGTCGGCATTGAACGTTCCGGCATCCTGGCCGTCGGACCACAGTCTGGCGCCAGTCACGCGTTTGCCGTCGCCGGTGAGCTCGGTGGCATAAGTGTTGAGCACGACGGCGATGTTCCCGCTCTTGTCGAGTTCGTCGCCGAATTTCTCGGCGAAACGCACCGCCGGGCTCTTGATCAGCTGCACCCAGCGAATGTCGTCCGATATCGGCACATCCGGCCGGAAATCGGGTAGGTCGAGGATGTCATGCACCTCATTCAGGTAGGGCTCGATGTCGGCGCGCCGGATTGGCCAGCCGGTGTCGGGTGCCCAGGCCTTCGGCTCGAAATCCTGCTTGTCGAGCACGCGGCACCATCCGGCCCAGTGGTTGGAGCTGCCGCCCATGAACCGCAGCCGGGTGATGTCGAGATCGAAATAGAAATCGCCGACCGTGGTGCCGCGGTAGAAATCCTGGGATTCGTCGCTGAAATCCCGCGCGCCGGCTTCCAGCACCACGACTGGAATGCCGGCGGCACCGAGCTTGCGGGCAATGGTGGTGCCAGCCGGGCCGGAACCGAGGATGCAGACCTTGGGTCTGAAATTGGCGGCGCGATACGCCTCGTAACTGTCGAAGATCATGCCAGATCGCTCCGCTTCAGGATCCAGCCATTGACCTCGACGATTTCGCTCGGGTCGGCCAGTGCATCGACCCGGGATGCGCCGGTATGGGCGGCGTCGGCAGGCGATTTGCGGAACAGGGACAGGGCTGGCATTGCGATCAGCGCCTGCATCATCGTGCGGCGCGACATTTCTTTGAAGAAACTCATGACTGGTCTCTCGATGGGAGCCTCGGCTGCGCATGGCGTTCCCGGAACGGGACATGCATCGGGGAAGAAGCTTGTTTCGTGCCAAACCTAACCGTGAAGCCGTTTCAAGCCGGATAATGGCGCGGGCGGCTGCAAACAAAGTTAGAAATCTCTTGACGGCGGCGCTGGCTTGAGTGGCCCCGGTCTCCCGGCCATTCGCCGGCGGCTTAAGCGGCGGCAGAGATATCCGTATCGAGGACCGACAGGTTACGGCCCGCGTGCTTGGCTTGATAGAGGCGCCGGTCGGCGGCGCGCATCAGCTCCGATACATTGGCTTCCTCGCCGCAGACGGTGCCGCCGATGCTGACGGTCAGCGGAATGGTCCGCTCGTCGACGGGCCGGAAGCGGATCAGCTCGACCTCGCGGCGAATGCGCTCGGCGACACGCTTGGCCTCCTGCTCGGTGGCTCCGACCAGGAACGCGCCGAACTCCTCGCCGCCGATGCGGCCGAGCACGTCGCCGTGGCGCACGCCCCGTTCGATCGCGCTGGCGATCAGCAGCAGCGCATCGTCACCGGTCAAGTGACCGAAACTGTCGTTGATCTTCTTGAAATGGTCGGCGTCGATGATCAGCAGCGCGCCGCGATCGGACTTGCGTCGGGAACCATCCAGCGCGGCGAAGAAGCTCTCCCGGTTGAGCATGCCGGTCATGTCGTCGCGGCTTGCCTTTTCCGCCAGGCGGCGATGCGCGGCGGCCAGCTGGGCGTGCGCCCGGGCAAGTTCGCGATGCGCATTCTTCAGCCTGTCGCTCTGCCAGAAGGTGCTGGCACAAGCAACCCAGGCGAGTACCAGCGGACAAACAGTCGAGGTCAGCCAGATCGTCCGGCTCATCGGAAACCCCATGGCCGGGACGATGATCAGGGTTAGCAGGAGAGAGATGGCGACGGAGGCGAAAGCGATGGCGGCGGACTTCAGAATTATGGTGTTCATCGCTGGCTCCCACAGGACTGTCTCTGTGCCAGCAAGCCCTGAATGCCACCTTTCCCGGATGCCTAAAATTTGAATCGTGAGCCTGTTTTTGCTACTCGGGTCGCGCGGAAGTTGTGGATAAAGTGCATTTCGGAATCCGCGTTTCATGCCATAAGGGGCACATGACTACGCTCCCCGATCCCGCTCGCTTCGCTCATGTCACCGACTGGGTGTTCGATCTCGACAACACGCTCTATCCGCACCATTCGAATCTGTTCTCGCAGATCGACGTCAAGATGACCGCCTATATCGGCGAGTTGCTGGCGCTGCCGCGCGACGAGGCACGCAAGCTGCAGAAGGAGCTTTATCTCGAATATGGCACGACGCTGAACGGGCTGATGACGCGCCACGGCATCGACCCCGACGATTTCCTCGAGAAGGTCCACGACATCGACTATTCGTGGCTGGTGCCCGACCCCGTTCTCGGCACCGCCATCCGGCAGCTTCCCGGCCGCAAGTTCATCTTCACCAATGGCGACCGCAGGCACGCCGAGCGCACCGCGCGCCAGCTCGGCATCCTCGACCATTTCGACGACATCTTCGATATCATCGCCGCCGACCTCAATCCCAAGCCGGCGCGCCAGACCTACGAGAAGTTCGCCGAACTGCACGCCGTCACCGGCCACAATGCGGTGATGTTCGAAGATCTCGCCCGCAACCTTTCCGTGCCGAAATCTCTGGGCATGACCACCGTTCTGGTGGTGCCGCGCAATTTCGAGCCGACCTTCTCCGAAATATGGGAGCGCGACCCCGCGCAAGAGGACGACGTCGACTTCGTCACCGACGATCTGGCGACGTTTCTCACGGCGATTGTGGCAGGGGTAGAGGAATTGAAGAACTGAAGAACTGGGGAATTGGGGAACTAGGAACAGAGGAACGGTCCGGCTCCCTTTTTCCTCAGTTCCTCAGTTCCTCAGTTCCTCAGTTCCTCAGTTCTTCAGTTCTTCAATTCCCCAGTTCCCCTACCTACTCCCCCAGCTTGTAGAACCGGCTGATAATCCCCCACGCTTCGTCGGCGGTGTCGACGAAATCGATGATGTCCTGGTCGCCGGGGCTGATCGTGCCCTGTTCGGCGAGGAAGTCGAGATCGATCGCCCTTTTCCAGAACGACTTGCCGAACAGGATCACCGGCACGCGTTCCATGCGTCCGGTCTGGATCAGGGTCAGCGTTTCGAAGAATTCGTCCATCGTGCCGAAGCCGCCGGGAAACACCGCCACCGCCTTGGCGCGCATGACGAAGTGCATCTTGCGGATGGCGAAATAGTGGAAGTTGAAGCACAGCTCCGGCGTCACATAGGCGTTCGGCGCCTGCTCGTGCGGCAAGACGATGTTGAGCCCGATCGACGGCGCGCCGACATCGTCGGCGCCGCGGTTGCCGGCTTCCATCACGCCGGGTCCGCCGCCGGTCACCACGACATATTCGCGGTAGTATGACGTCGCCGACTGCTGCGAGCAGAGACGGGCGAATTTGCGCGCCTCCTCGTAATATTTGCTGTTTTCCTCGAGGTTCTTTTTCTGCGTCTCGTTCTTGGCCGCCCAGGCTTCGCCGCCGGGCTCGGGCAAACGCGCGCCGCCGAACAGGATCACCGTGGAATGGATACCGCGCTCGGCCAGGATCATTTCCGGCTTCAGGAGTTCGAGCTGCAGCCGGACCGCGCGCAATTCGCGCCGCGTCATGAACTCGGGATCGTTCCAGGCCAGCCGGTAGGTCTCGGCCCGCGTCTGCGGCGTGTCCGGTACGCTTCTCGACCGCTCCAGATCCTCGTCCGAATGCGGCAGCGGCGTCCATCCCGCCTTTTCCATGGGAGTCATCGAATCCACCGTCCAATTCCCTTAACTGCGCCGTCCCGTGACGCACACGCGATTGACCCTCATACAGCCTTAACATAAGCAGGTTCCGCAAAAGTGTCCTGCGGTTTTGCGACAAGAACCTGCCACATGCAAAGACCGAGGCAGGCAAAGCCTGCCAGAGGTCCGCGACTTTTAAACAGGTTAAGGCTCAGGCCCTTAACAGCTTGGTAATGGAGCGAAATCATGTCGAAGCCCGATCTGGCAAGCCTCGAAAAGACCATCGAGAAGGCCTTCGAGGAGCGCGATACGATTTCGACCGCGACCCGCGGCGAGACGCGCGATGCCATCCAGTCGGCACTCGATCTGCTCGATCGCGGCACGGTGCGCGTCGCCGAGCGGCAGGACGACGGCAAGTGGCACGTCAACCAGTGGCTGAAGAAGGCGGTGCTGCTCTCCTTCCGGCTCAACCCGATGGAGATCATCAAGGGCGGCCCGGGCCAGGCTGTGTGGTGGGACAAGGTGGCGTCCAAGTTCGACGGCTGGAGCGCCGTCGACTTCGAGAAGGCGGGTTTCCGCGCCGTGCCGGGATCGATCGTGCGCCGCTCCGCCTATGTCGCCCCGGGCGCGGTGCTGATGCCGTCGTTCGTCAATGTCGGCGCCTATATCGATACCGGCACCATGGTCGACACCTGGGTCGGGGTCGGCTCCTGCGCCCAGATCGGCAAGAACGTGCATCTTTCCGGCGGCGTCGGCATCGGCGGCGTGCTGGAGCCGATGCAGGCCGGTCCTACCATCATCGAGGACAATTGCTTTATCGGCGCGCGCTCGGAAGTCGTCGAGGGCTGCATCGTGCGCGAAGGCTCGGTGCTCGGCATGGGCGTCTTCATCGGCCAGTCGACCAAGATCGTCGACCGCGCCACCGGCGAGGTCTTCTATGGCGAGGTGCCGCCGAATTCCGTCGTCGTCGCCGGCTCGATGCCTGGCAAGCCGTTGCCGAACAACGAGCCCGGCCCCAGCCTCTACTGCGCCGTCATCGTCAAGCGTGTCGACGCCAAGACCAGGTCCAAGACCTCGATCAACGAGTTGCTGCGCGATTGATCTTTCCGCCGGGTGGGCGCACCTTCCGCCGGCGCGGCAATCGGTCGCGCTGGTTCAACATGGAGGGGTGACATGGACTGGAAATATCTGCTGACCAGCTATGAGGGTCGCATCAACCGCGCGAAGTTCTGGGCCAGCGTCGGCGTCATTTTCGTCGGCGCGGTAATCGCGATGATCCTCGACAACATACTGGGCACGACGTTCAACCAGATGCCTTACGGCTTTATCTATTTGCTCTACTCGCTTGCCATGCTCTATTCGGTCTTCGCCTTCTACGCCAAACGCTGGCACGATCGGGGCAAGTCGGGTTGGTGGAGCCTGATCATCCTGGTGCCGTTCATCGGCGCGATCTGGTTCCTGGTAGAGTGCGGCATTCTCGAAGGCACCAAGGGTGCCAATCAATACGGACCGGACCCGCTTGCCTGACAGTTCAAATCTCACCTGGCTTTTCTTCAAGACATCGGGCCGCGTCAGCCGCGCGGCCTATTTTCTGGGCGGACTGCTCGTCGCCATCATTCAGGCGTTTCCGCTGTACCGCTTCACGCTGGTGCCGGAAGGCTCGGCCGAGAGCAACATGTGGTCGTTCATCTTCTTCGTCGCCTTCATCGCCTCGCTGTGGTCGAACATCGTGCTGGCCGTGAAGCGGCTGCACGACCTCGACAAGCCGGGCATTGCCGCGCTGATCCTGTTCGTACCGGTCGTCTCGATCGTCGCCTTCCTTGTATTGTGCCTGTTTCCAGGGCAGCCTGGACCCAACCGCTATGGCCGGCGCACCAACGAGCCGGAACAACCCTGAGGATCGATCGGGCATGCGCTACCGTACGCTTGATCCGAAACTGATCGTCGAGACCGCCGAGCGGCTGGAGGGCCGCATCGCCGACCGTTTCCCCGAAGCGGGACTGCGCGGCGTCGCCGCCGAACTGGTGTCGCTGTCGCGCGACCTGGCCAAGGCGGCCAAGGGGCTCGAGGCACCGATCTGGTGGCTGCGCGGCATCATCGTCGCCGCCGTCGTCGCCGGCGCGCTGGTCTTCCTGTTCGTCGGCACCATCCTGCCGCTCATTCACATTTCCCAGGCCGACGACGCAGTGCAGTCGGTGCAAGGCATCGAAGCCACGATCAACATGATGATCCTCGCCGTGCTCGGCTTCCTGGCCCTGATCCGCACCGAGGAACGCATCAAGCGCAAGCAGGTGTTTCGCCAGCTGCACGGTCTGCGCTCGCTGATCCACGTCATCGACATGCATCAGCTGACCAAGGATCCAGCGGCGCTGTCGGCCAATTTCAAGCCGACCCTGCACTCGCCAGCCCGCATCACCAATGCCGCGGATCTGGCGCGTTATCTCGACTATTGCTCGGAAATGCTGTCGATCACCGGCAAGATCGCCGCCTTGTTCGCCCAGTCGGTCAATGACGCCGTGGTCATCGACGGCGTAAACGACATCGAGAATCTGAGCTCCAACCTGTCACGCAAGATCTGGCAGAAGATCACGCTGATCGAGGGCCACCCGGCGGCAGAACCTGTTCCGGCGTCAGGCCCGGCGGCCCAAGCCGCGCCGCTTCGGCCGCGCGCACCAAAGCGGTAACGCTTTTCAAGAGCGGCGCCGGCGTGCCCGTTCTTTCGGCGAGGCTGAGCACCGCCCCTTGCAATTCGACGATCTCCGTCGGCCGGCCGCGCCGCAGATCGTCCCACATCGACGAGCGGGCCTCAGGGTCGATCGCCAGCATGCGTCGCGCCAAAAGCCTGAACACCCAGTCCGGCAGCCTGAGCACCTTCGGCAGCAGCGCCGGCCGCAAGCCGGCGACACGGGCCGGCTCGATGCCTGAGGCTTTCATCGCCCGCAGCGCTTCGTCGATCTGGCCGGCCAGGATCAGCCGCCAGCGGCGATCGGCGAGTTCGCGCGCCAGCGTCAGGTCCGAAAGCGCCACCAGTGCGTTGTTCAGGTTCATCAGAAGCTTACCCCACAGCACCGCCTTCATGTCGCCATGGGTTTCGACCGCCAGCCCTTCGACATTCAAAAACCTGGCGACATCGAGGAGGCCGGCAAGACCGTCCTCGATCATCACCTTGCCGTCGCTGGCGCGATGCACGCGCAACGGCAATTCGCCGTCCGGCGATTGCACCACATTGAACGGCACCATGCCGGCCAGCACCGTTTGATGGCCAAGTCCTGTTGGTTGATCAAGCCCGGCACGCAGCCTGTCGGCATTGTCGACGCCGTTCTGCAGGCTGATCACGACGGCATCGGGGCGGGCATGGGCCTTGATTAGGGTGGCCATCTTCTGCGTCGCGCCGCTCTTGACCGTCACCAGGATAACGTCGGCTTGCCGCAAGGCGGTGGCCGGATCCATGGTGATCCCGAGCGCATCCGGCTTGACCAGGCGATCACGGCCTTCGAGGTCGCTGACGCGCAATCCGCCCTGGCGCAGCGCCGCCTCTATGCGCGGCCGGGCCAGCAGGATCACTTGGCGTCGGGCAAGAGCCAGGCAGCCGCCGGCGTAGCAGCCGATGCTGCCGGCACCGGCAATGACGATCTTCTTCCCGCCGTTTGTCATTCTGTCGTTCCGACGCGGCCGCGACTATACGACATGAAAACCATAATGTCGGCGCTTTGTCAGGCCATTGGGCTGCCCCCTATGTCTGGCCGTGACAGGCCCTCAGCTTTCGACTATCGGTTTTGCCATGACGCTGCCGACCGACCCCGCCGCGAACCTCGCCACCCTTATCCGTTGCGCTTCGGTGACACCAGCCGAAGGCGGCGCGCTCGGCGCGCTGGAAACGATGCTGAAACCGCTCGGCTTCCTGGTTGACCGGCCGGTGTTCTCCGAGGATGGCACGCCCGACATCGAGAACCTTTATGCAAGGCGCTCCGGCAACGGCCCGCATCTGATGTTTGCCGGTCATACCGATGTCGTGCCGGTCGGCGACGAAGCCGCCTGGACGCATCCGCCTTTCGCCGCCGAAATCGCCAATGGCGAGATGTATGGACGTGGCGCCGTCGACATGAAGGGCGGCATTGCCTGTTTCATCGCCGCCGTGGCGCGCCATGTCGAGGCAAATGGCGGCCCGAAAGGCTCGGTCTCGCTGCTGATCACCGGTGACGAGGAAGGACCCGCCATCAACGGCACGATCAAGCTGCTTGAATGGGCGGCGTCCAGGGGCGAGAAGTGGGATGCCTCGCTCGTCGGCGAGCCGACCAACCCGGATGCGCTCGGCGACATGGTCAAGATCGGCCGGCGCGGTTCGATGTCGGGTGCCGTCACCGTCAATGGCCGCCAGGGCCATGCCGCCTATCCGCAGCTTGCCGACAATCCGGTGCGTGGGCTGATGAGCCTGGTCGACGCCTTGCTGCATCCCGTCTTCGACAAGGGGACCAAGGATTTCCAGCCGACCAATCTGGAGATCACCTCAATCGATGTCGGCAACCCGGCCACCAATGTCATCCCGGCGAAGGCGGTCGCTGTCTTCAACATCCGCTTCAACGACACCTGGACGGCCGAAACCCTTCAGGCCGAAATCCACAACCGCCTCGACCAGGCGGCCGGCCGCAAGAAATATCGGCCGGGCAAGAAGACGCCGGTCGATTACGATCTCGTCTGGCGCGACCGACCGAGCCATGTCTTCCTGACCCGTGACGACCGGCTGGTCGAAACGCTTGCCGGCTCGATCAAGTCGGCTGTTGGCAAGGAGCCGACGCTATCGACCTCGGGCGGCACGTCGGACGCGCGCTTCATCAAGGATTATTGTCCGGTGGTCGAGTTCGGCCTGGTCGGCAAGACCATGCACATGGTCGATGAGCGCGTCGCCATTGCCGATCTCGAAACACTGACGCGAATCTACCAGCGCTTCATCGAAGACTGGTTCGGGCAGGGCTGAACGGCATGCTTTCCGCGGACGAAACCCAAGCTTCGCTGATCGGCGCCTGGCGGTTGATGCTCGGCAAGGTCGACGGCCTGCGCCTGCTCGACCTGTCGGCCGACGGGTTCTGGAATTCCTTCTTCGCCATCATCGTTGCCGCGCCGGCGCTGATCGTCGGCTGGGTCGGCATCGCCAACGAGATCGGCGATCCCGACGCCTTTGCGGGTCGCTTCAGCATGCTGCTGCGGCTGGCGACCGTCGATATCGGCTCCTGGGTGCTGCCGCTGGTCGCGCTCGCCCTGGTGGCGCCGCGCGCTGGTATCGGTGGCCGTTTCGTCCACTATGTCGTTGCCAGCAACTGGGCCTCGGCGATCACCGCCTGGCTGATGCTGCCATCGGCGCTGACCAGGCTCTTCCTGTCGTCGGCAAGCCAGGTCTCGAGCCTCGTATCGCTGCTGTTGTTTGCCCTGTCGATGGTGCTGACCTGGCGCATGACGAACGCCACGATCGGCAAGGGAGCGGCGGTCGGCACCGCCGTCTTCGTCGGCATGTTCATCGCGTCGCTGCTGGTGCTGTTCGGGCTGCAGATGCTGCTCGGCATCGCCGTGCCGGACGATGTCGGGGCTCAGAGCCTTTCCGGGCTCTATCCGGGATAGTCTACGCCAATGAGGAAAAGCCCGTCGGGCGGCGCCACCTGGCCGCAGGCGGCGCGGTCGCGCGCTTCGAGCGCCGCCTTGAGGTCACCGGCGCTCCAGCTGCCGTCGCCGACGCGCTTGAGCGAACCGACCATCGAGCGCACCTGGTTGTGCAGGAAGGAGCGTGCCGAAGCCCGCACCTCGATCATGTCGCCCTGTCTGCTCACGTCGAGCCGCTCCAGCGTCCGGACCGGGCTGTTGGCCTGGCACTGCGTCGAGCGGAAGGTGGTGAAGTCGTGCCGCCCGAGCAAGATCTTCGCCGCTTCGTGCATGGCGCCGGCATCGAGCTGCTTCGGCACCCACCACACCTTTCCCTTCTCCAGAGCCGAGGGCGCGCGCCGGTTGAGGATGCGGTAGAGATAGTGGCGGCCGGTGGCCGAGAAGCGGGCGTCGAAATCGTCGGGGGCGACGTCCGCCTTGAGGATGACAACGCGTGCGCCCGCCGCCTGCAGATGGGCGTTGACGGCATCGCGCACCTTGTCGCCAGGCCACGCCTTGACGAGGTCGACATGCGCCACCTGGGCGGTCGCATGCACGCCTGCATCGGTGCGGCCGGCGGCGCGCAGTCGCACCGCCTCGCCGCAGAACTTTTCGATCGCCTCTTCGATCGCCTGCTGCACCGAAGGCTGATCGGCCTGGTGCTGCCAGCCGGCGAAAAGGCTGCCGTCATATTCGATGTCGAGGCGAAATCGCGGCATGCCGGGCGGCTATACGCTTTCGCCTAGGCGGCGAGAGCGGTGAAGGCGGAAGCGTAGATCAGCCTGCCGGCTTCCGGAGCGTCGCCCCAGGCCAGCGCCTGCAGCGCTTCGCCCTGGTATTCGCTCTCGAACTTTTCGGCCCGCGCATGGCTGTAGCCGAAACGGCCGTAATAGGGTGGATCGCCCAGCACCACGGCCAGCGTCTCGCCGGCATCCTTGAGGCGGATATGCGCCTCGCGGATCAGCGCGCCGCCAATGCCGCTGCCATGGAAGGAGGGCTCCACCGCCAGCGGCGCGAGCGCCACTGCCGCGAAGCTCTTGCCGCCATTTTGGACGAACAGCCGGGAAAACAGGATGTGGCCGACCACTTGCCCATCTTCCTCCGCCACCAGTTCGACGATGGCATCGCCGCCCGTCACCAGCGCATCGACCAGCCCGGCTTCCGCCTGCTGGCCGAAAGCGTGTTCCTCGACGTCGCGAATGGCCTCGCGATCCCGCGGCGTCGCCGCGCGTATCGACATCATGCTCATGAGAACTTCATTCCTTTTTCGATCTTGGCCCCGCGCAGGAATTCCGACGCGGCAGCGGGCCTTCCGCCCGCGCGTTGAACTTCGACCAGCCTGACCGCGCCTGTTCCGCAGGCCACCGTCAGCCGCTCATCGAGAATGCCTCCCGACTCGCCCAGATCATCCGAAAGCGGCAGGCCTTCGGACAGCGTCGAGCGAAGCAGTTTCAGCCGCTCCGGGCGGCCGCCAATGTCAATCTCGGACCAGGCGCCGGGAAAGGGCGACAGGCCGCGAATGGTGTTGTGGACCTCGGCCGCTGGCCGCGTCCAGTCCACGTGCGTCTCGGATTTATCGATTTTTCTGGCGTAAGTCACCCCGTCCACGGCCTGTGCGGTAAATCTCAGGGTGTTCTCTTCCAGCCGCGCCAGCGCTTCCACCATCAGGGCAGCACCGACGCTCATCAACCGATCATGCAGATCGCCGGCAGTCATATCGGGTTCGATGCCGCATTTTTCAACCAGTCCCACCGGCCCGGTGTCCAGGCCCTCATCCATGCGCATCACCATCATGCCGGTTTCCAGGTCGCCCGCCATGATGGCGCGCTGGATGGGAGCCGCGCCCCGCCAGCGCGGCAACAGTGACGCATGGCCGTTGATGCAGCCGAGCCGGGGCGCGTCGAGGACCGCTTTGGGCAGCAGCAACCCATAGGCGACGACCACGGCGATATCGGCCTCCAGGGCATGCAAAGCGGCCTGCTCGGCTTCGCCTTTCAGCGATACGGGCGTCCGCACCTCGACGCCCAGCCGCTCCGCCTCGCGCTGTACCGGCGACGGCGTCAGTTCCAGCCCGCGCCGTCCGGCGGCGCGCGGCGGCTGGGTATAGACGGCTGCAATCTGGTGTCCCGCTTCGGCAATGGCGCGCAACGTCGGCACCGAAAACTCAGGCGTGCCCATGAAGATGACGCGAAGGGGCATTCCCTATCCCACCAGTTTGCCCGGCGCCTTGTCCTTGGCGAGCTTCTTGAACTTCTTCACCACCATGTCTCGCTTCAGCTTCGAGATGTGGTCGATGAACAGCACGCCGTTGAGATGATCGATCTCGTGCTGCAGGCAGGTCGCCATCAGCCCCTCGGCCTCCATCTCCTGCAGCTTGCCGTCGCGATCGAGATATTTCACACGCACCGAAGCGGGGCGTTCGACCTCGGCGTAATAGTCGGGGATGGACAGGCAGCCTTCCTCGTAGACGGAGCGCTGGTCGGCGCTTTCCAGGATCTCGGGATTGATGAAGACATGCGGCGCCGGCGTCTCGTCTTCCTTGGCGAGATCGATCACCAGCATGCGCAGGGGTTCGCCGATCTGGATCGCGGCCAGCCCGATGCCTGGCGCGTCATACATGGTCGCAAGCATGTCGTCGGCTAATCCGCGCAACGGCGCGTCGACGCGTTCCACCGGCTTGGAAACCTGGCGCAGGATGGGGTCGGGAAGGATGATGAGCGGCTTGATCGGCATGGCGTTCCACCTAAGACGTCCAGCGAAAAGCGTCAACCGGGGCGTCTGAGCCTCGTTCACGTTTTGATCTGTGTCGTCGGGCCGAATCGGCTATGCTGTCCACATGAATGACCTGAGCACCATCCTTTCGGAGCCCGTCGCACGGCTTGGCGCCTCCACGATCACGCTTGGCCACGCGCTGGCTTTCGGCGCATTGCTGTTTCTTGGCCTGGTCGTGGCGCTTGTCGTCGCGCTGTGGCGGTCGGCCAAGGCGCGCGCCGTGGCGGCTGCCGAAGCCGCCGACCACGCCCGCGACGCCGAGGCGCGGATGGCCGGCATTCTGCAATCCCAGGCGGAGATGCAGGGCCGCATGGGCGCTATCGCCGAAGTGTTCGGCGCGCGCCAGGCAGAGCTGACGCAATCGATCGGCCAGCGTCTCGACGCCATGACCGGCCGCATCGGCCAGACCATGACCGAACAGACCAAATCCACCCATGAAAGCCTGGCCAAGCTGCAGGAGCGGCTGGCGGTCATCGATACCGCGCAGGGCAACATCCAGTCGCTCGCCGGCCAGGTCGTGCAGTTGCAGGCGATCCTATCCAACAAGCAGACGCGCGGCGCCTTCGGCCAGTCGCGCATGGAGGCGATCGTCGCCGACGGTCTGCCGCATGGCGCTTACGAGTTCCAGGCGACGCTGTCGAACGGCAGCCGGCCCGATTGTCTGGTGAAAATGCCGAATGGCGCGCCGTCGCTGGCCATCGATGCCAAGTTCCCGCTGGAGGCATGGAACGCCATCCGTGCCGCCGATGGCGCCGACCTGCAGAAGGTCGCGGCCCAGGCCTTCCGCCGCGACATCGAGATCCATGTCCGCGACATCTCGGAAAAATACCTGATCCAGGGCGAGACCCAGGACACCGCCTTCATGTTCGTGCCGTCGGAATCGGTGTTCGCCGAAATCCACGAGAATTTCGAGGCGATCGTCCACAAGGCACATCGGGCGCGCGTCGTCATCGTTTCGCCGTCGCTGCTGATGCTGTCGATCCAGGTCATCCAGGCCATCCTCAAGGACGCCCGCATGCGCGAACAGGCGCATCTGATCCAGGGCGAGGTGATCCGGCTGATGGAGGATGTCGCGCGGGTCGACGAGCGGGTGCGCAAATTGCAGGTCCATTTCGGCCAGTCGGCCAAGGACATCGACGATATCCTGGTCTCGACATCGAAGGTCACCAAGCGCGGCCAGAAGATCGAGGCGCTGGAATTCGGCGCGCAGCCAGACGGCGATGCCGGCCCGGACGGCGCCTCACGTGCACCGGCCGCGAAGGCCGACGCCGGCCCCCGCGTCGCCGATTCGAAGACCGGTCAGCTCAGGCTGAGGGTCGTCGAAGGCGACGATTGAGGCGCGGCACCTGACCCGGCGCTACTGCTCCTCCACCGTGGTCATGCCCTGAAATTCAGGCAGCCAGTGCAGCGCCGAGCGGTGCCATTTCTGCAGTGTCGGAACCAGATCCTGACGTTGCCTTGCGGTCCCCACCCGAATTCCATAGACCTTCGGACCATCGCCGACCGACGTGGCGTAAAGGTGCGAGCCGCAGTCTGGGCAAAAGGCCTGGACGCGCTTGGCGCCGCTCGCCACGGTCTTGATGTAGATTTTCGGGGTGCCGCGCGTGATCCGGTAGTTGTTTTCCGGCGCCGGAACCGTCACGCGAAAGGCGGTGCCGGTCAGCTGCTGGCAATCCGTGCAATGGCAGATCGACGTCTTTTCCGGGTCGACCTCCGCTTCGTAGGTGATGGCGCCACAGTGGCATCCGCCGTCTATCTTCATCGTCGCTCCTCCTGCAATTCGGACCAATCTTAGCGGGGCAAGCCCGCGAGGCAACTTCGCTTTGCTAGTCCAGGCCCGGGCCGGACATGGCACCGATCAGCTTGCGCCGCTGCTCCCAGGTACCAGTGGTCTGCGGCTTGACGAACAGCCGCGTGATCTCCGGCATTTCTGCCTTCAGGCGCGCCTCGATGCGCTCGACACAGGCCTCGATCTCCGGCGCCGCCAGATGATCCTCGAACTCGATGCTCAGGGCGGCGACGATCTCTGCCGGTCCCATATGGACGGTCAGAACGCCGTTCGCCCGCTGTACGGCCGGATCCTGCTGGACGATCGCCAGCACCCTTTTCTGCACCTCGGGTGAAGCCGGCTCGCCGATGCGGTCGATGATCTCGGGCGGGAAGCCGGNCCAGGATGCCGGCAAAGGCGACGATCAGGCCGAGCAGGGCGGCGCTGTCCTCGAACAGAACGGTGTAGACGCTCGGATCCTTGCTCGATTGCACCGCTTGCAGCCAGCCTTCCCCCTTGCTCTTCTGCCGGCGAAATTCCTTCAGCGCCACCAGCCAGGAGCTGCCTTCGAACAGGAAGGACAGGCCAAGGACGATGTAGTTCACCCTGACGTTGGCAACCGGTTCCGGCGCCATGATGTGGATGATGCCCTCGTAGAACGACACGCCGGCACCCAGCGCGAAGACCAGGAGAGCGACGATGAAGCTCCAGAAATAGAGTTCGCGGCCGTGGCCCAGCGGATGCGTGCGGTCGGCCGGACGCGCGGCACGATGCATGCCATAGAGCAGCAGGCTGCCATTGCCGGTGTCGACCAGCGAGTGCACGCCCTCCGACAGCATCGCCGAACTGCCGGTGAAGAAGGCGGCGGCGAATTTGGTCAGCGCGATGGCGAGATTGCCCGCCAGCGCCGCATAGATAACCGTTTTCGAGCCGCCATGCCCGGCCATGCAATGCTGTCTCCTTCGGGATACCCATCGTAGCTGCCCCGCCGCCGAAGCTCCACAGGCAGCACAACGCGCGAACCGGCCCGGTCGTTCAGGTCATTGAAGGCTTGAGGTTGGAAAACCTTCTATTCGACGATCTCGTCGGTCCACACCCTGAAGCCGGCAAGCAAGCCCGGTCCGAAAATATGGGTCAGTGGCACGTCCGCCGCGTCGCGGCCGGAGGCGATCAGGATGCGGCCGATGCGCGGCGCGTTGTTGCGTGGATCGAAAGCGTGCCAGCGGCCGCCGAGATAGACCTCCATCCAGGCGCAGAAATCCATGCTCGCCCAAGGCTTCGGCATGCCGATGTCGCTGATATAGCCGGTGCAATAGCGCGTCGGGATGTTGAGCGCCCGGCAGAAGGTGACGGCAAGGTGCGCGAAGTCGCGGCATACGCCGCTCTGCTCGCGATAGGCTTCGGCGGCTGTGCGCGTCGGCCGTGCATTGCCATAGTTGAAGACGATGTGATTGTGGACGAAATCGCACACCGCCTGCACGCGCGGGATGCCTGATGGCGTATGGCCGAACAGCCGCCAGGCGTCATCAGCCAAAAGGTCGCTCTCGCAAAACCGGCTGGGCAGCAGGAACAGCAGCGTCTCCGCCGGCAGGTCGCGCACCTCGTGCTGCCAGGCCATCAGCTCGCTCATCTCGAATGTACCGGGATCGCGGATCACCGCATCGGTACCGAAGGTAAAACGCCCGGGCGGCGCGACGAAGCGGTTGCACCAATTGCCGAAACTGTCGCGATAGCTCTCGATCGGCACTGGCGGGTTGGACGTCAGGAAATCCGGGCGTTCGAGATCGGAGGCACGGGAGTAGTGGACATTGAGCATCGCGATGAGCGGCGTTTCCTGCGGAAAGTCGAAGCTCATCTCGCAGCCGATGTGAATTCGCATCGTCGTCCTGACCGGCCTGCCTGGCAATCATCCAGCGAAAGCGCGGATCGATGCTGCAGTGCGAAGATGACCATGGCACGGACCGCCATGGTTTACGAGCAAATTAGAAAGCGGTTGAAAGCGGCCAGCCGGCGGTCGCGACCGACTCAAGGCCCTTGCGGCAAAGCGTTTCTCTTGTTTCACTTGGCTTCCCGCAATTGGAGGAACGAATCATGGCTAAAGGTGCGATGAAGGCAGGCAAGGAAGCCCGCAAACCGAAGAAGGATGCCAAGAAGCCCGCTCCCGCTCCCGCCCTGAAGGCGCCGCCGGTCAAGGCGATGCGCATCAAGGAAAAGTAGGCTTCGGCACATCCCGCTCGGCGGGATTTGACCGGCGGCATCGGACAATGCCGCCGGCGAGCGTTGATCGGACGTTTGGACGACCCTATATTGCCGGCGCGGGGACGACCCCGCGCCTCCCCAAAATCCGGTCGGGACGACCCGCCCATCATTTATCGAGCATCTCGGGATCGGGTCCCGTTCCGGCCCGATGCTGGATGGAGCGTTGCGATGTCGTGGATTTTTCTGTTTTTCGCCGGCCTGTTCGAAATCGGTTGGGCGATAGGCCTCAAATACACCGATGGATTCACCAGGCTCGTTCCGACGGTGCTCACGGTCGCGTCGATGGTCGTCAGCCTTACCCTGCTCGGCCTGGCGCTGAAGGCGCTGCCTGTCGGCACGGCCTATGCGGTGTGGACCGGCATCGGCACCGTCGGCACGGCGCTGCTCGGCATCTGGCTGCTCGGCGAGCCCGCCACGGCGATCAGGCTCGCCTGCATCGCCTTGATCGTCTGCGGCATCATGGGGCTGAAGTTCGCGGCCTGATCGAGTCCAAGTGCCTCCCATCGACTTGGCCCGAGGGTGCGGGCCCGCGAGGGAGGCAGCCTTTGGGATAACCTGCCCCTGACGGGCTCAAAAGCGTTGCTTTCACAACAACGCATTCAGGGCCGCTGCGAGGCGACCCTGATCCTGAATTCGAAGCTTGGTCGCTAAGGCGTTAGCGAGCCGAAAAGCCTGGCGGCGTTCTGCCGGTACGCTGCTTGCGCGCCGCATAGCGTGCGTCGCGTTTCGCCTTGCGTTCGGCTTCGTCGGCCAGCAAACGGGCGATGCGCTCGTTCTCTTCGGCTTCCTTGATCTTCGCTTCAGCCTGTGCCGCCTCTTCGGCTGCAATGCGCGCCGCTTCGGCCGCTGCCTCGCGCTCGGCCTTCTCGACCGCTTCGCGTGCCAGCTTTTCCTGCTTCAGCCTGGCCTTTTCAGCTTCGCGTATTTCGCGAGCCTCGAGGATTGCCTTGCGTTCGGCCTGTCGTGCCAGCACTGCAGGATCATCCGCCGCCGGCTTTGACTTGAAGCGCTCCAAAAGCGCCTTCTTTGCCTCGTTCGCGGCATTGCGCCGCTCGAAAATGTCTTTTTCCCTGTAGATAGCCAAGTCCACTTCCCTGAAGTCAATTCGCGAGGCTTACATACGCGCGAATAGCGAGAGTTCAAGCGCCAAAACGGTATGCCAGCCATGAAATTCTGTGCTGTTGCGCACGGGAGACGCCTTTTCCTTGCAAAACGACATGCACTGTTCACTGTCCGAGCCTCTGGCGGCGGGGCCAGGCACTCGCTAGGTCTAGCCGCAAAACCCAACACCAGGATGACATCAGATGGAACTCGGTCTCTACACCTTTGCCGACGTCAGCCCGCAGCCCGGCCCGGGCGCCATCGGCCCGCATGAGCGATTGCGCAACCTGATCGAGGAGGTCGAACTGGCCGACCAGGTCGGTCTCGACGTCTTTGGTCTCGGCGAGCATCACCGGCCCGACTATGCGGCCTCGGCACCGGTCGTGGCGCTGGCGGCCGCCGCCGAGCGCTCCAAGCGCATCAGGCTGACCAGTGCGGTCACCGTGCTCTCCTCCGACGATCCGGTTCGCGTCTTCCAGCAGTTCGCCACGCTCGACCTTCTCTCCGGCGGTCGTGCCGAGATCATGGCCGGACGCGGCTCGTTCATCGAGTCCTTCCCGCTGTTCGGCTACAATCTCGAGGACTATGACGAGCTGTTCGCCGAAAAGCTCGATCTGCTGCTTGCCATCCGCGACCAGGTGAAAGTCACCTGGTCCGGCAATCTGCGCCCGCCGATCAACGATCGCGGCGTCTATCCCCGGCCGTTCCAGGACAGGTTGCCGGTCTGGATCGCTATTGGCGGCACGCCGCAATCGGCGGCGCGCGCGGGCGCGCTCGGCCTGCCGCTGGCGCTCGCCATCATCGGCGGCGAGCCGGCACGCTTCGCGCCGCTGCTGGACCTCTACCGCGAGGCGGCCAAACGCGCCGGCAGCGACCCGGCGGGCCTCGCCACCAGCATCAACGTGCACGGCTTCATCGCCGAGACGACCGAGCAGGCCGCCGACGATTTCTACGGGCCGCAAGCCGAGGTGATGAACCGCATCGGCCGCGAGCGCGGCTGGGGCCCGACATCGCGGGCGCATTTCGACCAGTCGCGCGGCCCGAATGGCGCCCTGTTCGTCGGCAATCCCGAGCAGGTCGCCGAAAAGATCGTCGCCCAGCACAGGATCTTCAACAATGACCGCTTCCTGTTGCAGATGGCGATCGGCACCATGCCGCATGCCAAGATCATGAAGGCGATCGAACTCTACGGCACCAGGGTGGCGCCGATCGTGCGCAAGGAAACCGCGAAGTCCGCGCCGGTAGTGGCAACACCCGCCGCCTGAGCGGCGGGCGGGCTCGCCAGCCACGCCCGTTCGCAAAGCCGGCTCATGGAACCTACAGCCTGAACTTCGCGTTTCCTGCAGGCAATTGCCGGCCGCGGAGAGGTGGACGGCTCGAGGGTGACCATGAAAACCGAACCCGCTGCCTTGGGCGCAGGCGCCGCCGACGAGCCGGATCCGCGCGTCGAGGCGCGCGCCGACACGCATCTGATGCGATCGCTGCTGGTCGGCATTTTCCTGTTCATGGCCATCTACGCGCTCTACTTCGCTCGCGCCTTCTTCATGCCGGTCATCCTGGCTTTTCTGCTCGCCCTGACGCTCACCCCGATCGTGCGGATACTGCGCAAGCGCGGCATTCCCGAAGTGGCCTCGGCGACCCTTCTGGTGCTGCTGTCGATCTGCGTCTTCGCCAGCGCCGGCTACCTGCTCTCCAGCCCGGTCATCGACCTCATCAACAACTCCTCGTCGATCGGTCAGCAGCTTACCGAGCGGCTGGCGCAATTGCGGCGCCCGCTGGAAAAGATCATGCAGATTTCGCATCAGATCGAGCAGCTGACCGAGACCTCGCAGGAGTCCGGCATCCAAAAAGTCGCGGTGGCGCAGTCCGGTATCCTGTCGGCGGCCGCCAGCAACATCCTGTCGGCGGGAACCAGCCTCACCATCATCTTCGTGCTGTCGCTGTTCCTGCTCGCCTCGGGAACGATGTTCTACGAGAAGATCATCCAGTCTTTCGCCAGCCTCAGCGAGAAGAAGCGGGCGCTGCGCGTGGTCTATGACGTCGAGCGCGAAATCTCGCACTATCTGCTCACCGTCACCGTCATCAATGCCGGCCTCGGTACGGTCATCGGCCTTGGCCTGTGGGCGCTCGGCGTGCCCAACCCGCTGGTCTGGGGCGTGGCCGCCGCCCTGTTCAACTTCCTGCCCTATGTCGGGGCGCTCTTGACCATCGTGCTGGTCGCGGTGATTGCGCTGATCAGCTTCGACACCATTTCCTACGCGCTGTTGGCACCCGCCTTCGTGCTTTTGTGCGACGTCGTCGAAGGCCAGTTCGTGACGCCGATGGTGGTTGGCCGACGCCTCGAGATCAACGCCGTGGCGATCTTCATCGCCATCGCCTTCTGGTCGTGGCTGTGGGGTTTCGTCGGCGCCCTGATGGCGGTGCCGTTGCTGGTCGTCATCAAGGTGTTCTGCGACCATTTCGACGGGCTCAGCCATGTCGGCAATTTTCTCGCCGCGCAGCACACCGCCGTGGTGGAAGAGGAACCAGCCGAGGAGGACGGCAAGGCTTCGGCATGAACGGCTGGCCGTGTTTGCGGCGCCGGGATCGAATGCCTATATCCGGCCGATCAATGCCCGGTGCCCTTCCCGATGAGCGATGCTCCCCTCGACCTCGACGCCTATTTCGCCCGCATCGGCTATGCCGGTTCCAGGGATGCTTCGGTGGATACGCTGAAGGCGCTTCACTTCCTGCACCCGCAGGCAATCCCCTTCGAGAACATCGATCCGTTTCTCGGCCGCCCGGTCAGGCTCGACCTTGCCGCGCTGCAGGACAAGATCGTCGCTGGCGGGCGCGGCGGTTATTGTTTCGAGCACAACCTTCTCTTCATGCATGCGCTGAAAGCGCTTGGCTTCGAGGTTGGCGGCCTTGCCGCGCGCGTGCTTTGGGGGCAGGCGGAAGACGCCATCACGGCGCGCAGCCACATGCTGCTGCGCGTCGAACTCGATGGCCGGACCTATATCGCCGACGTCGGCTTCGGCGGCCTGACCCTGACCGCACCGCTGCTGCTGGACCCCGGCACGGAACAGAAAACCCCGCACGAGACCTTCCGCATCGTCGCGGCTGACGATCATTTCCGCCTGCAGGCCGCCATCGGCGGCGATTGGCGCTCGCTTTACCGCTTCGACCTGCAGCCGCAATACGAGGTCGACTATTCCGTCGCCAGCTACTTCCTGTCGACCAACCCGATATCGCATTTCCTCACCTCTGTCCTGGCGGCGCGCGCCGCGCCCGACCGACGCTACGCGTTGCGCGGCAATCGGCTGTCGATCCACCACATCGGCGGCCGCACCGAGCAGAAGGACATAGCCACTGCCGCCGAACTCGCCGACACGCTGGAAGGCCAGCTCGGCACCATCATTCCAGACCGTGCCGGCTTCGAGGCCAGGGTGCGCGAGAAGAAGATATTGGAGACCAACGCATGACCGAACTGTCCGTTCTCGACCTGTCGCCGATCGTCGAAGGCAGCGATGCCTCGCAGTCGCTGGCCAATTCGCTCGATCTCGCCCGCCATGCCGAGCGGTTGGGCTACAAGCGCTACTGGCTGGCCGAGCATCACAACATGCCGGGCATCGCCAGTGCCGCGACGGCCGTGGTTATCGCCCATGTCGCCGGCGGCACCAGGACCATTCGTGTCGGCGCGGGCGGCATCATGCTGCCCAACCATGCGCCGCTGGTGATTGCCGAGCAGTTCGGCACGCTGGCCGCCCTGTTTCCCGGCCGCATCGATCTCGGCCTCGGCCGCGCGCCCGGCACCGACATGAACACCGCGCGCGCCTTGCGCCGCAACCTCGAAGCCGGCGTCGACAATTTCCCGCAGGATGTCGTCGAACTGATGGGCTATTTCCTGCCGGCCGAGGAAGGCCAGCGTCTCAGGGCCGTGCCCGGCGAGGGCCAGACCGTGCCGGTGTGGATCCTCGGCTCCAGCCTCTATGGCGCGCAGCTCGCCGCTATGCTCGGCCTGCCTTATGCCTTCGCCTCGCATTTCGCGCCGGCCGAGCTCGACCACGCGCTCGACATCTACCGCTCGCGCTTCCAGCCGTCGGAACAGCTCGACAAGCCGCATGTCATGCTCGGCCTCAATGTCTTTGCGGCACCCACCGATGCCGAGGCGCGATTGCTGTTCACCTCGCTGCAGCAGGCTTTCGTCAACCTGCGCACCGGCCGGCCCGGCAGATTGCCGCCGCCGGTCGAGAATTACGATCGCGACCTCGACCCGATGGCCAAGACGATGCTTGGCCAGGCGCTGTCCTGCGCCGTCGTCGGCTCTCCCGAAACGGTCCGCCAGGGCATCGATGCGTTCGTGCGCCGCACCGGCGCCGACGAGCTGATGGTCACCGCGCAGATATCGGATCATGCCGCCCGGGTGCGGTCGTTCGAGATTTTGGCGGAGGCCCACAAATCGCTGTCGCGGGCCGCCTGAGGCGGCATGGCACGGGATCGTCCGAAAGAAACGGGGCAGCGCAGCCTTACGCCAGCTTGACCAGCAGCCTCATGAAGGTAGCGGCCTCCTTGGCCGACAGTGGCGCCAGGGTTTCCGCGGTGATTTCGCGCGCCAGCGGAATCAGCCGTTCGATCGCTTCGCGCCCTTCGGCGGTCAGGTTGACCAGCAGCCGCCTTTTGTCGACCTCATGCTTGGAAAGCTCGACCAGGCCGCGCGCCTTCAGCCGGTCGATGACGCCCTTCACCGTCGCCGCATCCATGGCGATCAGCGTGCCGAGCTGGTTCTGCGAGGTTTCGCCGACGTCGCGCAGCTTGGCGAGCGCGGCGAATTGCGGCGGCGTCAGGTCGCCGATATGCGCGGCGAAGATCGAGACATGGCGCTGATGCGCCTTGCGCAGGATGAAGCCGACCTGCTCCTGCAGGAGGTAATCCTCCGGCGTCTCGACCTCGACCAGCTTGAGCAGATTGTCCTCGCCGCTCACCGCAAGCCGTCCCATGCCTTGATGTCGTCGGCCGCCAGCCCACCCATGCGATTATGGATGCGCGGGCCGCAAGTCATGGCCAGGCAGAACAGGATCTCATCGGGGCGCGGGCCGTCGCTGATGCCGACCTCCATGGCGTCGAAATGGCTGCGCACATAGGCTGCGTTGATGTGGCCGAGCGGCACGTCGAGCTTCGAGCCGAAAGCGCCGACCTTCTTGGCCGACGGCACGATCGCCTTGGCGTCGCCCAACCGTTCGCGCATCGCATAGCCGCCAGGCACATGCCAGAGCGCGCCGTGCTCGAGCTCGCCCGCTATGCCGACAATGGCGCCCTTGCCGTAGCCGTCGATCTGCTTGACGTCGCCACCGAGCGCTGCGATCAGCCGGTCGGCGAGCAGCAGGCCGAGCGGTTTCAGATCGTCCATGGCGCTCTGCAGCTCCTCGGCATAGCGCCCGGCGAACGGATTTTTCACCAGCGCCATGGCGGCTGCGCGCCGGCGCGGCACCTTGGCCGCCGGTCCGCCCTCGTGAAAGATCTCTTCGGTCAGGACAGCGATCTTGCGGATCGGAAACTCAGGCATGCGCAACTTCCTCCCTCGAATTCTTGTTGGGCGCCGCAAGCGCAACGGAGCCACTGACGCGGGCCTCACCGCCAAGAAACAGCGCCGATCCGGCGATCAGGCCGCGCCGGCGAAAATCTTCGGCGACAGCAAGGCCGTTGTCCAGCGCCCGCGCCACTTCGCCAGGCGCAAGCGTGCCGACGCTTTGTGTCACCAGCCGCGCGCCGAGATCGCTGTCGGGGGACAGTTCGCTTGCGGGAATGCGCTTGATGGCGGGGTTGCCGGGCAGGTCCACCGCGTTGGCGATGAGCGTCGCCGCCGCGTCGGCCTCGGCGCCTGTCCGCGCCAGCACGGTCACGGCGTCGGCAATGCCAAGCGAGAAGGAGCGGCCACGCCAGCCGCTGGTTGCAACGCCGCGCACACCATCCTGCGCACGGATCATGATCCGGTCGGCCATGTCGTGGCCCGTGCCGGCGATCGCCAGGTTCATCGAAAGGCCGTTGCCGATATGGAGTGCGCTGTCGCCGCCATTATTGACATAGGCGCGATCGAGCTTGCGACCCGCAAGCAGCGCGGCGAGCATTTCGTCGGCTACCGACCCGGCAACGGCGGCCATCGGCGTGATGAAGCATTCCGCCAACGGGATGACGGCCGCCTCCATGCGACGCGCCGTCTGGCCGTCAAAGGCGCGCGGCGCCAGGAAGAATGCCGGCAGCCGCAATTCGGGAAGCTCCTTGACCAACTCGATCAGGATCGTCTGGAAGCGCGCCACGGCTTGCTCATAGGCGGCACGGCACTCATGCGCCTCGCCAAAGGCCTCGACGATCAGGTCGATCGGCCCATGGTTGAGGTGCAGCCGCTTGCCGTCCTGCAGCCACCGGACCTGCGGGCCTTGCATCACCCGGCCCCGTTCGCGGGCACACGGTGCAATTGCGCCAGCGGCGGCCACGGATTGCCGCCCGGCGCGCTGGTACCGCGGCGCGCATTGAGGTATTCGCCGCCCTTGGCAACGATGTCGTGGACACTGCGGATTTCGGCCTCGTAGCCGCCCAGCTTGATGTAGTCGTCGCGGCGCAAGGTGAATTCGATCGGCGCCACCAGCGCCGGTGTCGGCACATAGCCGAAGGCGCCTTCCGGAACCCGCGTGACATCGACCATCAGCGTGATGCCGCCTCCCGGCCAGACATAGACCGGCGCGCCGCCGACCGTGACATAGGTCTTCAGCCCTTGCACCGAACGGGTAAGATTGACCGGGTTTTCGGTGACGCCGGCGCGCAGCGAGCCGCCGGCGCCGCCGATGAACAGCACGGTGCACAAAGCCGGCTCGCAATTGTCCTCGATCAGACCGACCGACTTCTGCAACCGTTCCGGAAACGGCTTTTCGACCGGCTTCAATTCGTCATCGAGCTCGTAATAGGCGAACTGCTCGCCGGTGGTCGAAACCATCAGCAGCGACAGGCCGGGCCGCGCGCCCTTCCTGGCGTTCCATTCGCCAAGGATCGACAGCGGGTCGGAAATCGAGGTGCCGCCCCAGCCGAGGCCGGGTTCGGAGACCTTGAAATAGCGCCCCGGCGTCGAACGGCGGCCGATGATCTTGATGCCCGTATCCTGCCAGCCCAGCACCTTGCCGGCCTGATGCTCGGAGACCACGCCGGTGATGTGGTCGTCGACCACCACCACCTCGTCGACCAGCCCGCGCCATTGCGTGGCGAACATGCCGATGGTGGCCGAGCCGCAGCCGACGCGCATGCGGTGTTCCTGCTTGCCGTCGATGACAGGTGGTTTGCCGGCTTCGACGACAATGGTGGCGCCGCCGTCGATGCCGAGTTCCACCGGCTTGCGGTTGCACAAATCGAGCAGTGCGTCGCAGGTGGCGCGGCCCTCCGCCTTGGAGCCGCCGGTCAAATGATGCACGCCGCCCAACGACAGCATCTGCGAGCCGTACTCGCCCGTGGTGACATGGCCGATCGCCTCGCCTTGCGAGCGCACGACAGCCGTTTCGGGTCCGAGATGACGGTCGGTGTCGATCTTCACCTTGACGCCGCAATAGGAGAAGATGCCTTCGGTGACGACGGTCACCAGATCGACGCCCTCGACCTCCTGGCTGACGATGAACGGGGCCGGCTTGTAGTCGGGATAGGTGGTGCCGGCGCCTATTGCCGTGACGAAGCGGCGGCCGGTGTTGACCAACTCGCCATCCCACGCTTTGCCCTCGGCGACGAAAGGCACCATCGTGGCGCCGGTCTCCGCCGCATGGTCGAGGATGGTCAGCGGGTCCATGCGCACGATGCGGCCGCCGACATTGCCGTAGCGGTCGCAGGCGCCGGTGCGGCCGTCGGCGATATAGCACATCACCGGGCAGGCATCGCAGCGGATCTTCTCCGCCACCAGCTTCTCGCCGGGATCATGGGTCTCGAAGCGCTCGGCAAGCTCGCTCATCGGCGTGCCTCCTGTTCGCGGATGCCATCTTTTTCGCGGATGCCGGCGCGGATACGCGTCGGCGTCGCCGGGACCTTGGTGACCAGGACGCCGGTGGCGTGGCGGATGGCGTTGAGGATCGCCGGCGCCGTCGGGATCAGCACGTGCTCGCCCAGGCCCTTGGCGCCGAATGGCCCCTCGGGATCGGGAACCTCGACCAGGATGGTCTCGATCGGCGGCACGTCGCCAATGGTCGGGATCAGATAGTCGTGCAGGTTTTCGGTGCGCCCCGGGATATATTCTTCCATCAGCGCCATGCCGATGCCTTGCGCGATACCGCCTTCGATCTGGCCCTCGACCAGCAGCGGGTTGATCGCCTTGCCGACATCGTGCGCGGCGGTGATCTTGATCAGCTTCACGGTGCCGAGCTTGAGATCGACTTCCAACTCGGCGATCTGCGCGCCATAGCCGTAGACGGCGTAGGGTTTGCCCTGGCCCTTGGCGTCCAGCGGCAGCGTCGGCGGATCGTAGGTCTCCTCGGCGCGGAAGACGAAGCCATCGGCGTCCACATCGAGCGAGGCGAGATCGATACGGCGCGTGGCCTCGCCCTCGCGGATGACGATTGCCACGCCATCGAGCTGCATGGAGGCTTTTTCGGAAACATTGGCAAAACGCAGGATCTTTTCGCGCAAGGCCCGCCCTGCCTTCTCGACCGCCTTTCCGGTGACGAAAGTCTGGCGCGACGCGGACGTCTTGCCAGCGTCCGGGCTGATGCCCGTATCGGCGCCCTTCAGCCGGAATTTGTCCAGCGGCAGGCCAAGCGCGTCGGCGCAGATCTGGGCGATGACGGTGTTGGAACCCTGGCCGATATCGACGGCGCCCTGGTGCAGGATGACGTCGCCCGATGGCGAGATGCCTACCTTGATGGTCGAGGGATTGGGCAGCGAGGTGTTACCGCAGCCATACCAGCACGAAGCCACGCCAACACCGCGTTTTCTGTCCACGCTGGCGCTGTTGAAGGCATCCGCATCCGCCGTCGCACGTGCCCAATGCGGACGGAGCGACTCCAGGCACTCGGCAATGCCGACGCCGGACTCCAGCCTCTGCCCCGTAACCGTTTCGGAGCCGTTCCGAAGGCAGTTCTTCAAGCGAAAATCGAGCCGGTCGATACCGAGCCTGCCAGCCAGTTCGTCATAGAGCGTCTCCTGCATGATCGTCGCCTGCGGCACGCCGAAGCCGCGGAAGGCACCCGAGATCGGCCCATGCGTATGGATGGCTCTGCCTTCCGCGCGGTAGTTCGGCGTCGCATAGGGGCCGGAGGCATGCACCGGCACGCGGTTGGCGACGGTCGGGCCCCAACTTGCATAGGCGCCGGTGTTGAAATCGCCTGAAAAAATCATGCCGGTGACATAGCCGTCGGCATTGGCGCCGATGGTCGCCTTCATCTCAGCGGGATGACGCTTGGTGGTCGAAATCATCGATTCGTTGCGTGTGTAGGCCAGCGCCGCCGGCCGGCCGGTTTTCAACGCCACCAGGCCGATCAGCGGCTGCAGCGAGACATCGAGTTTCGAGCCGAAACCGCCGCCGGTCGCCGTCGGCACGATGCGCACCTTGTCGACGGCAAGGCCGAGCACCCTCGCCGTCTCGTCGCGGTCCATGTAGGGCGCCTGGGTGCAGGCGACGACGACCAGCGTGTCGCCATCCATATGGGCATGGCCGGCTTCGGGCTCGATATAGGCGTGCTCGACATAGGAGGTTTCGATCGCGCCGGAAACAGTGACGGCGGCACTGGCAAGCGCTGCCTCGGGGTCGCCGCGTTCGACGAAGCCCTTGGTCAAAAGGTTGGCCGGGCGGTGTTCATGAATTAACGCAGCACCTCCGGCCTGCGCTTCGCCAGGCTGCAGAAAATGCGGCAGTTCGGTCCAGCGGACCGGAAAATCCGCCAAATCGAGATCGAGCATCGCCTCACGTTCGCCGGCGACCAGCGCCACCGCCTCGCCGCGAAGCCGCGCAAATCCGTCGGCCAGCGCCGGCTGGTCGGCAAATGGGCCGATAACGCCGAAACAGTTTTTTCCCGGAATATCGGCCGCCGTGAACACGCCGGCGATGCCGGGATGCTTCTTCACCCAGCCATCAAGATCGCCGAAAGCAAAGCTGGCGTGATAATGTGGCGAGCGGACCACCAGCACGGCAAGCGCATCGGCGGGGAAGGCATCGCCGCCGAATTTCTCAGCCCCGGTGACTTTCGGCACGCCATCGAGCCGGATCGGGGAGGAGCCAATGGCGTGGCCGGACTGAGGCAGGCGGAAATCCAGGCTTGCCGGCTGCAAGGAGGCATCCATCACCGCCGCGATGATCTTCCGATAACCGGTGCAACGACACAGAATGCCGCCGAGCGCGTCCTGCACTTCGATCTCGGTTGGGCTCGCCTTTTTGTCCAGGAGCGCCGTCGCCGCGATCAGCAGCGCCGGAGTGCAGATGCCGCATTGCGCCGCGCCATGGGCGAGGAATGAGGCCTGCAACGCCGACAGCCGGCCATTGGCGAGGCCTTCGACCGTTGTCACCGATGCCCCGGCGGCGGAGGCCGCCGACATCAGGCAGGCGCAGACGGGATCGCCGTCGACCAGCACCGTGCAGGCGCCGCAGTCGCCGGCGTCGCAGCCGACCTTGGTGCCGGTCAGCTGCAATTCGTCACGCAAAACCTGCGACAGCCGGCGCAGCGGCGGCACGTTGACCGAGACGGCGGCACCGTTGACCGCGAAGGCGATGTCGGCGCGTTCAAGGCCAAGCGGAACGCCACCCAGATCGGGCGGAGCTCCGTTCATTTCAGGCAGAACCTGGCTCATGCCGCCACCATGTGGTCGTTCATCGGTCCGGCGGCGGCCAGCACGGCGCGGACAACGATTTCGCGCACCGCGTCGAGCCGGTACTCGGCACTGCCGCGCACATCGGCGATCGGCGACAGCTCGGCCATTGGCGCGGCTTGGACCGCATCGGCGAGCCCGCCATCCGCTGCCAGCCCACGCAACGCCGCCTCGATACCGGTAAGGCGCTTGGCGACGGCTGAGCACGAGCCGACGGCTATCCCCGCGTCCGTGACAATGCCGGCCTCCATGACCAGGCGCGCCGCCACCATGGCGATGGAAATGACGAGGTAGCGCCGCGCACCGAGCTTGACGAAGGCGGACGTACCCGCAGGCTTCGGCACGCGGATGGCCATGACCATTTCGCCCGGCTGCAGGGCCGTGCGGCGGTTGCCGAGAATGAAATCCGGCAAGGGCAGATGGCGCGTCACCGCCGCCGAGCGCAGCTCGACCTCGGCATCGAGGACAAGCAGGCCCGGCACGCCGTCGGCCGCCGGCGAGGCATTGCAGAGATTGCCGGCGACCGAAGCGACGTTCTGGATCTGCAGCGAGCCGACCTCGCGCGCTGCCTGTTTCAGTGCATCGAAGGCTGGCGGCAAGGGATGGCGGATGATGTCGGTCCATGTCGTGCGCGCGCCGATGACAAAGTGGCCATC
The DNA here is from genome assembly GCF_000502435.1 of Mesorhizobium sp. LNHC232B00. Taxonomy (NCBI): domain Bacteria; kingdom Pseudomonadati; phylum Pseudomonadota; class Alphaproteobacteria; order Hyphomicrobiales; family Phyllobacteriaceae; genus Mesorhizobium; species Mesorhizobium sp. LNHC232B00. Next base: position 208,387 of record NZ_AYWP01000007.1, read on the forward strand.
CGTCTCGGCAATACCGCGCAGCGCCGTCAGGCCGTTTATGTCGAGGACATTGTCGCGGAACGGCTTGTTGCCCTGTGCCGGATAGAAATCCGTGCCGCCGGCAAGAATGCGCCAGGCGCCCTCGCCAAGCAAAGCGAGCGCCTCGTCGACCGTGGTGGGTTTCGCGTAACGGATCACGCTTTGCCTTCCCGAAAAGAGGCCTTCCAGAGCTGGTACTTCGAAGATCCTTCCAGCGCAGGGGCCGGGAAATTCATTCGTATGCAAATGATATCAAGCCGGCAGGAATTGTCAAAGCCGGAGTTTGGGGCGGCTCCGCCTCCACGCATTTGTTACGCTTCCAGAGGTTGACGCAGGCGGCCATCTGGTCAAGTTTCTGCCTCCGGTCGCGTCAGCGGCATTTTCCACTGGAGCCTGCATACGGAAGAGGAAAGCCCCATGGCCGACGAAGCGCTTGTTGTCATCGACCTGCAGAACGACTTTTGCCCCGGCGGCGCGCTGGCGGTTGCCGGCGGCGACGAGATCGTGCCGCTGGTCAACGATATGATACGGCATGCCGACCATGTCGTGCTGACGCAGGACTGGCATCCCGCCGGCCATTCGAGCTTTGCCTCCAGCCATCCGGGCGCGCAGCCTTTCACCGTGATCGAGATGCCGTACGGCCAGCAGACTTTGTGGCCGGACCATTGCATCCAGGGCAGCCTCGGCTCGGACTTTCACTCCGGCCTCGCCTGGACCAAGGCCGAGCTTGTCATCCGCAAGGGATTTCGCCCCGCCATCGACAGTTACTCGGCCTTCTTCGAGAACGACCACAAGACGCCGACCGGCCTCGCCGGCTATCTCAGGGAACGCGGCATCGACACGCTGACCCTGGTCGGGCTGGCGACCGATTTCTGCGTCGGCTTTTCGGCGCTCGACGCCGTCAGCCATGGCTTCAAGACCACGGTCCGGCTCGACGCCTGCCGCGGCATCGATCTCAACGGATCGCTTGATGCCATGCTGCAGCGCATGCGCGACGCCGGCGTGACGCTTGAAGACCAGTTGTCGGACTGAAAGGCCTTTGGGAAAGAACCCCCTCACCCGGATTGCCAACCGAATTGCGAAGGGCAATTCGGGGCAATCCGACCTCTCCCCGAGGGGAGAGGAGGCCGCTGGCGTTGGCGCTTCTCTCTTCTCCCCAGCGGGGAGAAGGTGGCCGCGAAGCGGCCGGATGAGGGGGCCTTTCTTATATCCAATCTCCCTATGGGCCACATATGCCATAGTCGCTTTCGCGATGCTGCTTCCCACACAGGCTTTCGCGGCGGAAGAACACGGCCTGCCCGGCGCCGCGATGTCGCTGTGGTGGGCGCTGCCATTCGCCGGGCTGCTGCTGTCGATCGCCACCGGTCCACTGCTGTTCCACCACGTCTGGGAGCATCACTACGGCAAGATCACAGCCTTATGGGCGGCGCTGGTGATCGTGCCGTTGGCGCTGGCCTTCGGCATCCCCTCGGCGACCGAAGCGGTGCTGCATGCGCTGCTCACCGAATACATGTCGTTCATCATTCTTCTGTTCGCGCTCTACACGATCTCGGGCGGCATCCTGCTTGCCGGCAACATCCATGGCACGCCGCTGGTCAATGCCGGGCTGCTGCTTGCCGGCGCGATCCTCGCCTCGGTGATCGGCACCACCGGCGCCTCGATGATCCTGATCCGGCCGATCCTGCGCGCCAACGACAACAGGCCGTTCAACGCCCATGTCGTCATCTTCTTCATTTTCCTGGTTTCCAACATCGGAGGCTCGCTGACGCCGCTCGGCGACCCGCCGCTGTTCGTCGGCTTCCTGCGCGGTGTCGATTTCTTCTGGACAACGACCAATCTCTACCGGGAGACGCTTTTCGTCGGCCTCGTCGTGCTGGCGATGTTCCTGGTCATCGACATCATCCTGCACCGGCGCGAGGCCGGCGCGCCAAAGATCAAGGATCCGACGCCGGATACGAAGGTGCGCCTGCGCGGCTTGGCCAACCTTCCGCTGCTGGCCGGCGTCATCGCTGCGATCCTTTTGTCGGCGGCCTGGAAGCCAGGCGTCAGCTTCTCCGTGTTCGGCGTCGGTCTCGAGCTGCAGAACCTGGTGCGCGACGCCATCATCCTGGCGCTGGCCCTGCTGTCGCTCCCCCTCTCCTACAAAAGCCACCGCGAAGCGAACGGCTTCAACTGGGGGCCTATCGCGGAGGTGGCGAAATTGTTTGCCGGCATCTTCATCTGCATCGTGCCGGTCATCGCCATCCTCAGGGCAAGCCATGAGGGGGCGCTGGCGCCGCTGGTGTCGCTGGTCAGCACTCCTTCGGGCCAGCCCAACGACCTCGCCTATTTCTGGCTGACCGGGGCGCTGTCGTCCTTCCTCGACAATGCGCCGACCTATCTGGTGTTCTTCGAACTCGCCGGCGGCGATCCTCAGCATCTGATGACCGAGTTCGCCTCGACGCTCGCCGCGATCTCGGCGGGCGCCGTGTTCATGGGCGCCAACACCTATATCGGTAACGCGCCCAACTTCATGGTCTATGCCATCGCCCGGCATCGTGGCGTCAGGATGCCGGGCTTCTTCGGCTACATGCTGTGGTCCGGCCTGGTGCTGATCCCGACGTTTCTGGTTGCGGGCTTTCTGTTCTTCGGCTGATCAACCGACGCCCACGTAGCGCCTGACCGCCGACGGGTCGGCGCGTAGGTCCTCGACATCCACGGTTTCGCGGTTGCGTCCGTTCTCGATGAACGAGACCCGGTCGGCGACCGACAGCACCGCGTCGACCCGTTGTTCGACCAGTATGGTCGAGACGCCCATGTCGCGCAGCTTGGCCACCGTCTCGCGGATTTTGGCGATCATCGACGGCATCAGCCCTTCGGTCGGCTCGTCGAGCAGCAGCACCTGCGGTTCGAGGCAAAGCGCGCGCGCCATGGCCAGCATCTGCTGTTCGCCGCCCGACAGAGTGCCGGAACGCTGCCGCAGCCGCTGGCGAAGCAGCGGAAAAAGGTCGAGGACATTTTCCCGCACGTCCTTGCCCTTGCCGCGCGCCATCAGCCCGATCTCGATGTTTTCGGCCACCGTCATCTCGGCGAACAGCCGCCGTCCCTGAGGCACATAGGCGACGCCGGCCTTCGGCACCTCATGCGCCGGGAGGCCGGTCAGTTCCTGGCCGCCGAGCTTGATCGAGCCGGCGCCGGCTGGCACAAGGCCCATGATCGCCTTCAGCGTCGTCGTCTTGCCGGCGCCGTTGCGGCCGAACAGGCACAACACCTCGCCCTTGTTCAGCACGAGGTCGAGGCCATAGAGCACCTGGACCTCGCCGTAGAAACAGTCCAGTCCCGAAATTGCCAAGGCTTCCGTCTTGCCCGTCTGCGTCTTCGTTTCCATCATGGGGCCGTCCCCAGATAGGCGTCCTGCACCGCGGCGTTTTCGCGGATCGCCTCGGGCGTGCCCTCGGCCAGGATCTTGCCGGCATTGAAGACGGTTATGCGGTCCGCCAACTGCATGACGACCGGCATGTTGTGCTCGATCAGGAGCACCGTGGCGCCGTTGGCTATGTCGCGCACAAGCGCGATAAAATTGTCGATCTCGCTGTCGGCCAGCCCCTGCGTCGGCTCGTCGAGGATCAGCAGGCGTGGTTTCAGCGCCAGACCCATCGCCACTTCCAGCAGGCGCTGGTGGCCATAGGACAATTGCCCGGCCGGCATATGGGCGCGGTCGGCCAGTCCCGTGCGTTCGAGCGCCGACATCACCCCGGCACGCACGGCGCCCTTCGAGCGGCCGTCGCTCAGCGTGCGCTGCACCGGCAGCGCGACATTGTCGTAGGCGCTGAGATTGGCGAAGACGCTGGTGATCTGGAACGTGTAGGCGATGCCCTGGCGGACCCGGACATAGGCCGGCAGACCGGTGATGTCGGTGCCATCGAAGACGATCGCTCCGGAAGTCGGTTGGATGCGGCCGCTGACCAGGCTGACGAAGGTGGTTTTCCCAGCTCCGTTGGGGCCGATCAGGGCGCGGATCTCGCCCGGCATCAGGGTGAAATCGACACTGTCGACCGCACGCAGACCGCCAAAACTGCGCGACAGGCCTTTCGTCGTTAGAAGCGGCGTCATGGCAGCCATCCGAGCCAGCGCTGGCGGATGCTGCCCAGAATGCCCTTCGGGAAGAACAGCACCAGCAGGATAAGCGCGATGCCGACGATCAGCAGATAGGCCGAGGTGTAGCGGCTGGTGATGTCGATGACGTAGTACATGAACAGCGTGCCGATCAGTGGTCCAAGCGTCGTGGCGGCGCCGCCGAGCAGCACCCACAGCAGCGGCAGGATCGAATACTGCACCGAGGCGAAGCTCGAGCCGATATAGCCGAACAGCAGCGCATAGGCGGCGCCCGACGCCGCACAGATCGCGCCGGAGACGACGACGGCGGCGAGCTTGTTGGAGAAAGTGTCGTAGCCCAGCATCTTCGCCCGCTCCTCGTTCTCGCGGATGGCGACGAGCACGCGGCCATGGCGGGATCGGACGATGGCCAGCGTGATCATGAGCACGAGCGAGAACAGCGCCAGCGCACTCATGTAGCGCACCGTCGGATTGGTGAGGTCGAGCGAGGTCGCACCGAGATTGAGGATGCGTGCCGGCTGCGGCACGACCTGGCCCTGGTCGCCGCCGGTCCACACGGCGAAATAGAGGATGAGCAGATAAAACACCTGCGCGAACATCATGGTGACGATCATGAAGGCGACGCCGGTGGTGCGCAGCGCCAGAAGGCCGATCGCCAGCGCCAGTACGGCGCCGCAGGCAATTCCGGCGGCGAAGGCCAGCGGCACGTTCCAGCCGAGCTGGATGACGGCGAGGCCAGCGCCATAGAGACCGGCAGCGAAGAACATCGCATGGCCGAGGCTGAGCAGGCCGACATAGCCGAACAGCAAATTGTAGCCCATGGCGAACACCGCCAGCACCAGGATGCGGGCGAGCAGGCCGTGATAGTAGTCGGGCAGCACGAAGCTAAGCACGAACAGCAGCGCGATCACGCCGAGGTGGATCGCGTAGGCCTTAGCCGGCGATGCTTCACTCATCGCGAGGCCGTCCCGAACAAGCCCTGCGGCCGGAATACCAGCACCATGGCGACCAGCAGCGTGGCGATGATCTTGGCCAGCGTCGGCGAGAAGAACATCGAGATGATGCCGTCCGACATGCCGATCAGCACGGCGGCGACGACGGTGCCGCGCAACGAGCCGAGGCCGCCGATGATGACGACGATGAAGGACAGCAGCAGCGGATCCTGTCCCATCAGGTAATGCGCCTGGCTGATCGGCACGATCAGCACCGCTGCGATGGCCGCCAGCATGGCGCCGAGCGCGAAGACGCCGCCATAGACGCGGCCGACAGAAATGCCGAAAGCCTGCGCCGTCTCGCTGTCATACTGCGTGGCGCGCATGACGAGGCCGGCCTTGGTGCGCGTCAGCACCAGCCAGGTCGCGATCAGCAAGAGCGCGGAAGCAGCGACGACAGACAGCTTGTAGCCGGAATAGCCGAACCACGGCATAAGGATGCGGTAGTTGAAGGGCGGCTCCACCGGCCGCGCCTCCGGACCGTAGAAGGTCAGTGCCAGCTGCTGGATGATGTAGAGCATGCCGATGGTGGCAACGATCGTGGCTTCCGGATTGTAGTTCAGCCGGCGCAGCACCAGCCGCTCGGCGATGAGCGCAATGGCGCCGACGATCAGCGGCGCGATCACCAGTGCCGCCAGGAAACCGAGCGCCGGATGGCCGCCGATCGCCGTCGAGATCGCCCAGGCGAGCACCGCGCCGAGCATGAAGAACTCGCCATGCGCGACATTGACGACACGCATGACGCCGAACACCAGCGACAGCCCAAGCGCGGTCAGCGCCAGCACTGCGGAGGTGACGAGGCCTTCGAGGGCGGCGAGGAGGAGGTGGGGTCCGAAGTGCATCGGCTAGACACCAGCGGATGCGCGAGGCACCCCCCTCTGCCCTGCCGGGCATCTCCCCCACAGGGGGGGAGATTGGCAGTTTCCGCGAAGGCGGCCACCTACTGACCTTGGCGATTGGCGAATCCGGTGGACACAGCCAATCTCCCTCCTTGCGGGGGAGATGGCCGGCAGGCCAGAGGGGGGTGCCTTGGCGCTCACGCTTACAGGCAAAGCTGGGTCTACAGCGCCTGCGTCGTATAATCCCCCTCGGCCTCGTAAAGCCCGTCCTCGATCTTGGTCTTGTGCACGACCTTGAGCTTGCCGCCCTCGACCTTGGAGATGTTCTGGATGCCGAAACACTGGTGGATCTTGCCGTTGAAGGTTTTCGGCCCCTGCGGGTGCTCCGGGCCTTCGGCGAAGGCGGTCAGCGCCTCGGTTGCCTCGACCAGCTTGGCGCGGTCCTCCGGTCCCTTGTAGCCGGCGTCTTCCATCGCCTTCTTGACGACATAGAGCGTTTCCCAGCAGCCGAACATGTGCGCGGCGGTGGAGACGTCCTTGGGGTCGCCGACGGCTGCCCCATTGTCGTCGATGCCGACAGCGGCGCGATAGGCCTTCTGCGCTTCGCTGTCATCGGGCTGGGCGTAGCGCGGCGAGCCTTCCCAGAAATGGCTGCCGTCGAGGAATTCCAGGCCGGGGCTGTTGATGTCGGTGGCCTCGAGCGAATCGATGAAGCCGAACAGCTGCGGCCGGTTGGAACCGTAGAATTCGCCGAGTTCCTTGACGAAGGTGAGCACTGCCGGGCCGACCATGACGTGGTAGATCACTTCGGTCTCGGCCGGGATCTGCGGGAAATATTTGGTGAAGGACGATTCCGTCGGCGGGATGGCGATCTGCGCGATGACCTCGGCGCCTTGCGCCTTCAGCGCCGGCGGCAGGTAGTCGCGATGGTCGTAGCCGAACGCGAAATCGGGGAATATCTGCGTCACCTTCTTGCCGGCATTGGCCGCGATCCACGGCGCCATCGACTGGATCTGGCTCTTCACATCGGTGATGCCGGGCTGGAAGACATAGCGGTTGAGCTTCGTCGATGCGACGTGGTGGCCTTCGCTGACGACGAAATAGGGCATCTTGTTTTCGCCGGCGGCGGGCGCCGAGCCGATGACGACGTGCGAGAACAGCGTGCCGAAGACGATGTCGGTCTTGTGCTGGGTGGCGAACTTACCGACCACCTCGGCGCCACGGCCGGGGTCGGTGCCGTCATCCTCGATGATGACCTCGACCTGGCGGCCGTTGATGCCGCCGGCGGCGTTGATCGCCTTGACCGCGGCGGCGGTGGTCTTCTCGTACCAGCGGCCATAGGCGGCACCGATGCCGGTGCGGTGCGATTGGAAGCCGATCTTGATCGGCGCCGAACTCTGCGCCTGGCTGTAGCGCACGAAGCCGGGAGCGAGCGTCAAGCCGGCGCCGGCGGCGAGGCCCTTCAGCGCCGTGCGGCGAGAGAGCGTGGTTTTGGAGAGATCGAAAAACCCATTCTTGTCAGTCACGGCAGTTCCCCTGTTTTTTGAGTTTTGACCTATGGCTGTAGCGCGGCAGGCCGCCCTTGTCGGAGGGCCGAAATTGCATGTGTACAAACTAAATCACCAAAGCCCTGATGTAGCAAGCGAGCTTTCCCCAACGACATCGGGGCCGCTCTTTTCTCATCCAACTGTCGGCGTGGCAAGCAGCCAGAGGCCGAAGACGGTGTAGGCGATCATCAGCAGCGTGAGCGGAAACTGGCTGAGCGCGGCGCGGGCAGGCCGCGGATGCAGACGCCAGGCAAGCCGGTGGGCGACGAGGACGGCGAGCACATGGCCAAGGATGACGGCGCCGGCCTGGACGTTCCACAGCCACCAGGCCGAGCCGGCGCCGGCGACGATGCCGGCCCCGACCTGCATTTCGGCGGTGCCGAACAGGTTCCAGCCCAGCGCGAACGGATCGGACAGGGCGGCCAACGCATACTGGCCGTCGACCAGCAGCGCCGTCAGGTAGTGCGCGACATGATAGGCAAGCGCGATCGGCACGATCGACCAGACCAACAGGCCCGCCGCCTGGCCAAATGGCCGATCGCGACCGGCAAGTCGCTGGCCGAGCCAGGCGGCAAGCAGGAAAACCGCCGCCAGCAGCAGGAACGTCAGGACGAGCCCTAAAGTGCCGCTGCCGATCACGGCGGTGCGGCCGGGGAATTCGAGCGGGTTGACGCCGAACAGGCTAAGCCAGAAGAAGGTTTTGGACAGGCCGTCGAAGGACACCGACGACAGCGCAAGCAGCAGGAAGGCGATGCCGCTGGGCGGCAACGGCTCGGCGGCGATCAGCTTGGCGCCCGGCCAGCAGAGCACGAGCCGGCCAGCGTCGTTGCGCTCGATGGGCGCGAAATGCGCCACCATCGAAAAGAAGACCGTCAGGAATTCGCCGCCGCGGCTCCACCCTCGATAGCCGAATGCCAGCATGGCCAGGAAGGTGAGCAGCCAATAGACACCGGCGGCAACGGCAAGCCGCGCGGGATCGTCGGGTGCAGGATCGATGAGCTCGAACCAGGCAAAGGCGAAAAACAGGATGACGGCCGGCCAGCAGCCGAGCCATCGGGGAAGCCGCAGTATCCCTTCATCGCCCGCACGCAAGAGACGTGAGGTCGGACGCCAGGGCCCGTACCAGGGATTGAGCCATGACCAACGGTCGCCGAACACGCCCTGCAGCAGCGTGAGGCCGGCCCACATCAGCGTCCAGACCAGCAGCGGCAGCGGATTGGAGAGCGGGTCGCGGCTGCCGCACAGGCCGGCGGCAATGAGAATTGCAAAGCCGGCAAAAGATATCAGGCTGACGGCGGTGCGCGCCCCGTCGCTGACGGTGAAGAGTTGCAAGCGCCGGCGCCAGAATTTGTCGAGAGCCGCGGGCGGCAGCAGGGCCAGCACGAGGAAGCTGACGGCCACGGCGAAAGCGCCGCCGGCCAGATAGTAGCCGGTCGGCAAGAGCAGAACGTGGCCACGGTCGGAGGCGTGGGCGAAGGCTGGGGTGGGGAGGAGGGCCAACAGCGCCGCAGATAATAACGCCAACAGCAGATGGTAGCGCTCTACGGCGCCCCCCTCTGTCCTGCCGGACATCTCCCCCACAGGTGGGGAGATTGGCAGACCGCCCGATCGGCGCTCTTCTTGCGACGTTGAAAATTGGCGAAAGCGGAGATGAGATCCGATCTCCCCCCTCGTGGGGGAGATGTCCGGCAGGACAGAGGGGGGCGCGAAGGAACCCGGCATATCCAAGATTGCGATCTTGGCTGGCGTAGCCACCCCTCACACCTTGACCAACTGCTCCACGCGATCCTTCTCGCCAAAAATCCTGAGATACCGCTCGATCTCCCTAGGGTTCCCGGTCGCCTTGGCCGGGTTGTCGGAAAGCTTCACCGCGGGCCTGCCATTGGCCTCGGTGACCTTGCAGACCAGCGATATGGCGTCCAGCCTGTTGGTTTCGATCGGTGCGCAGTCCTCGAAATCATTGGTCAGATTGGTGCCCCAGCCGAAGGACATGCGCACCTTGCCTTTGAAGTGGCGGTAGGTCTCCTCGATGGTCTCGACCTCGAGCCCGTCGGAGAAGATCAAAAGCTTCTGCTTGGGATCCTTGCCCTTCTCGCGCCACCAGGACAGGATCTTCTCGCCGCCCTCGATCGGCGGCGCGCTGTCGGGGCGGAAGCCGGTCCAGTCGGCGACCCAGTCCGGCGCGTCGCGCAGGAACGAGGCGGTGCCGAAGGCATCGGGCAGCACGATCAGCAAATTGCCGCCATAGTAGCGCTGCCAGTCCTGCAGCACCTTGTAGGGCGACTGCTTCAGCTCCTTCTCCGATTTGGCCAGCGCCGCGAACACCATCGGCAGCTCATGCGCGTTGGTGCCGAGCGCCTCGAGGTCGTTGTCCATGGCGAGCAGCACGTTGGAGGTGCCGGTGAAGGCTTCGCCGATGCCTTCCTTCAACGCTTCGACGCACCAGCGCTGCCACAGGAAGGAATGCCGCCGGCGCGTGCCGAAGTCGGAAATGCGGATGCCGGGCAGCGCCTTCAGCCGCTCGGTCTTGGCCCACATCTTGGCCTTGGCGCGGGCATAGAGCACATCGAGCGCGAAGGGTCCGAAGGCCCGCATGGCGGCGCGAGACCGAAGCTCGTTGATGATGGCGAGCGCCGGGATCTCCCACAGCGTGGTGTACATCCATGGCCCGCTGAAGGTCAGCTCATACTGGCCATCACGCTTCGACAGCTCGTAGTCGGGCAGCCGGAAGCCTTCCAGCCAGGCAAGGAACTCCGGCTCGAAGATCTGCTTGCGGCCGTAGAAAGTGTTGCCGCCGAGCCAGATCATCTCCTTCTTGGAGAAGCGCAAGGTACGGGCATGGTCGAGCTGTTCGCGCAGCTCGCCTTCGTCGATCTCGTCGGCAAGCTTTACCGAGGTCGTGCGGTTGATCAACGAGAAGGTAGTGTCGACCTTGGGATACATGCCCCAGATCATCTGCAGCATCAAAAGCTTGTAGAAATCCGTGTCGAGCAGGCTGCGCACGATCGGATCGAGCTTCCAGGTGTGGTTGTAGACGCGCCGCGCTATATCGGTTTTTGCCATGCTCGCTGCCGCCTTCGCTGCCTGCCATCCACAATCGCGACAGGCCTCATAGCATCGAATTGGCCAAAACGCTGCCCGCTTTCAGGCTGGCCCGACAAAAAGAACGGCCTGCGTGGGGCTATCCGCGGCCGGCTCAACCCGCAGTTTTCGCGCCGATGACCTTGAGCGCCGGACGCTTGCGGCGGCTGATGATACGGCCGGCGACCGGAGCGCCGGCGCGGCCGTCATCCCCGGCCTTTTCGGCGAACAGCCAGTCGATGAACACCTGCACGATCGGCGTCGCCCGCATTTCATTGCGGCAGACGACGTAGAACTCATCGACCGCCGGTACGGACAGGCTGAACGGCGCGACCAGCATGCCCCTGGCCAGCAGCGCGCTTGCCGTGACGGAGTCGCCCAGCGCCACGCCATGGCCGTGCACCGCGGCCTCGGTCGCCATGCGGGCATCGCCGAGGTGATGGCGGCGGCCACGTTCGAGGTCCAATGCGTCGGCGGCGGCCAGCCAGGTGTGCCACTCGCGGCCGTCGTCGCCATGCAGGAAGACATGGTCGGCAAGGTCCCTGACGCTGCGGATCGGACGGTTGTTGATCAAGGTCGGGCTGACCACCGGGAACAGTTCGAGGCCCGACCATTTGCGCATCCAGCAATCGGTCCAGGTTCCGTTGCCATAGTGCACGCAGACATCGATATGCGGCGCCCGGATATCCCTGGCATCGTTGGAGGGGATGAGCGTCAGCTGGATGTCGGGATATTGCGCGGTGAAGCTGCCCAGCCTCGGCGTCATCCACAAAAGCAGCAGCGCCGGCACGCAGGATACCGACAGCGCGCCGCTGCTTGCCGGCCGCGTCAGCCGCTGCGTGGCGGCGGCGATGCCGTCGAAGGCGGTCGATACCGCCGGCAGGAGTTCGGCGCCATGCGGCGTCAGCTTGACCCGCTGGCCGACCCGCTCGAACAACTTGACACCGAGCGACTGCTCCAGCGCCTTGATCTGGTGGCTGACGGCGCCATGCGTGACGTTGAGCTCACTCGCCGCCTTGGTCAGCGAGCCATGGCGCGCCGTTGCCTCGAAGGCGCGCAGCGGGTTCAGGGGTGGCAGGCGCTTGGCCATCATGGACTCGTTGTTTGTGAGTTTTTCTCACAGAGAAGACCCTAACAATATCAATTGCTTTTTCAAGTCGGCTGCCGGACACTTTGGCACGGAATAGCACCAAGACGTCAAATCTGCAGGCAGCCAGCGGGACAGCCGACCCGGCCGGATGACGGCCAGTTCGCATCGGATCGTCCACGGGCCGCACTGCATCAGCCCAGGAGGAGCGGATATGGGTTACGATCGCGGCAAGCTCGACGCGTTGCGTCGTAAATATGGCGAGAGCCATGGCGGCGAGATGTTCGACCCGAAGTTCCGCAAGGTCGCCGACAAGATCTTTTCCAAGAGCGGCACGCGGCTTGCGCCCTATGCCGGCATCCCGACCTTCCTTGCCGCGCCCTACCGCGAGATAGCGGCGGAAAATCCGGATTTCGGCGATTTGCAGGTGGCGATGATCGGCGTGCCGATGGACCTCGGCGTCACCAACCGGCCAGGCTCGCGCTTCGGGCCGAGGGCGCTGCGCGCCATCGAACGCATCGGCCCCTACAATCACGTGCTGGAATGCGCGCCGACGCATGAACTCAGGGTCGCCGACATCGGCGATACGCCCTTTCGCAGCCGTTATCGGCTCGAGACCAGCCATGAGGACATCGAACGCCGTACCAACCAGATCGTCGATGCCGGCGTCATTCCCTTGTCGGTCGGCGGCGACCATTCGATCAGCCATCCGATCCTGAAGGCCGTCGGCAAGAAAGAGCCGGTGGGCCTCATCCACATCGATGCCCATTGCGACACCAGCGGCCTGTTCGACATGACCAAGTTCCACCACGGCGGGCCGTTCCGCAACGCGGTGCTCGACGGCGTGCTCGACCCGACCCGCACCATCCAGATCGGCATCCGCGGCTCGGCCGAGTATCTGTGGGAGTTCACCTACGAGTCCGGCATGACGGTCGTTCATGCCGAGGAGGTGACCGGGCTCGGCATCCCGGCCATCATCGAGAAAGCGCGCAAGATCGTCGGCGACGGTCCAACCTATGTGTCCTTCGACATCGACAGCGTCGATCCGGCCTTCGCGCCGGGCACCGGCACGCCTGAAGTCGGCGGCCTGACCACGCGCGAAGTGCTGGAACTGCTGCGCGGCCTCAAAGGCCTCAACATTGTCGGCGGCGACGTCGTCGAGGTGGCGCCGCAATATGACGCCACCACCAACACCGCCCATGCCGCCGCCCAGGTGCTGTTCGAGATATTGAGCCTGATGGTGTTCAGCCCGGCAATTACTGGCAAGGGCGCCTGACGTTCGACAACGCAAAGGCGGCCGCCGCGCTGGAGCCGGCGGCCGACCCAACAATCAAAAGCTTCCAGACAGGGGAATGACAATGACAATCCGCACGACACTCAAATCATCCATCGCCGCCGTCCTGGTGCTCGGCGCCGCCGGTATGGGCTTCGCCACGCAGGCGGCCAACGCCGACGCGCTGGCTGATATCACCAAGGCCGGCAGCATCAATGTCGGCGTCTTCGCCGACTTCCCGCCCTTCTCCTCGGCCAGTGCCGACATGAGCCTCAAGGGCTACGACATGGACGTCGCGCAGTACATCGCAGATACGCTCAAGGTGAAGCTCAATCCGGTCGCCGTCACCGGCCAGAACCGCATCCCCTATCTGAACGACCATCGCGTCGACATCCTGATGAGCGTCGGCTATTCGAAGGAGCGCGAGCAGGTCATCGACTTCGCCGCCGCCTACGCCCCCTATTACATTGCGGTGATCGGGCCGGCCGCGATGGCGGTCAAAGGCAAGGAAGATCTTGCCGACAAGTCGATCGCCGTCAATCGCGGCACGCTCGAAGACACCTCGCTGACCGAGGCCGCACCAGCCTCGGCCGACATCAAGCGTTTCGACAATTACAATTCGGTGATCCAGGCCTTCATCTCCGGCCAGACCCAGCTGATGGTCGTCGGCAACGATGTCGGCGCGCAGGTGCTGGCCAAGCAGGACGCGCTGAAACCGGAGCAGAAATTCCAGCTTCTCACCTCGCCCTCGCATATCGGCCTCAACAAGAATGAGGACGCCCTCAAGAAGGCGGTCAACGATGCCATCGCCAAGATGCTGGCCGACGGCAAACTGGACGAAAGCTCGAAAGCCTGGCTGAAGACCCCGCTCAACCCCGACAACCTCAAGGATTGAGTTTCCGTGGCCTTCGGCTGGCTCCCAGGTGCTGTGGGCGACATTGCCCACGGCGCCGCCACGACGATCCTATTGATCGCCGTCACAACGCTGGCCGGAACGCTGCTCAGCATCCTTGGCGCCGCGGGACGGCGGAACGGTCCCGTGCCGCTCAAACGGGCGATCGCCTGCTATGTCGAGGTGATGCGCAACACACCGTTCCTGGTGCAGCTGTTCTTCATCTTCTTTGGCCTGCCGAGCCTCGGCATCAGGCTCGATCCGATCCTGGCCGCCATGCTGGCGATGACGCTCAATATGGCGGCTTACACCATCGAGATCGTCGGCGCCGGGCTCGACGCGGTGCCGGGCGGGCAGACGGAAGCAGCCCTTGCGCTCGGGCTGCGGCCCCGCCAGGTGTTCATCAAGATCGTGCTGCCGCAGGCGCTCAAGATCATCTATCCGGCACTCACCAGTCAGATCGTCATCATGATGCTGGAGTCGGCCGTGGTGTCGCAGATTGCGGTGCGCGAGCTGACCTATGAGGCCGACATGCTGCAGGCGCGCACCTTCCGGTCGTTCGAGACCTATTTCGTCGTGACGCTGGTCTATCTCCTCCTGTCGATGGCCTTGCGGCGGCTCCTGGTCACAGGCGGGCGCCAGGTTCTGGGGGCTGGCGTGTCATGATCGAGTTCACGCTTTGGGACATCATTCGCAACCTTCTCCTGGCCGCCCGGTGGACGGTGTTGTTGTCGCTGGCCGCCTTCATCGGCGGCGCGATTGTCGGCATGATTGTGCTGTTCTTCAGGATCTCCAAGAACACGTGGAGCCGGCGCATCGCCTCGGGCTACATCGCACTCTTCCAGGGAACGCCGCTGCTGATGCAGCTCTTCCTGATGTTCTTCGGCCTGCCGATGCTCGGCCTGCGTATCGAGCCATGGACGGCGGCCGTGCTCGGCCTGACCTTCTTCGCCAGCGCCTATCTCGCCGAGATATGGCGCTCCGGTGTCGACGCGCTGCCATTGGGTCAGTGGGACGCCGGCGCCAGCCTCGGCCTGCACTATCTGCAGGAGCTCAGGCTGATCATCCTGCCGCAGGCGTTCTCGATCACCCGCGCGCCGACGGTCGGCTTCCTGGTGCAGCTGATCAAATCGACGGCGCTGACCTCGATCATCGGCTTCGAGGAACTGGTCAGGACATCCAACGCCATCAACAACGCGACCTTCGAACCGTTCAAGGTCTACGGCCTGGTCGCGCTGATCTTCTTCGTCATGTGCTTTCCACTGACGCAGTACGCGCGGCGGCTGGAGAAGCGGGTGCAAGCTCGCTGAGCTGAGAGCATGAGGGCGCAGATGACTGTTGCGCTTCATGTCGGCCGTATAGATCAGCTTCACCATTCCCGAAAGCTGACGTCGCAGGCGGCCGCCTTGGGATCGTGGTGTCGCCACAAGCCGATTCGAGTCTCCGGCGGCAGAAGGCAATCACGGCTTCTCACCATGAGACCGATCGCAACGCGTTGGCAAAATCCTGTCCAATTCACCTGCGGTCAGTCAGTTTTCAATAACGTTTACGGGCTAGGCTCAATCTGGGTTTGTTGCTTTCGGAGGAGTAGCTAACCGGAGGAGCCCAGCTTGGCATCAAAATCAGCGAAGAAGGCGGTAGAAGATTCGGAGTCGGTAGGGCTTGCCGCATTGGCCAAACTGGTCAGGACTTCCTACGGAGGCCGCCAGTCCGATTTGGAAGCTAAACTTCAAAATCTCGAAGCTCAGGCCCTTCGGCTAGCGACTGTCATTGATAACATCTCCCAAGGTATCTGTTTATTCGATCCCGAGGAGCGGTTAATATTATCAAATCCTCGGTATTCTGAAATTTACCGGGTGCCGCCCGAGCGTCTTGTCCCGGGCATTACACTGCGGGAGATCGTGGTGCACCGCGTCGCCGCAGGGACATCCGCAATGTCGGTCGACGAATATCTTGCTTTGGCCAGGTCAGTTAATTCAGCTGCGATATCGCGAACGTGGGCTGCCGATCTTGCCGACGGACGAACGGTGCAAGTCTATCATCACCCTATGCCGGACGGAGGTTGGGTTTCGACCCACGAGGATGTCACCGAGCTAATCGCTACACGCCAGATAGTCGACGAGCGGATATCGCTACAGACCTTGATCGACTGGGTACCCGATTATCTTTGGGTCAAAGATTCGGAAAGCCGCTTCATTGTGGCCAATAGGTCGCTCGCAGCTGACAGCGGACGCGAAACGACCCGCGACATGATTGGATTGACAGACTTCGATCTTCACGCCCCCGAACTTGCGAGCAAATTTCGAGCTGACGAATTGAGTGTTCTGCAGACAGGGCAGCCGATGATCGATGAGGAAGAATTCGTTGTCGATCGTTCAGGGGCGGGCAAATGGCTTTCCTCAACCAAGGTACCGTTGCGTAACGACCGAAATGACGTCTTTGGCTTGGTCGGCATTGCTCACGACATAACAGGCCGCAAGCGGGAAGACATGCTCCGCACCGGGCAGGCGCAAATCCTTGAGATGATTGCGACCGGCGCGCCGCTGGACGACGTGCTGGAGCGCCTGATGCATCTCATGGAATCGCAACTCACGGGGATTCTGGGTTCGGTGTTGCTCCTCGACAAGGAGGGCAGGCATCTGCGGCACGGCGCGGCGCCGAGCTTGGCGGAAGGGTACATAAATGCCATCGATGGAGTCGCCATCGGACCCAAGGTCGGATCTTGCGGGACCGCTGTGTTTCGACGCGAACCGGTTGTAGTTGCGGACATCATGCGAGATCCTCTCTGGGAGGATTATCGCGACCTGGCGGAGAGGTACGGTTACCGCTCTTGCTGGTCCACCCCGATAGTTTCCCACCAAGGCGCTGTTCTGGGTGTCTTTGCAATGTACTCTATGACGGTTCGTGAGCCCGCGGAGGCCGAGACCCGTCTGATCAACTTTACCACTCGCATCGCCGGCATCGCCATTGAGCGCAAGAAGGCGGAAGACCAGATCCACTTCATGGCTAACCATGATGTGCTTACCGGACTACCCAATCGAGCCCTGCTTCAGGACCGACTTTCGCAAGCGATTTTACACGCCGAAAAATATGATCTCTGGGTTTCGGTCGTCTTCATCGATCTGGACAATTTTAAGCTCATCAATGACACACTCGGCCACAACGCAGGCGACAGGCTGCTCAAAACGGCCGCCGAACGGATGGTGGGGTGCATCAGTTCGACCGATACTATTGTTCGACTTGGCGGTGACGAGTTCGTCCTTGTGCTTTCGGATCAACCGAAGAACGTCGACCTCATCGCAGAAACGCTGCAGAAACTCCGCACAGCAATAGCGGAGCCGCTTCAATTGGGCGACCATTGCGTAAGGGCGACAGCAAGCTTCGGTATCGCAAATTACCCAAAAGATGGAAAAGCCCCGGAAAGCCTCGTGGCCAATGCCGATGCTGCAATGTATCGGGCGAAAGAGGTCGGGCGCGACAACTTCCAGTTCTATGCTCCTGAGTTCAACACCAGAGCCCATGAACGCTTCTTATTGCAGGAAGAGCTTCGAAATGCGCTGGAACGATCAGAGTTCGAACTCTTATATCAGCCGCAGATAGATCTCCGATCCGGGCAGATCATGGCCGTAGAAGCGCTGATACGCTGGACCCATCCAACACACGGGACGATGGCTCCAGTTGGCTTCATCCCCACGGCCGAGGAGACAGGCCTGATCGTGCCCATAGGCGATTGGGTCCTGCACGAGGCTTGTCGACAGAACAAGGCATGGCAAGATATCGGATTGGAGCCGATCACCGTTTCCGTGAATGTCTCGGCTCGCCAGTTCAGTGAAAAAAACCTGGTTGAACGTGTCGTTCACGCGCTCAGTGAGAGCGACCTGGAGGGCTGCTATCTCGAACTTGAGCTCACAGAGAGCCTGATCATGCAGGATGTCGGTCTGGCAGTCACAACGATGAACAAACTCCAAAGCTTAGGGGTTCAGATTTCGATCGACGACTTCGGCACAGGGTATTCAAGCTTGACTGCTCTCAAGACATTTCCAATCGCACGGCTAAAAATCGACAAGTCCTTCATCGACGACGTCGCTACGAACGAAGACGATCAGGCGGTTGCGAGTGCCGTCATATCGCTCGGTCAAAAACTGAATATGAAAGTCATTGCGGAAGGAGTCGAGACTGACGAGCAGGTGGCGTTTCTCCGCAAAAACAATTGCGATGAGATGCAGGGTTATCACTTCAGCAAACCGGTGTCCTCCCGACAGATCGAAAGGTTGCTGGAGAGCCGCAGCAGATAGCTCAGATTGCATTGATCACCGGCGCCGACCGAAAAGGCTTCAGCCCTCACGCGATGGCGATCCATACAAAGTGTGAATGAGTAGAGGCGGTCGCAGCCGACCGTCGATTCCCCTGCGCCGTCGAGGGGTTTGCGGAAATCTGGACTGGGCCGACTGAGGGGGGCATGACCGCCTACGCGATCTTCGAACCGTTCAAGGTCTACGGCCTGGTTGCGCTGATCTTCTTCGTCATGTGCTTTCCACTGACGCAGTATGCCCGCCGCCTGGAGAAGCGCGCGTCGGCGCACTGAGCCGCGAGGACGTTGTATTGACCCGGCATCGACGGCGACTACGGCGACTACATCGAGCGATTTTCGGTGGTGAAGGCGGCACACGGGGAAGCCGGTTGGCAGCTCCAGCGCTTTACATCTGCGGCCGGGCACCTAGTTTTAGAGTTTCGCGCCGTGCACCTCAGTGCGTGGATGATCGAAAACGGGACCGCGACCTCTGGCCGGTCCCTTCAAAAGCTCCCAAAAAGGATGACTGCCATGACACAGGCCAAGAATGGCGACACCGTGCGCATCAATTATACTGGACGTCTGGCCGACGGCACTCAATTCGACGCTTCCGGCGGCGAACCGTTGCAATTCACCCTGGGTGAAGGGCAGGTGATCGCCGGTCTTGAAACCCATGTCGAGGGCATGGAGGTCGGCGCGAAAAGCACCGTCACCGTTCCCGCCGAAGCCGCCTATGGCCCCCACCGCCCCGAAGCGGTCATGACCATCGACCGCGCCCGCGTGCCGGATAACATCAACGTCGATATCGGTACTCGATTGCAGGTCAGAACCAGCGAGGGGCGCCCCATGCCGGTGACGGTCGTCGGGGTGAACGACGCCAGCGTCAAGCTCGATGGCAATCATCCGTTGGCCGGAAAGGACCTGGTGTTCGACGTTGAATTGGTCGAGATCGTCCAGGCGGCGTAGTTCTTACGTCAACGGGATGAATCCCGGCTGAAAGGTGGTGGCGGGCAACCGGCGATGGTCTGTTTCAATGCCCGAACGCCAGCGGCGGTGCGATCTGATCCCGCCGCAGCCAGCGCCCCAGAAGCAGGGCCGCCACCACGGCCAGTCCCGACGACAGCCCGATCCAGATGCCGACCCCGTCGAAGCCGAAATGGAAGGCGAGCAGCACGCCGAGCGGCAGGCCGACGCCCCAATAGCCGATCGCTGCATAGATCATCGGCACCTTGGTGTCGTGCAGGCCGCGCAGCATGCCGGCGGCCACCGCTTGCGCGCCGTCAAACACTTGGAACAGGGCAGCAAACACCAGGAACGACACGGCAAGCGCGATCACCCTGGCATTGGCCGGGTTGGCGAGATCGATGAAGGCGCTGATCAAAAGGTGCGGCCACAGGACCATTACCAAGCCCATCAGCGCCATGAACGAGACGCCGATGACGAAGGCGGTCCAACCGGCGCGCGACACGCCTTCCGGATTGCCGGCGCCATGGGCAAGACCAACGCGCACCGTCACCGCCTGGTTGAGGCCAAGCGGCACCATGAAGGAGATCGAGGCGATCTGGATGGCGATGGCGTGCGCGGCAAGCGAATCCGCGTCGATCAGGCCCATCAGCAGCGCCGCCGCATTGAAGATCGTCACCTCGAAGGCAAGGATGCCGGCGATCGGCAGGCCGAGCCGCAGCAGGCCCTTGAAGCGCGGCCAGTCGGGCCGCCAGAAGCGGCCGAACAGGCGGTAGCGCCGGAACTTCTTCTCCTGCATCACCACCACAGCCATGCCGGTGAACATCAGCGTCGAGGACAGCGAGGTGGCAAGGCCCGAGCCGGCGATTCCCATCGACGGCACGCCGAGATTGCCGAACATGAACACCCAGTTGAAGAAGGCGTTGCAGGCGACGGCGACGAAGACGATGACCAGCGCCCAGCCCGGCCGCTCCAGCGCCGAGATGAAGGAGCGCAGCACGATATAGCCATAGAAGGGCAGCACCGCCCATTCGAGCCAGCGCAGGTAAATGCCAGCCTGATGCGCCAGCGCCGGTTCCTGGCCCATGGCCAAAAGGAGGGCCTCGCCATGCCAAAGCACGAGCCAGATCGGGATCGAGATCAGGATCGCCAGCCACAGGCCCTGGCGCACGGTGCGGCGCAGGTCGCGCACCGAATGGCGGCGACGGCCAAGTTCGGTCGCGATCATCGGCGAGGTCGCCAGCATCAGGCCAAGGCCGAAGATCAGCGGCATGAAATAGAGGTTGGCGCCAAGCGCGCCGCTGGCCAGCGTGTCCGGCCCCAGACGCCCCATCATCATGACGTCGGTCGCCGTCATCGCGGTCTGGCCGAGATTGGTCAGCACCATCGGCCAGGCGAGCGCCAGCGTCGCCCTGATTTCCTGACGCCAAAGGTTTTCCGGCGCGCGAGCGCCGGCTTCGATCGCAGACATTGTTCCGCTCTTTCCAGATACGGCACGTCGGCATTAAAGCCGGAAGCCGCATATCAAACGGCAAAACCTTCGGTTTCGCGGCGTTTGCGCCAGCTTTTGGACGAAACGCGACATGAAGGCAAGGGAGGAGGGGCGGGAACAGATTGAGCCAGCACCGTTCCAGGGAAGCGTTGCCTCGTTCCCTTGCCGGCCACGGGCTGTTACGGATTGCCTCGGAGATAGGCAGCCGGCGAACCCGCCGGGAGGAATGGATGGCGTTCAGACAGCGAAAAAACCCGGTTGCGACGCTGCGCACGGCGCCGGCCTTCGAACATATCGTCACCGAGGCGAGCGACAGTTTCCTGTGGCGGCTGGACGACTATCCGTGGGAGCGCAATGTCTGGAACTTCCATCCGGAATACGAAATCCATCTGTTGCGGAAATCCTCCGGCGTGGTCCTGGTCGGCGATCATATCGGCGAGTTCGGGCCGGGTTACCTGACCATCGTCGGCGGCGGGCTGCCGCACGATTGGGTGACGGCGGTGCAGCCGGGCGAACTGATCGAGGGCCGCGACATCGTCCTGCAGTTCGATGCGCAGAGGCTGCGCGGCTCGGCCGGCCTGTTGCCTGAATTGCGCGAACTGGAACCATTCCTGGAGCGGTCGGCGCGCGGCATGGTCTTTCACGGCCGCACCGCGTTGGAAGGCGCCGCGCTTATGGAGCGGATGGGAACCGTGCATGGGCTCGCCCGCCTCTGCCTGTTCCTCGAACTGGTCGATCTCCTCGCCAGGACCGACGAATACGAACTGCTGTCGCCGCCGGATTTCTCGCCGGTCCTGGATGCCGCCTCGTTGGACATCATCCAGCGTGCACTGACCTATCTCTTCCAGCATTTCGCCGAGGACCTGAAGCTGCCGGAAGTGGCGGAACTCGCGGGGATGACCGAGAGCACATTCTCGCGCTTCTTCCAGAAGAACACCGGCAACTCCTTCAGCGACCACCTCGCCAAGCTCCGGCTCTGGCAGGCCTGCAAGCTGTTGGCCGACACCGATATTCCGATCACCGACATCTGTTTCCAGGTCGGCTACATGAACATCTCGAACTTCAACCGTGCGTTCATGCGCAAGCACAAGATGACGCCGTCGTCCTATCGCAAGCTGTCGCGGCAGCGGCTGACGATGCGCGCATAAACCGCCATTTCAGGTGCAATCGGTACTCACGTGAATGGTGCCCTGGATGGGCGCCCTTTTTTGCGCTGCACAATGCATAAAAGTACAGGTCTGCTGCAACGGAGCTTCTAGCACGAGCCGCCGCAACTCCGCATTTTGGCGATGGGTGGCATGTCGCTCGGGCGATGGTGAGGATCGCTGAACCGAGGACTTTGCGCTTCCTGCGAAGTGTACCTGGAGGAGAAAGACCATGAAACCAGTTCGGCTCGCTGCCAGCCTTGGCGCAGCTTTTTTGCTTTCCGCTACCGTTTCCACCCTCGCGCTCGCGCAGGCACCTGTCTGCTCGGTGCCGGTCAAGGTGCTGGCCCAGCCACGCGATGGCCTGACCCTTCTGGAGGACTCCAAGGCCGAGTTCGAGAAGCTTGCCGGCGCCGGTTTCCAGATCGACTATCTGAACGAGAACGACCGCCGGGCGAAATCGCGCGCCGATGCGTCCACTGTCGGCAACTACAATGTCTATTATGTCGACGAAGCCAACGTTGCCCTGTTTGCCTCCTCGAAATGGATCGTGCCGCTGACCGACTACTATCCGGCTGACTATGACTACGCCGATTTCGATCCTGGCCGCCAGAAGGTCGCGACCTATGACGGCAAGGTCTGGTTTGCGCCGCTGACCGGTGGCGGCGACCTGATGGTGTACCGCAAGGACGTCCTCGAAGCCGCCGGCATCCAGCCGCCGAAGACGCTGGACGAGCTGATCGCCGATGTGCCGAAGCTGACCAATCCGGACAAGGGCATGTACGGCATCGCGCTGCGCGGCGCACGCGGCTCGGGCGCCAATGTCTGGCGCTGGATGCCGTTCTTCAAGGCCTATGGCGGCCAGTGGTTCGACGGCGACAAGCCGGCTTTCAATTCGGATGCGGCCGTCAAGGCAACCGAGACCTACCTGAAGCTGTTCAAGGATTCTGCGCCCGGCACGCAGACCGGCAGCTGGGATGAATCGACTGGCGCCTTCCTGTCGGGCCAGGTCGCCATCCTCGTCGAATCGACGCCGCTGTCCGGCATGGCGGTCGACCCGAAGACCTCGCAAGTGGTCGGCAAGATCGGCTTCCTGCCGCCGCCATCGCCGCTCACCGGCGGCGGCTATGGCCATGGCCTCGCCATCGCTGCGAAGGCCAATGCCGACGATGCCTCGAAGAAATGCGCCGGCCTGTTCATCGCCTGGGCGACTTCGAAGGAAAACGAGAAGCGTCGGCTCGATGCCCACCAGTTCGGTGAGCTGAACCGCACCAGCGTCCTGTCCAGCAAGGAATTCTCCGATATCTACGGCGCCGATCTCGGACAGGCGCTGGCCGAAACCGGCAAGGTCACGGCGGTCAACTTCTGGCAGGATCCGCGCTGGCCGGATCTCGGCGACCGCTGGGGCATCATCCTCGAGGAACTGGTCACCGGCACCCGCACCGACATCAAGGGCGGCCTCAACGAGCTCGAGGCCTATGCCAACGATCTGGTGAAGAAATAAGCCATCCTCCCCCCGCGGCGCACGGTCCACGGCATTCAAGCGGATGTCGGGACCTGTGCGCCGCGGGTTCCCGTCATTGCCGTTTGAGCCAGCCATCGCGAAAAGGTCCAGCCATGCTCAATCGCTCGAGACGCAGCCAGGGATAGACAGATGCCACGACGCTCTTCCTTGCCGGTCACGTTTGTGGTGCCGACGCTCGTCATTCTCTTGATCCTGTCGATGGTGCCGACGCTCTATGCCATCGTCATCGCCCTGCAGAACCGCGAGCTCTCTTCGACAGCCTATTCCTATGTCTGGCTCTCGAATTTCGCCGACCTGTTCGCCGACCGGCGTTTTCTCAACGCTGTCTGGGTGTCGGTGAAATGGGAGTTCGTCACTGTTGTCGCGACGATGGTTGTGGCGATCGGGCTGGGCGTCCTGATGTTCGAGGTCGCCAGCCCACGCCTGCGCAATGTCTACTGCCTGCTGTTCATCATCCCGGTGCTGCTGCCGCGCGTTTCGGCGGCCTTCGTCTGGAAGTTCGCCTATCACCCGCTCTACGGCATCGCCACCTACCCTTATCGCCTGCTGACCGGCGGGCTGATCTTCGACCCACTGTCCAAGCCGGCGACGGCGTTGTTCGCCGTCGCGTCGGTGGATGTCTGGCAATGGGGCCTGTTCTTCGCCGTCATCGTCCTGAAGCTCCTGGAAACGCTGCCGCCCCAGCCGATCGAGGCCGCGCGGCTCGACCATGCCAGGCGCTGGCAGATCCACGCCTATGTGACCTTGCCGATGCTCAAGGCGCCGCTGATCAGCCTGATGTTCGTCAAGATGATCGAATCGCTGCGCTCCTTCGACCTGATCTATGTCATGACCCGCGGCGGTCCGGGCGTGGCCACCGAAACGCTCGACATGTACGCCTTCTCGCAAGGCTTCATCGAATCCGGCAAGATGTCCTACGCCTCGGCGATGGCCGTGCTGATGATGATCGCCACCGTCATCACCTTCACCATGCTGTGGAAGCGGGTGCAGGCATGAGGCCGGGTAGGCTCATCGGCAAGGCCGTGCTGGCATTTGCCGGCTTCATGGCCGTGTTTCCGCTGCTGTGGACAGCGCTCAATTCGCTGAAGAACAATGTCGACATCATCACCCGCGTCCCGCGCCTGGTGTTCACGCCGACCCTTGCCAACATCAGCTACATCATCGGCCGCGACAGCGTCATGACCGGTCTCTACAACTCGGTCATCGCCTGCGGGGTTGCGGTGCTGATCGGCGTGGTACTCGGACTGCCGGCCGCCTACGCCGTCGCGCGCTACCCCAACCGCTGGGCCGGCGACATCCAGTTCTTCGTGCTGTCGCTGCGCTTCCTGCCGCCGGTGGCGGTCGCTATCCCGCTGATGGTGATCTGGCTTCAGCTCGGGCTCTACGACACGCTGGCGGCGCTGATCGTCACCTATTCGCTGCTCACCATCTCGGTGATCATGTGGCTGGCCATCCCCGCCTTCCAGGCCGTGCCGAAGGAGGTCGAGGAAGCTGCCTTCGTCGATGGCTACGGCGCCTATTCGGTGTTCTGGCGGATCGCGCTGCCCGTGGCTGCCCGCTCCCTGGCGGGCGCGGTCGCCTTCAGCTTCGTGCTGGTCTGGAACGAGTTCCTGATCGCGCTGATGCTGTCCAGTTCCAACGCCAAGACCTTGCCGATCGTCGCTTCGGAACTATCCCAGCAAGGCATGAACGTGCCGTGGGGGATCCTCAACGCCTCGGTCGTGCTTTTGTCGCTGCCGCCGCTTTTGTTTCTCGGCGTGCTCAGCGGCTTCCTGAATTCCGTTTTCCGGCAAAAAAAGACTTGAAGCGAGGACGATACGATGCGGGCACTGGTGCTTGAGAAGAAGGGTGAGCTGGCCTTGCGCGAGATCGCGTTGCCGCTCGATGTCGGGCCGGACGACGTCAGGATCGCCATCCACACGGTCGGTGTCTGCGGCAGCGACGTGCACTACTACACCCACGGCGCCATCGGCAGCTATGTCGTGCGCGCCCCCATGGTGCTCGGCCACGAAGCGTCCGGAACGATCATCGAAATCGGCGCCAATGTCAGGACGCTGAAGGTCGGCGACCGCGTCTGCATGGAGCCGGGCGTGCCGAACCTGTCGTCGCGCGCGACAAAGCTCGGCATCTACAATGTCGACCCGGACGTCACCTTCTGGGCGACGCCGCCGGTGCATGGCATTCTCGCCCCTGAAGCCGTCCATCCGGCCGCGTTCACCTACAGGCTGCCGGACAATGTCTCCTTCGCCGAAGGCGCGATGGTCGAACCTTTCGCCATCGGCATGCAGGCGGCCGCCCGCGCACGCATCGTTCCGGGCGACGTCGCCGTCGTCGTCGGCTGCGGCCCGATCGGCATCATGATCGCGTTGGCGGCCCTCGCCGGCGGGTGCTCGAAGGTGCTGATTTCCGACTTCTCCGCCCCCAAGCTCGAAATCGCGGCGCGTTATCCCGGCATCGTCCCGGTCAATATCGGCGAACAGTCGCTGGCCGATGCGGTGGCGGTAGCGACCGACAATTGGGGGGCCGATATCGTTTTCGAGGCCAGCGGCAGCCCAAAGGCGTTCACCAATTTGTTCGACGTCGTGCGCCCCGGTGGCGCGGTGGTGCTGGTCGGGCTGCCGGTGGAGCCTGTGTTGCTCAACGTGCCGGCGGCCATATCGAAGGAAGTACGCATCGAGACGGTGTTCCGCTACGCCAACATCTTCGACCGCGCCTTGCAGCTCATCGCATCGGGCAAGGTCGACCTCAATCCGCTGATCACCGGCACCTATGATTTCTCCGACAGCATCGCGGCGTTCGAGCGGGCGGCGGCGGGCAAGCCGGAAGACGTCAAGCTGCAGATCCTGATTTCGAGCGAGAAGGCCTGACCAGAGCATGTCCGCGATCGTCTGTTCCCATGTCGACAAATCCTACGGCGCCACGTCAGTCATCCGCGACCTGAACCTCGCCATCGAGGNATCAGCGGCGGCGAGGTCTCGATCGGCGGCAAGGTGGTCAACGACCTCGATCCCGGCGATCGCGGCATCGCCATGGTGTTCCAGAACTACGCGCTCTACCCGCACATGACGATCTTCGACAACATCGCCTTCGGCCTGAAGCGGCAGAAGGTGCCGAAGGCCGAGATACAGCAGCGCGTCGAGGCGGTCTCGAGGACGCTGGGTCTGGACCCCTATCTCGGCCGCAAACCCGCCGAACTGTCCGGCGGCCAGCAGCAGCGCGTCGCCATTGCCCGTGCCATGATCAAGACGCCGAAAGTCTTCCTGTTCGACGAGCCGCTGTCCAATCTCGATGCCAAGCTGCGCAACCACATGCGCGTCGAGATCGCCCGGCTGCACCAGTCGTTGAACACGACCACCGTCTACGTCACCCACGACCAGCTGGAGGCAATGACGCTCGCCGACCGCATCGTGCTGCTGCGCGACGGCAGGATCGAGCAGATCGGCTCGCCGGCGGAAATCTACGAGCGGCCGGGCAATCTGTTCGTTGCCGGCTTCATCGGAACGCCGAACATGAATTTCATCGAGGTGACGGTGGGCCGGAAAGACAATGGCTGGACGCTGACCAATGGCGCAACTGTCTTCACCGTCGATGGCTCGCGCTTCAAGCTTCAGCAGGGCGAGCAGGCGGTGCTTGGGATCCGGCCTCCCGATCTGAGGATCGCGGCAGCCGACCGCTCCGAAAATATCCTGGCGGGAACCGCCGATCTCATCGAATTCCACGGCAATGATGCGCTGGTGACGTTCGCTCTCGGCGGCAAGGAGATCAGCGCGCTGGTATCAAGCCGCGCCTGTCCCGTTGTCCGCAGCGATGTCCGCTATACGTTCGACGAATCGAACATGCATCTGTTCGATGCCAAATCCGGCCTGTCCTTGCTGGCACGGTAAGGCGCGTTCTACCGGATCGCGTCGAGCGCCTGCCGCTGCCGATGCATCTACCGAAGGCCAGGCCTTCGCCGAGACCGCCATCGAGCTCGAAAGCATNGCGCCTGCCGCTGCCGATGCATCTCCAGGAAGATCCGGTAGTCGCGATCGAAACGGGCGCCGGCGGCCGGGTTTGCCGCACGCGTCTTGCCGCCCTGCTGCATGGCGAGGCAGGCCGCGTTGAGGTCGGGGAACAGCCCGGCCGCGGTCGCCGCCACCATGCCGGTGCCGAGCAGCACCGCCTCGTCGGCCAGCGGCTCGACCACCGTGCAGCCGGTGGCGTCGGCATAGAGCTCCATCAGGAGCGGGTTCTTGGTGTGGCCGCCGGTGACATGCAGCGTGTCGATCAGATAGCCGTTCTCGTTCAGCGCCTCCAGCACATGGCGCACGCCGAGCGCGATACCGACGGCGGTGCGCCAGTATAGCTTGCACAGGCTGTCGAAGGAGGAATCCAGCGTCAGTCCGCTGACCACGCCCACGGCATGCGGGTCGGCGAGCGGCGAGCGGTTGCCGTGAAAGTCCGGCAGCACGTGCAGCCTTGCGGCGAGATTGTCACCTTCGGCGGCGCGCAGTTCGGCGACACGCTTGGCGATCCTGGCATGCATGGCTGCGTCCGGTTCGCCGCCGGCGCCATGCCAGCGGATGATGTGGTCGAGCAGGGCGCCGGTGGCCGACTGGCCGCCTTCCGACAGCCACAGCTTCGGCAGCGCCGCGCCGTAGTAAGGCCCCCAGACGCCCGCGAAAGGCTGCGGGTCGGGCGACATCGCCATGACGCAGGAGGATGTGCCGGCGATCAGCGCCAGATGCCGGCCGATATTCTGCTCGTCGCCGGCAAAGCCGCCGAGCACGCCAAGCGCGCCGGCATAGGCATCGATGACCCCGGCGCCGACCCGGCATTTTTCGGTGAGGCCGAGCTCGTCTGCTGCTTTTGCCGTCAGCGAGCCGATGTAGCCGCCGACGGGGCTCGCCCGCTCGGGCAGATTGCCGTGCTCGAACAGGTCATCGAGGCCGACGAGCGCGAAAAAATCGCGCTGCCAGGCTGTTTCCTCGTGCGCCAGATAGGTCCACTTGGCCGTCAGCGTGCATTGCGATCGGGCGAGCGATCCCGTCGCTTGCCAGGTCAGGAAGTCAGTGAGGTCGAATAGATAGCCGGCTTCATTCCATGTCTTCGGCAGGTTGCGCTTCAGCCACATAAGCTTCGGCGTCGCCATTTCCGGCGACATGACGCCACCGATATAGTTGAGCACCTCGTGCCCGCTCGCCGTGCATTCGTCGGCTTCGGCGATGGCGCGGTGGTCGAGCCAGACGATGGTGTCCCAACGCTTGTCGCCGGTGCTCGAAACGCTGAGCTGACCGCCCTGCCGGTCGCGCACCACCAGCGAACAGGTGGCGTCAAAGGAGATGCCGGCAATATCCTCAGCGGCGACGCCAGCCTTTTCGCGCGCCGCACGCACGGCGGTGCAGACGGCCGACCAGATATCGCGCGAATCGTGCTCGGCGTGATCGGCCTTCGGCTGGTGCATGGCGATCGCCCGCTCGGCGCGGCCGAGTAAGCTGCCACTGGTGTCGAGAATGCCCGCGCGGGCGCTCCCGGTGCCGACATCGACCGCGCAAACAAACTGTTTCGTCAAGATGCTCTAACTCTCGCTCCCAGGCCTGCAATCAAATCGGGCAATTGCAGCATGTCAGCGAATATAAAGTCCGGTTCACTCGACGCAAGCCGCGCTTTCAGTGCGGGGTTGCCGGCATGCGAGCCGCCGGTGAAGGCAAACACGCGCATGCCCGCCGCGCGCGCCGCCGCGATGCCTGCCGGACTGTCCTCGATGACCAGGCATTTGCGCGGATGCGCCCGCATGCTGGCGGCGGCATGCAGGAAAAGGTCGGGCGCCGGCTTTCCCTTGGCCACCATGGCGGCGCTGAACAGATGCGGCTCCAACAGCCCGAGCAGGCCGGTGACGTCAAGCGCGTAGCGGATGCGTTCCAGCGTCCCGGAGGAGGCGACGCAGAACGGCAGGCCGAGCTTCGGCAGCACCTCGCTGATGCCGGGGATCGGCTTCAGCTCTTCACGAAACTTTCGCATCAGGTCGACGCGCATGGCGGTGAGATGCTGGTCACTGATCTCCAGACCGAAGTCGCGGCCGAGGATCTCGCGCACGCTTTTCATGCTCTTGCCCAGAAAATGCTCGTAGGCGGCGTCCTCGCCGACATTGCCGCCGGCCAGTGCGATCATGCCGAGCAGCGCCGAAACGGAGAGCGCCTCGCTGTCGACCAGCACGCCATCGCAGTCGAAGATGACCAATTCAGGCGTCATGGGCGTCGACGGCTCTCAGAGCTTGCCGGCGATGTAGCGTGTCAGCGTGGCGCGCGCGCCATTCGCCCATAGCACGTTGAGCGCATGGGCAAAGGCCTCGACGAACGCCGTAGCGCGGCCGACATCGCCATAGATATCCTCCATGGCAAGCCAGGCGGCGGGCGCGTCCTTTGCCGCCTTGGCGGTTGCCTGCATCCGGTCCCAGCTCGGGTCGTTGGGCTCGATGACGGCGCCGCTGTCCGACGTGCCGAAGCAGTAGCGGCACCAAAGCGCCGATTCCAGCGCCAGACCCGTGACGCCCTTTCCGGCCTTCAGCCGGTCGGCGATGGTCGGTATGATGAATTTCGGCTGGCGGTTGGAGCCATCGAGGCAGAGCCTGCGCACCGTGTCGCCGATCTTCGGGTTGGAGAAGCGCTTCTCGATGAGCTGGTAGTAGTCCTCCAGCACCGTGTCCGGCACCGGCGGCACGGTCGGAATGATTTCGTCGTGCTCGAGCTTGTCGAGAAAGCCGCGCACCAGCGGCTCCTGCATCGCCTCATGGACGAAATGGATGTCCATCAGTCCGGCCGGATAGGCGATGGTGGCGTGGCCACCATTGAGGATGCGGATCTTCATCAGCTCGTAGGGCGCGACATCCCTGACGAACTGCACGCCGACCTTTTCCAGCGGCGGACGACCATCGGTGAAATGGTCTTCCAGCACCCACTGCCGGAACGGCTCGCAGAACACCGGCCAGCCGTCCTCGACGCCAAAATCCTTGGCCAGGATGCCGCGCTCGCGATCGGTGGTGGCTGGCGTGATGCGATCGACCATGCCGTTCGGGAAGGCGACATGCTCGCTGACCCAGGCCGCCAGATCCTCGTCGATCAGGCGGGCCAGGCCAATGACCCCATCCGACGTGACGTGGCCATTGTGGGGGATGTTGTCGCAGGACATCACGGTGAACGGCACGATGCCGTCGTCGCGGCGGCGCATCAGGCCGGCGAGGATGATGCCGAACACCGTCTTCGGCGTGGCGCCCGGTTGCGCGTCGGCGACGATGTCGGGGTGGGCCGGGTTGAAGACGCCCGATGCCGGGTCGATGAAATAGCCGCCTTCGGTGATGGTCAGCGAAACGATCTTGATCGCCGGGTCGGCCAGCCTCTCGATGATGCCAGCCGCATCGCCCGGCATCAGGAAGTCGATCATGGCGCCGGTGACGCGGGCGCTCATGTGACCTTCATCCTGCTCGACCACCGTGGTCAGCCAGTCCTGCTCTTCCAGCTTGCCGCGTCCGATCTTCTCGCCTTCGAATACGCCGGCGCCGACCAGCGCCCAGTCATGGCCGAGGCCCGCATTGAACAAATCGTCGAGATAGACGGCCTGGTGCGAGCGATGGAAATTGCCGACGCCGAAATGCACGATGCCGGCCTTGAGCTTCGAACGGTCGTATCTCGGTCCGGCGACGTTGGCCGGAAGCCTGGCGAGATTGGAGGAAGAGAGTTTCACGGTCATCTGCTTTACCCTTTGGCCGGGATCCGGCCTTCGTTACGCTCCTCTCCCCGTCTTCTACGGGAAGGGCAAAGGCGAGGGCGGCGCATCATCGGATAAAGGCTCGCCTCTCACCGGACTGTCGGCCTCCTCTCCCCGCGGAGGTACGGGAAGAAGAGGCCGTCCCCCCTCAACTCATCCACTGGCCGCCATCGACATTGTAGGTCTGGGCGACGATGTATTCGGCGTCGTCGCTGGCCAGGAACACGGCCATGCCGGCGAGATCCTCCGGTCTGCCCATGCGGCCGTAAGGCACGCCTTCGCCGACCAGTCTCTTCTTCTCGCCCTTGGGCCGGTTCTCGTATTTGGCGAACAGCGCATCGACCTGGTCCCACATATCGCTGTCGACGACGCCGGGCGCGATGCCGTTGACGTTGATGCGGTGCTTGATCAGGTCGAGCCCCGCCGACTGCGTCAGCGAGATGACGGCGGCCTTGGTGGCGCAATAGACGCCGACAAGGGCCTCGCCGCGCCGCCCGGCTTGGCTCGCCATGTTGATGATCCTGCCGCCCTTGCCTCGCGCGATCATCGAGCGGGCCGCCGCCTGCAGCATGAACAGCGTGCCGGCGACATTGACGGAGAACAGTTTCTCGTAGCTTGCCCGCGATATCTCGACGATCGGCGCCAGGTCGAACAAGGCGGCGTTGTTGATCAGGATGTCGAGGCCGCCGGTCCTGGTCTCGACCGCCTTCACCGCCGCGTCGATGGACGCCTGGTCCGAGACATCGAGTTTCACGGCGTAGGCTTTGGCACCGATCTCCGCGGCTGTCTTCTGCGCAGCTTCCATGTTGATGTCGGCAATCGCCACGACAGCGCCTTCGCGCGCATAGGCTTCGGCGAAAGCCCTGCCGATGCCACGGGCCGAACCCGTGATCAGCGCCGATTTGCCGTTCAACCTCACTGCACCATTGCCTTTCCGTCGGCGCCGAAGCGATGCAGCTTGGCCTTGTCGGGCGTGAGATAGATGGTGTCGCCGTGATGAACCGCCAGCTCGCCGTCGGCGCGCACCGTCAGCGGCCCGACGCCATCGGCCTGGACATGCAGGAACGTGTCCGATCCCAGATGCTCGGCGACACCGACGGTCGCCTTCCATTCGCCCGCCGTGGTCGAGATTTCCATGTGCTCGGGACGGATGCCGACGGTCTTGGCGCCATGTTTGGCCGCCGGTGCGCCTTCGATGAGGTTCATCTTCGGCGAGCCGATGAAGCCGGCGACGAAAAGGTTGCGCGGCGTCTTGTAGAGCTCCATCGGCGAGCCGACCTGCTCGATGTTGCCGGCGTTGAGCACCACGATCTTGTCGGCCATGGTCATGGCTTCGACCTGGTCGTGGGTGACATAGATCATCGTGGTCTTGAGCTGATGATGCAGTTCGCTGATCTCCAGCCGCATCGTGCCGCGCAATGCGGCGTCGAGGTTGGACAGCGGTTCGTCGAACAGGAAGGCCGATGGCTGGCGCACGATGGCGCGGCCGATGGCGACGCGCTGGCGCTGGCCGCCCGAGAGCTGGCCCGGCCGGCGCTCGAGATAGTTGGTGAGGTTGAGCACGCGCGCCGCGTCCTTCACCTTCTTGTCGATGGTGGCCTGGTCCTCGCCCGCCATCTTCAGCGGGAAGGCGATGTTCTTGGCCACCGTCATATGCGGGTAGAGCGCGTAGGACTGGAACACCATGGCGAGCTTGCGCTTGGCCGGCGCCTCGCCGGTGACATCACGGCCATCGATGTTGATGGTGCCGCCGCTGGTGTCCTCCAGCCCGGCGATCAGCCGCAGCAGCGTGGACTTGCCGCAACCGGACGGACCGACGAAGACGACGAACTCGCCATTCTCGATGACCAGGTCGAGGCCGGGGATGATGGACGTCGATCCGAAGGATTTGGAGACGTTCTTGAGCGTGATGTTTCCCATGGTTTCCTCCCCGAGGGGTTATTTTCCTGCCGGTTGCTTCAGGCAAATTCGGTTATTTAACCGCACCGCCATTATTTGACGGCGCCAAATGTCAGGCCGCGCACCAGCTGCTTCTGGCTGAACCAGCCCATGATCAGGATCGGCGCGATGGCCAGTGTCGAGGCCGCCGAAAGCTTGGCCCAGAACAGGCCTTGCGGACTGGAGAAGGAACTGATGAACGCGGTCAGCGGAGCAGCATCCGTGGTGGTCAGGCGGATTGTCCAGAACGCCTCGTTCCAGGCCAGGATGATGTTGAGCAGCATGGTCGAGGCAATGCCGGGCACCGCCATCGGGGTCAGCACATAGACGATCTCGTTCCACAGCGATGCGCCGTCCATGCGTGCCGCTTCCAGGATCTCGCCGGGGATTTCGCGGAAGTAGGTGTAGAGCATCCACACCACGATCGGCAGGTTGATCAGCATCAGCATGACCATCAGGCCGATACGGCTGTCGAGCAGTCCGAGATTGCGGAAGATCAGGTAGATCGGGAACAGCACGGCGACCGCCGGCATCATCTTGGTGGACAGCATCCACATCAATATGTCCTTGGTACGCTTGGTCGGCGAGAAAGCCATCGACCATGCAGCCGGAATGGCGACCAGCAAGGCCAGGATGGTCGAGCCGACCGAGAGCAGCACCGAGTTGAAGAAGAACTTGAAGTAGCCGCTCTGCGCCTGGACCTCGGTATAGCTCTCGAATGTTCCCGACGGGATCAGGTTGAAGCCCTGGATCGCCTCCTGTTCCGACTTGAACGAGGTGATGATCGTATAGAGGATCGGGAAGAAGATCAGCAAGGCGACAATCCAGGCCGCAACGGTCGCGATCGTCTTGTGCTGGGTGGTGACTGAGCGTGCCATCGTATCCTCCCTTACTTGTCCAGGTTCTTGCCGACGGCGCGCATGGCGAAGAAGGCAACGATGTTGGCGAGAATGACGGCGATCACACCGCCGGCGGATGCCTGGCCGATTTTGAATTCCAGCAACGCCTTTTGGTAGACCAGGAAGGGCAGGTTGGTGGAGGCGTATCCCGGGCCGCCATTGGTGGTGACCAGGATCTCGGCATAGACCGACAAAAGGAAGATCGTCTGGATCAGGATGACGACAGTGATGGCGCGCGACATGTGCGGCAGCGTCAGATAGATGAAGCGACTGATGAAGCCGGCGCCGTCCATCTCGGCGGCCTCCTTCTGTTCACCGTCGAGCGACTGCAGGGCGGTCAGCAGGATCAGGGTCGCGAAAGGCAGCCATTGCCAGGCGACGATGATGATGATCGCCGTCATCGGATGCTGCCCGAACCAGTCGATCGGCTGAGCCCCGAAGAATCGCGCTATATCGGCGAACACCCCGTATTGCGGATGCATGATCATATTCTTCCAGACCAATGCGGCCACCGGCGGCATGACGAAGAACGGCGAGATGACGAGAATGCGCACAATCCCTTGCCCCCACATCGGCTGGTCGATCAGCAGCGCCAAAAGGATGCCGCCGATCACCGTGATCAGCAGCACGCTGATCACCAGGACGAGCGTGTTGAGGATCGACTGCAGGAAGGCTGGATTGGAATAGAACAGCGCGTAGTTGGAGACGCCGACGAACCCGTCGCGGATCGGATTGAGCGGATTGTACTGCTGGAAGGAGAACCACAGCGTGAGCGCCAGTGGGACAACCATCCAGACCAGGAGCAGGACGACAGATGGCGCCATCATGAAACGGGCAAGCGAACGGGTCTGCTGAGTAGCCATGACGGTCACCCTCCAAAGGTCAGCTGGATTTTAGAGTTGCGCCAGAAATTCCAGGATTTTGAAGATGGCCGCCCGAACTGGGACTCGGGCGGCCATTGCCGGCCATGATGCGCGACCGGCATTCGGCACCGGGAGGAGCCTACTTGATATAACCGCCTTCGGTCATTGTCGCCGTGGCGGCGTCCTGGGCCTGCTTCAGGGCATCGTCGACGCTCGACTGGCCGGCGAGAGCCGCCGAGAACAGCTGGCCGACAGTGGTGCCAAGGCCCTGGAATTCAGGGATGGCGACGAACTGCACGCCGACATAGGGCACCGGCTTGACCGTCGGATGCGTCGGGTCGGCGGCGTTGATGGAGTCCAGCGTCATCTTGGCGAACGGAGCCGCCTTCTGGTACTCGGCATTGGCGTAGAGCGAGGTGCGCGTTCCTGGAGGAGCGCTGGCCCAGCCCAGCTTGGAAGCGACGAGCTCCGAGTAATGCTTACTGGTCGCCCAGCCGACGAACTTCTGGGCTGCGTCACCCTTCTGCGTACCGGCCGGAATGGCAAGCGACCATGCCCACAGCCAGTTGCCGCGCTTGCCGAGGCCATTGTCGGGCGCCAGGGCGTAGCCAACCTTGTCGGCCACCTTGGAGCTCTTCGGGTCGGAGACCATGGATGCGGCGACCGTGGCATCGATCCACATGCCGCACTTGCCCTGCTGGAACAGCGCCAGGTTTTCGTTGAAGCCGTTGGAGGACGCCCCCTCGGGGCCGTCGGCCTTCATCAGGTCGACATAGAACTGCAGCGTGTTCTTCCATTCCGGCTGGTCGAATTGCGGCTTCCAGTTCTCGTCGAACCAGCGGGCGCCGAAGGAGTTCGACATGGCGGTCAGGAAGGCCATGTTTTCGCCCCAGCCGGCCTTGCCGCGCAGGCACACGCCGTTCACGCCATTGGCGCGGTCGGTCATCTTGTCGGCGGCCTGCTTGATGAAGTCCCAGGTCGGCGCGTCAGGCATCTTCAGCCCGGCCTTGTCCATCAGGTCCTTGCGGTACATGACGAAGGAGCTCTCGCCGTAGAAGGGCGCGGCATAGAGCTTGCCGTCGACCGAAAGGCCGCCGGCGATGGCCGGGAGGATGTCCTTGGTGTCATAATCGTCGCCGAGCTTGTCGAGCGGCAGTAGCCAGCTCTGCTTGGCCCAGATCGGAACCTCATAGGTACCGATGGTCATCACGTCATACTGGCCGCCCTTGGTGGCGATGTCGGTGGTGACCCGCTCGCGCAGCACGTTCTCTTCGAGCGTGACCCAGTTGAGCGTGATGTCGGGGTTCGCCTTGGTGAAGTCGTCGGTCAGCGTCTGCATGCGGACCATATCGGCATTGTTGACGGTGGCGATGGTGATGGATTCGGCGTGCGCAGCGAACGCCAGCGCGCTGGTCGAGCACAAGCCCAGGATGAGCGTACGAAGTTTCATCAAATTCCTCCCATGGACCAAGATGAGCATTTGCCTTGGCTGTGAGCAATTACTCATTAAGTCTTGTATTATGTCAAGCCAGATTCGATGCTGCAGCGCAGCACTCGACGACGCTGGCTGGATATGGAGTAGAGGAAATAGCCGGGCAGGCTGTGCCTGCTGCCTCTCATAATTCAGAGGTCGCGCAGCCCGATCGGATCCGGAGGCCAAAACGACCGGCATTTTGAACGGCATGCATGAAGACGCGTCGCGGAACTTCGCTTCGAAGCGATGCACCTTGCCAGTCAGCAGGCTATTTCGGCCAGCAGCCAGTCGCGGAAGGCGCGGATCTTCGGCACGTTGCGCCGTGCCTCCGGATAGACCAGCCAGTAGGCGTGGCCATCGTCGCCGACGAGATCGAAGGGCTGGATCAGGCGGCCGTCGGCGAGTTCCGCCTTGAACAGCGCCCTGGTCAGGATCGCCACGCCATGGCCGGCGATCGCCGCATTGGCCTCATAGGCCTGTGCGCCCATGCTGCTGCCGGGCCGCTTGGCCAGATCGTGCGAATGCACGCCGGCGGCCTCGAACCATTGCGTCCACCAGACGTCGCCGGGATCGAGGATCGGCAGCCGCAACAGATCCGCCGGTTCCCTGACGCCGCCGATGCTTGCCGCGAGCTTCGGGCTCAGCATCGGCGTGAAATCGGCATCGAGAAGCTTGTAGGCTTCCAGCCCCGGCCATTTGCCGCCGCCGGACCGGATGGCGAGGTCGACATCCTCGCGGGCGAAATCCGTCAGCCGGCTCGACGTTTCGAGCCGCACGGCGAGCGAAGGATGAGCGATCTGGAACGAGCCCAGATGGTGCGCCAGCCAGTTCGAGGCGAAGGTCAGCACGGTGGTGACGCACAGCACGCCATCCGCGCCGCCGCGCGCCGCGGCATAGGCCTGGCCAAGAATGGCGAAGGCCTCGCTGACCGCCGGCGCGAGGCGCTGTCCGGCCTCGGTGAGTGCGATCTGGCGCGGCCGCCGCAGGAACAGCGGCGCGCCGACCCGTTCCTCCAGCACCTTGATCTGATAGCTGACCGCCGCTTGCGTCATGGCGAGCTCCTCGGCCGCCTTGGTGAAGGAAAGGTGCCGCGCCACCGCTTCGAACACCCGGATCGCCTGCAGAGGCGGGAGCTGCGAAACCTGCCGCGAGCTGAGGTCCGGCATAAAGCCTCCTTATGGGTCCTTATCGACGTTCGATTGGCCAAGGCGGCCGGCAAGACCGACATTCAGCGTCAACCCGTCATTCGGGTCCAGGATAGCGAAGGTTGACGATCATGACCATGGCACAGCAAAAATGCACTCCCGCACCCGATCATCGCTGGATTTCGTGGCTCGCGGACGGATTCGGCTGGTTTTCAGTGAGAAAAAAGGCACATCTCGACATCAGGGACCTGTCGCCGCATCTGCAGCGCGACCTCGGGTTCCTCGATGGCAACGACCCTTTCGGACGGCACGGATAGCATTGCTCTCTTTATCGCAAATCGATCGCAGCGGGTTCCAGTCAGATGCTGGCCAAGAGCGCGGCTGCCGTCCGCTCGTCGGTGATGAGCCCATTGACCAGCCGGCGGTTCACGGCCGCCAGGATGCCCGGCAGCTTGCGCTCGCCCATGGCCAGCGCAATGACCAGCGATTTCTCGCGCGACGGCAGCGATGCCGACGACACCCGGTCATTGGTGATGCCCTCGATCATGCGGCCTTCGCGATCGAACACCCAGCCGACGATCTCGGCGATGCCTCCCGCCTTCTGCAGGGCTTTCAGCTCGCTTTCAGAAATGAAGCCGTCCTCGTAGAGCGGCGCCTTCGGGCCGAGGTCGCCGATGCCGATGAAAGTGACGTCGGCCTCGGCTGCCAGCGCCAGCGTCGGCTGGATCATCGGCTGGTTGAGCAGCATCTCGCGCTCCTGCGGCGAGGAGGCGATGACCGGCAGCGGCATCGGAAAGGAGCGCGCCTTGACCCTGTCGGCCATGGTGAAGATGACGTTGTAGAAGGCGGCCGAGCCGTCCGGCGAGATGTTGCCGGTCAACGATACCACCTTGTGTTGCGGGCATTCCATCGGCGGCAGCTGTTCGATTGCCGCCTTCAGCGTGCGCCCGGTGCCGATCCCCATGACGATCGGCGTCGGTGACCGCAGCCGGCGCTCGATCTCGGCGGCGGCCGCCTCGGCGATACCGATGGTGGTGGAGGATGAATTCGGGTCGCTCGGCACCACCTCGACCAGGTCGAGCGCGAAACGCGACTTGAGCCGGGCCGCGAGGTCCAGGCAGTTGGCGATCGGATGGTCGACGCGCACCTTGATCAGCCCTTCCGACACCGCCAGCGACACCAGCCGCTGCGCGGTCTGCCGCGATATGCCGAGCGTCGCGGCGATCTGGTCCTGTGTGTTGCCGGCAACATAGTAAAGCCACCCGGCGCGCGCCGCGTCGTCCAGCCTGTTGTTGCCGCCATCCTGCCGCGTATTCACGTCCTGCCTCCCCGAGGCCGCCGGCCATCGAGGCGGTCCATGCCTAGTTTCGCAGGGAACTGCCTGCTGTGCAATTGTCAATCGAAAGAGCAAATGCCTGCGTCTGTCCAACCCGGATTTTGCATCCACCAATGTCTGGTCGGAGAAGCAACGCGGCGTCGGTTGCCGGCCGGCGCCGCGTTCTGCCGCCTCGAAGGTTTATCTCCCGGCGCAAACCCTTTAAGGGATCGAAAAAAGGAGCGCTGCATGACACCGAAGGCGGTTTTCTGGGACATGGACGGCACGCTGGTCGACAGCGAACCACTGCATGAGGCAGCCCTCGTGGCGGCGATGCGCAATGCCGGTCTGATACCGCCTGATAATTTGCATGAGCGGGTGCTCGGCGTTGCCGCCTGGCCGGTCTACGAGATGATGCGCGACGAGTTCGGCCTGGACGTGCCCTTCGACGAATGGATCGTCCACAAATACGAGCACTATCTGCCGCTTGTCGAAAGCTTGCAGCCGCGCCCCGGCGCGATCGAGGTTTTCAACGAGTTGCGGGCAAAGGGCGTGGCGCAAGCCGTGGTGTCGAATTCGGACCGGATGATCGTCGATGCCAATCTGCGCATGGTCGGGCTGACCTATCCGGGCATGAAGACGATCAGCCGCAACGACGTGCGCGAAGGCAAGCCGCACGCCGAACCCTTCCTGCGCGCCGCCTATCTCGCCGATGTCGACCCCACGCACGCCGTGGCGATCGACGACAGCTGGCCGGGCGCCCTGGCAGGACTGGCGGCGGGCATGAAGACGATCTTCTGGCCGGAAAAGCCGATGGAAGGACCGCCCGGCGCCGTCGTCATCAACAGCGCCGAGGAGTTGCGCGGAGAGCTTGGGCTCTGAGTTCTCAGAAGCTCAGTTCCGGTAGACCGGTTCCTGCTCGTCGAGGATCGCCTTCAGTTCGCTGAGATGGCGCTCGGCCTGGCCGGGATAGTCGTCCATTTCGCTGGCCGTCTTCTCGGCGATCGCGTCGGACAGCGTGCGCAGCGGCCGGCCGGTCCAAAGTGCCTTGATGTAGGTTTCGGCGGCGCGCTCGAAATAGAACATGCGGTTGAAGGCGTCCGCGACGGTATCGCCGATGACCAGCACACCGTGATTGCCCATCACCATCACCTTGACCTTGGGGTCGGTCAGAAGCTGCGAGCAACGTTCGCCCTCTTCCTCGAAGGCCAGCCCGCCATAATGGGCGTCGACGACATGGCGGTTGAAGAACATCGCCGAATTCTGGTCGATCGCCGGCAGGCGGGAATCGGCGAGCGAGGCCAGCACCGTGGCGTGGATCGAATGGACATGCATGACACAGCGCGCATGGCGGACATTGCGATGGATGGCGCCGTGCAGTCCCCAGGCGGTCGGGTCGGGCGCGTTCGGCCCCGTAAGCGTGTCGGGATCGTTGGCGTCGATCATCAACAGGTCGCTCGCCTTGATGCGCGAGAAATGCACCTGGTTGGGGTTCATCAGGAATTGCGTGCCGTCCTCGTTGACCGCTAGCGAGAAATGGTTGGCCACCGCCTCATGCATGTTGAGCCGTGCCGTCCAGCGGAAGGCGCAGGCGAGATCGACGCGCTCCTCGTAGAAGGGCAGGTTGGTCAGCGTTTCCTTCTGCAGGCGGGCGATGCTCATCGAAAATCCTCCGGTTTTGCAAAGAATGCCGCGACCCACGTCCGCCCGCAACGGGTTTCGGTTGGTGCAGAAGAGGCGGCTGCTGGTCAGGCCGCCGTGCTGGCGGCAATGCCGGCCCGCAAGCCGCCATGCTCGACGATGAAGTCGATAACCTCCTGCAGCCCTTTGCCGCGCGACAGGTCGGTGAAGCCGAACGGGCGCTTGCCACGCATGCGGCCGGCGTCGCTCTCCATCACGTCGAGGTTGACGTTCACATAGGGCGCCAGGTCGCTCTTGTTGATGATCAGGAAGTCCGAGCGGGTGATCGCCGGTCCGCCTTTCCGTGGGATTTCTTCGCCCTGGCAGACCGAGATGACGTAGAGCGTCAGGTCGGCAAGGTCAGGCGAGAAGGTGGCGGCAAGGTTGTCGCCGCCGGATTCGATGAAGATGATATCGAGATCGGGGAACTTCCGGTTGAGCTCGGCGATCGCCTGCAGATTGATCGAGGCATCCTCGCGGATGGCGGTGTGCGGGCAGCCGCCAGTTTCCACACCGACGATGCGGTCCTCCGGCAGCGCCTGCAGCCGCGCCAGCATCATGGCGTCTTCCCTGGTGTAGATGTCGTTGGTGACGACGGCGATGGAGAATTCATCGCGCAGCGCCTTGCAGAGTTTTTCGGTGAGCGTCGTCTTGCCCGAGCCGACGGGGCCGCCGATACCGATGCGAAGGGGACCGTTGGCTTGGGTCATGTCGGGAACTCCGTTATGGCAAGGACTGCGAAGCCGAGCCCGATCAACAGGCACAGCGGCGAATAATAGCTGGTATCGAGCCGCGCGAAGGGCTGCTCTGGGGTCAGCCGGCGCCACCAGGGTGTGAAGCCGGCAATGCCGCGCCCGAGAAACACCAGTCCGATGAGCAGCGCGGTGGCGGCGAGGCCTTCCCTCGGGAAGGGCGATGCGAAAAAGCCGATCAGCGCCAGTGGCCACAACGTTGCCAGGGCGAGACAGGCGGCAACCGCGAAGCTGGCAAACGGCGTCGGCATTTCATCGACGCCGCGAAAACCGACGACGGCATGGGCGCATGACCTGGCATCCCTGCCCGGCCAGATGCCGCCAATGCCCCAATAGACATGCAGCGTCGTGATCAGCAGCAGCACGAATGAAAGGACGAAGGCGAGAACGATCATGAGCGGAACAGCCGCGAATATTGGGTTTCGTGCTTCATCGCCATGACATCGGAGACGAAGGCACAGCCGCCGAGATCGTCGAGCGAGGAACTGGCGGCGCGGGCAGAGGTTGCCAAGGCTAGCGGCTCGAAGCCGGCAAGCAGCACTGTTGCTTCCGTCTGGCCGACGACACCCAACCTGATCGCCGCCTGGACAAGGTTGGAGAAGAAGGCTTGCAGGAAGGCGGACAGCGCGTCCCGCAGCGCAATGCCATTGCCGCCGGCGATGGTCCCGACAGCGATGCAATAGGCGCATTCGGCCGGCAAGCGCTCCAGCACGGGATTTCGCCAGGCCGATGCGGCCTTGATGAAGGTGGTACCCTGCAGCATGGTCTCGGTGTGGCGTTCGCGCGAACCGGCGAGCGCCTCGGCGAGCGCGGCCACTTCGACGAGATCGCCGGCGTTGCGGGCGCGGCGCCAGGCCTCGGCGAACAGTACGGCATCGTTCCAGCCCGAACCCATCTCGACCAGCGTTTCCAGCCATCCGGCAAGGCTTGCGGCATCGGCCACCAGCCCGTCATGCACCGCGCGCTCCAGACCGTGGCTGTAGGCAAAGCCACCGACCGGAAACGCCGGCGACAGCCACGCCATCAGCCGCAGCAGGGCGATGTTGGAGGGCTGGTCAGTCATGGTCGTGGTGGTGATGGTCGTGGGAATGGCTGTGCGAATGGGAATGCTGTTCGCCGTG
The DNA here is from genome assembly GCF_000502435.1 of Mesorhizobium sp. LNHC232B00. Taxonomy (NCBI): domain Bacteria; kingdom Pseudomonadati; phylum Pseudomonadota; class Alphaproteobacteria; order Hyphomicrobiales; family Phyllobacteriaceae; genus Mesorhizobium; species Mesorhizobium sp. LNHC232B00. The sequence goes on from NZ_AYWP01000007.1 coordinate 250,557, forward strand.
TGCGTGCGAATGCGCTTCCGAGTGGCTGTGAGCATGTGCCTCCGTGTGATGATGGCCTTGATCATGACCATGGGCACCACCATGGGCTGAATAGGCGCCGCGCACCGGCTTGAACGGCTCGGAGACCTCGCGGACCGTGGCGCCGAGCCCCTCCAGCATCACCTTGATGACGTGATCGCGAAGGATGACGATGCGGTCCGCCTCGATGCCCGCCGCGAGGTGACGGTTGCCGATATGCCAGGCAAGTTCGGTCAGATGCACGGCGTCACGGGCGCGGACGTCATAGACGTCCTCCGGCGCCGCGATGATCTCGATATGGCCGCCACCCTCCAGCACCAGCCGGTCGCCATCGTTGAGAGCGACAGGCTCGGGCAGGTCGACCAGCACCTTGCTGCCGTCGGCAAGTTCGATGGCGCGGCGGCGCAGATGCCGTTCGTCATGGGCCAGAACCGCACGGCCCGATGGCGCGCCGGTTCCGGCATTGCCGGCGGTCAGCACCGAGACGGCGCGCGGGAATTTCGTGAAGTCGGTGTTGAGATTGAGCTTCATTTCATGGAGCCTCCATTAGCCTGTGCCCGGACGAGCGCAGGGCGCGCCAGAACACGGTCGAAATACGCGTTGACGCGCCCGGACTCGATCGGAAATTTTCCGGCGCGGGCCCAGCCTCGCGATCCGACGGCCTTGTACATGGTTGGACCTTGCCTTTCCCCTGGACTCTAGACCATTCGCCTTGGTCATACGATCGTGTCGAAGAGCCGCAGGATGAACGATATCTGATAGACCAGCGCTGCCGTGACAAAGGCGATGTGAAAGCGGCGGTCGCGCACAAGGATCGCGGCGATGCAAAGCGCGACGAAGACCGGCGTGCGGAACAGATACTCGTTGCCGAAGCGGGCGAAATGCTCCGGTCCTTTCAGCAGCGTATCGATCACATCGAGCAGATATGTCGCCGCCAGCAGGCCGAAGAACCAGGCGCGGCGCGAATAGAAGAAATCCTCGTAGCTGGTGTAGTCCAGCATCGAATCCGGAAACAGCAGCGCGCATAGCAGGAACAGCGTGATCGCGTAGAAGATGATGAACAGGTATTTGCCGAACGTCCACGTTTCGATGGCGTAGAGGCCGAATTCCCACCACCAGAAATGCACCAGCATCAACAGCACCGAAGCGACCCAGGCCAGATGCACGGGATAAAGCCGGTATTGGCTCGGATGCTGGACGATGCGCGCCACGCCCGACAGCAGGCGGGCGACGCCAAGCCCGATTACCATGCCCATGACGATGCGGATATGCGGGAAGATGTCGTGGGGAGAGGCTATTTCGGTGGCCATCGGCGGATAATAACAATGCTCACGACGGGATGAAATATTTGCGACGGGCCACTTCGCGGCTACTCGCGAATAAGTTTATCCGAAGACCACGGCGTGCCTGGAAAATAGCCATGGTCCAGAATTTCCCTGATTGTAAATGGGCAATCAACAGGAAAATCGCGATCGCTCAAGCCGGTTTCGTCCAGCGCCTTTAACCTTGCTATCTTGAACTCTCGTCCGAGCATCTGCGCCGGATACGCTTTCAGGCTCGGACTTTCATCGAGCAGATTTTCAATCCGATATCGCTGTTCACGGATTGTGAGCAGCCATCCGGTTTTGCGCTGCTCGGGCTGAAACTCCCATTTGAGCAAATGCAGGATCAAGGTGCCAAGCCTGCTCGCAATTTCCCTTTTGTCGCTCCGCCCCAAGCTCTCGATCTCCTCGGCAAGATTCTCGCGATCAAGATCGGACAGACGACCTTCGCGCAACAGCGCGCCTTGCTCTGTGCACCACTGAGCATAGTCCGCCTCGTAGGGCGTCAATTGCTGTTTGCGAAAAATCTTGTTCATGCAGCCTATATTGCTCCAATGGCCCCGAATTTCCAAGTTGGAAGCAGGGGGCACGGATGCGATTGGCAATCTGACGAAACATTTTGGCTTCGCACTGGACATAGCGCGTGCGCTTTTGTGCATCACGCTACGCGCTGTGGATTCAGACGAAATTCACCAAGTTCATGACTTTCAACCAAAACCGCTGACATCAAAACAGAAAATACCGCTGCGCCATCGGCAGCACCGTTGCCGGCTCGCAGGTGAGCAATTCACCGTCGGCGCGGACCTCATAGGTTTCTGGGTCGACCTCGACATGCGGCGTGGCGTCGTTGAGCACCATCGAATGCTTGCCGATGCCGCCACGGGTGTTTTCGACTGCGACCATCTGCTTGTCGACGCCAAGCCGGCCATGCAGGCCCGACTCGAGTGCCGCCTTGGAAACGAAGGTCACCGACGAGTTGGTCCTGGCCTTGCCATAGGCGCCGAACATCGGCCGGTAATGCATCGGCTGCGGCGTCGGGATCGAGGCATTGGGGTCGCCCATCGGGGCGGCGGCAATCATCCCGCCGATCAGCACCATATCCGGCTTCACTCCGAAGAATGCCGGGTTCCACAGCACCAGGTCGGCGCGTTTGCCGACCGTGATCGAGCCGATCTCTTTCGACAGCCCATGCGCGATGGCCGGGTTGATCGTGTATTTGGCGATGTAGCGGCGGACGCGGAAATTGTCGTTGTTGCCGGTCTCCTGCGGCAGCGAACCGCGCTGGCGCTTCATCTTGTCGGCGGTCTGCCAGGTGCGGATCGCCACCTCGCCGACGCGGCCCATGGCCTGGCTGTCGGACGAGATGATCGAGAAGGCGCCGATGTCGTGCAGGATGTCCTCGGCGGCGATCGTCTCCTTGCGGATGCGGCTTTCGGCAAAGGCGATGTCCTCGGGGATCGACGGCGACAGATGATGGCAGACCATCAGCATGTCGAGATGCTCAGCCAGCGTGTTGACCGTGTAGGGCCGCGTCGGATTGGTCGAGGACGGGATGACGTTGGGCAGGCCGCAGACCTTGATGATATCGGGTGCGTGGCCGCCGCCCGCACCTTCGGTGTGGAAGGCGTGGATGGTGCGGCCCTTGATCGCCGCGACGGTGTTTTCGACAAAGCCGGATTCGTTGAGCGTGTCGGTGTGGATCATCACCTGTACGTCATGATCATCGGCCACCGACAGGCAGCAGTCGATGGCCGCCGGCGTCGTGCCCCAGTCCTCGTGCAGTTTCAGCGAGCAGGCCCCGCCCAGCACCATTTCTTCCAATGCCGCCGGCAGCGAGGCGTTGCCCTTGCCCGACAGGCCGATATTCATCGGAAAGGCGTCGAAGGACTGGATCATGCGGGCCATGTGCCATGGTCCCGGCGTGCAGGTGGTGGCCAGCGTGCCGTGCGCCGGACCGGTGCCGCCGCCCAGCATCGTGGTGATGCCCGACATCAGCGCTTCCTCGATCTGCTGCGGGCAGATGAAATGGATATGCGCGTCGAAGCCGCCGGCGGTCAGGATCTTGCCCTCGCCGGCGATGATTTCGGTGCCGGGGCCGATGATGATGGTGACCCCATCTTGCGTGTCCGGATTGCCGGCCTTGCCGATCGCGGCGATGCGGCCATCCCGGAGGCCGATATCGGCCTTGAAGATGCCGGCGCTGGCGTCGATCACCAGCGCGTTGGTGACGACCGTGTCGACCGCGCCCTGGGCGCGGGAAACCTGGCTCTGGCCCATGCCGTCGCGGATGACTTTGCCGCCGCCGAATTTCACCTCCTCGCCATGGATGGTGAAATCCTTCTCGACCTCGATGAAGAGCTCGGTGTCGGCGAGCCGCACCCGGTCGCCGACCGTCGGTCCGTACATCTGGGCGTAGGCGGCACGGGTTACTCTGGCCATCAGCGATTGCTCCCGAATTGCGGTGCGGTTGAAGCCGGCTTGCACATTGTCGCCATCCAATGGTCATGCAATGACCCGCTGGGCGACACCTTCTGATCCCATTTGGCGGTTGAGGTTGGGGGGTCACCCCAAAACGACCGTTTGCCAAATCGATGGAAGGAAGATCCATGCGCAAAGCGATAGTTCTTGCAGCCGCCGCCACCCTCATGCTGGCTGGCGCCGCCAGTGCCCAGCAGCAACCCGCGCAACAGCCCGCCCAGGCGCCGGCCGCGCCCGCTCCTGGCGGTCAGCAGGCCGCGCCGGCGATCCAGAGCGTCAACATCGTCGACATCACCGAGCTGCCGAAGGACACCCAGACGCAGGTCAACCAGGTGATCGCCCAGCGCGGCGATGACGGCCTGAAGAAACTGCGCAGCTCGATCGATGCCACGCCCAAGGTCAAATCCGCGCTGGAGGCCAAGGGAATGACCTCCGCGCAAGTGGTCGCGGCCAGCATGGAGCCCAATGGCGCGCTGACCCTGATCACCAAGAAAGCCAGCTGACGATCCGGCCTGGCGGGCCGGCATCCGGTCCGCCGGGCGCATCGTGAAGGGAACCGTGGCAAGGCTGGAAGCGTTTCGTTTCCCAGAGGTTGGAACGAACCACGAAAGCGAGCGATGACCGTCACGATACTGCCCGATGCCAGATGGCCGCATGCCTTTGCGGCGGCGGCCTTTCTCGCGGCAAGCATCCCGCAGGCCGTGCTCAACGCGCAGAGCCTCGAAAGCCCGGAGACCGTCGACAGGATCGTCGGGTCGCAGGTCAATCAGGAAGAGGCCAAGGCCACAGCGGAAATTGGAAAAGTCAGTTCGGCGATCGACCGCACGCGTGAAAACATCAGCACCGTGCGCAAAACGTCCAAGCTCGACAAGGTCGACATCGTCTTCCTCACCGATGCGGCGCGCAGCGAAGGCGGCCCGCCGCCGGTCATCGAGAACAAGGTTCGGCAGCATCAGGACGATGTGGCGGAGCTGCGCAAGGAGATCGAGGCCAACGCCCTGCTCTTCAATGCCATCGATTCGCGGCGCGTGCTGGCCGAGGACGTCCTTGCCGTCGAGTTCGACGATCCCGGAAAGATCGTCATCTACGCGGCCGCCAAACCGCCTGGCTGAAAACCGCCCGGCTGGGCCGAAAGCACCGTGTGCTAGGGCGCTTGCCCCAAAGCCCGTCGCCGTCTTGGCGTGCCACGCATGAGACCCCACCGATCTCACAGCTTGCCCATCACCTTCTGCTGGAAGCCATAGACCTCGCGCTTGCCGCCGAGCGGCACCAGCGTGACGTCGCGTTCCTGGCCCGGTTCGAAGCGCATGGCGGTGCCGGCGGCGATGTCGAGGCGCATGCCGCGTGCCCGTTCGCGGTCGAACTTCAGCCCTTCATTGGTTTCGAAGAAATGATAGTGGCTGCCGACCTGGACTGGCCGGTCGCCGCTGTTGGCGACTTTCAGGGTGATGGTCGCCAAACCCTTATTGAGTTCGATGTCGCCTTGTGCGGGGATGATTTCGCCGGGGATCATTGGATGTCACACCACACCGAAGGCAAGGCCGACGCCGATCGCCGCGCAGGCCGCGCCCGCGATGCGGGCCAGGCCGCGGAATCTCCGGCCGAGGCTGAGGCCGGCGGCAATGCCGGCGGCATGGAGCAGCACGGTGGCGACGGCGAATCCGGCCATGTATTCAAGCCCGCCGGCATTCTCCGGCACTTCGGTGCCATGGGCATCGCCGTGAAACAGCGCGAACAGGGCGATGATGGCGGCGCCCGTGGACACCGGGAGATCGGTCGCCAGCGCCACCAGCAGCCCAAGCGCCACGACCGACGCCAATATGCCCGGCTCGACGAAAGGCAGCGGCATGTGCAGCATGCCGAGTGCGCCGCCCACCAGCATGACGCCGGCAAAAGCCGCCGGCCAGGCCCAGATCGCCTTGCCACCCTTGAGTGCCGCCCATAGTCCGACCGCGATCATAACCGTCATGTGGTCAAGGCCGGAGAGCGGGTGCATGAAGCCGGCCGTGAAGGAGGATGTCGTGCCGATGCCGACATGGGCATAGGCCGGCATGGCGGCGGCCATCAACAGGATCGCCGAGAGGCACAGGCGTTTGGCGGGGATCATTCACTTGCCTTTCGTTTGCGGTGTCGCAGGGGGGTCACGCGGCCTTGCGCGGGCCGCAGCCCTCGGCCTTGAGGATGCGCTTGGTCGAAGCCGGATATTTCTTCAGCATCGCGGCGGGACGGATCGGCCGGGCCGAAAAATTGCCGCCGCAGTTCGGGCAGACGCCACCCAGCACGCCTTCCGCGCAGTCGGCGCAGAAGGTGCACTCGAAGGTGCAGATCAACGCGTCCGTTGCCTCCGGCGGCAGGTCCTTGTCGCAGCATTCGCAGTTTGGACGCAGATCCAGCATTCCGGTCTCCTCACCTGATGGGTTCGTGCACGGTCACCAGTTTCGTGCCGTCGGGGAAGGTCGCCTCCACCTGCACGTCATGGATCATCTCGGCGATGCCTTCCATGACCTGGGCGCGGCTGACGACATGGGCGCCCGCCTCCATCAGCTCGGCGACCGGGCGGCCGTCACGCGCGCCTTCGACGACGAAGTCGGTGATCAGCGCGATCGCTTCCGGATGGTTGAGCCTGACACCGCGCTCCAGCCGCTTGCGGGCCACGATTGCCGCCATGGCGATCAGCAGCTTGTCCTTTTCCCTTGGCGTCAGGTTCATGCGTTTGCCTGAAATGATGCGAACAGAATCACAGTGACCATAATTTGGGCAGTCCCGCCTCTCCATTGAGCAATCCGACAAGCGGAACCAGCCGCTGGCGCAACTGGTAGCCGTCCTCGGCGTAAAGCCTCGCAAGAAGCTTGCCAGATGTCCCTACGCTCCAGACGCTGGCGCCACCCTGGTCGCCGATGATCTCCCGGACCGGATCGAGCAGCGCCTCTGCCCGTGGCGACACCAGCAGCAGCGTCGCCACCGCGATCGCGCCGCCGGCGACAGCCGGACGGCCAAGGATCGCGGCGATGTCGGGTCCGATGCGGAAATCCTCGGCATGGATGAGGGACCCATTGCCACGGACACGCCAGCGGTCATGGAAATTGCCCTGCGCGGCACGTTCGCCCATTGCCAGGCGGCCAAAGACGGTCGCCTCCACCAGCAGCGCCTCGGCGCCGGCGGCAAGTTCGACATCCAATGTCCTGGCAAAGGCCGCCCGGTCGAAGACGATGGTTTCCTGGGGCAGCCACGCAATACGGCCGTTTTCGCCGACGGTCAGCTTGATCGACACCTCGGCGCGGTCGGACGCGGCGCGATAGACCTTCTCGCAGGCCTGGGTGGTTATCGCAGCGCTGGCATTTGCGCCGACATCCACGTCCCATCCGAGGCGGTCGCCGCCGGTCAGCCCCCCAGCGGTATTGATCAGCACCGCTTCCAGCGGTCCGGCCGAAACGGCCGGCAGCCTTATCTTGGCGGAGCCGTCCTGATAGAGGCGGCGCAGCCGCGTGCGGCCATCGATGCTGGCGCAGCCAAGCTGGGCCAGGCCAGCGGCGCGCTGGGCCGGTTGGCCTGAAAACTTCGTATATTCGATCGTGTCCACGCCGCCAGGTTAAGCACTGCGGCGGTTTTGTCGATATATAGCTTGTTGCTTGATGGCGTTTCCGTTTCTATAGAGGGAGCCACCTTGGTGCGGTCATGCGATGCCTGGCGGGGGTAGAAGGCGACAATCGCGGCCTGATATCGAGGACAAAAAGGCGCTGTTCAGTTGGCGTCGGGAAACGAAAAAGTGGGGAAGAAACCGAATGGCCGACCAACTGGCAACGGAAATCATCGAAAAGATCAAGGCCCATGCCGAGCCGGGCGGTGAGGAAATCACCACCGCCACCGAATTGACAGCGCTCGGCATCCATTCGCTGGAGCTGACAGAGATCATCTTCGATCTCGAGGAGCAATATGGCATCGAGATCGAGATGAACACGGTCGACGCCTGGAGCAATCTGAAGAACGTTGGCGACATGGTCGAGGCCGTTCGCGCGCTGATCGCGAAAAAAGCCTGACCGAATGCTGAAACGCGTCGTCATCACCGGCCTTGGCGGCATATGCGGGCTCGGCACCAATGCGCCGGCAATCTGGGGCGAGATGCGCGCCGGCCGCTCGGCGATAGGCCCGATCGAAAATCATTCCCTGCACGACCTGAAGGTCAGGACAGGCTGCGAGGTCAAGGCGCTGCCCGATCACGGCATCGAGCGCAAGCAACTGGTGTCGATGGACCGTTTCAGCCTGCTGGCGGTGATCGCGGCGCGCGAAGCCCTGCAACAATCCGGATTGGCCCCCCACGCCGACAACACCTATCGCATGGGGACCATTGTCGGCGTCGGCGTCTGCGGGTTCGAGACGGTCGAGGAGAACTATCGCGCCATCCTGGTCGAGGGCAAGAATCGCGCCGGCATCTTCACCGTGCCCCGGGTCATGCCGGGTGCCGCCGCCGGCCAGGTCAGCATGCACCTTGGCCTGCGTGGGCCTGTGTTCGGCGTCACTTCGGCCTGCTCGTCGGCCAACCACGCCATCGCCTCGGCGGTCGACCAGATCAGGCTCGGCCGCGCGGATGTCATGGTGGCCGGCGGCACCGATGCGCCGCTGGTCTGGGGCGTGCTGAAGGGCTGGGAGGCATTGCGCGTGCTGTCGCCCGACACGTGCCGGCCATTCTCGGCCGATCGCCAGGGGCTGGTGCTGGGCGAAGGCGCCGGCATGGCTGTCCTGGAAAGCTATGACCATGCGACGGCGCGCGGCGCCACCGTCCTCGCCGAAATCGCCGGCACCGGCCTGTCGGCCGACGCGTCCGACATCGTCGCGCCGACCATCGAGGGCCCGGAAGCGGCGATGCGCTTCTGCCTTGCCGATGCCGGGCTCAATCCCGAGGACATCGACTATCTCAACGCCCATGGCACCGGCACCAAGGCCAACGACCAGATCGAGACCACCGCCATCAAGCGCGTCTTCGGCCAGCACGCCTACAGGCTGTCGGTCTCCTCGACCAAGTCGATGCACGCCCATTGCCTGGGCGCTTCGGGCGGACTGGAGATGATCGCCTGCGTCATGGCGATCCGCGAAGGCGTCGTGCCGCCGACGGCGAATTTCCGCGAGGCCGACCCTGATTGCGACCTCGACGTGACGCCGAATGTGGCCCGCGAACGCAAGGTGCGCGTCGCGATCAGCAACGGCTTTGCCTTCGGCGGCACCAACGCGGTGCTGGCCTTCAAAGCTGTTTGATCCCTGCGGTTACCACCGCACCCCTGCGGTTACCACCGCCCCGGCAGTTACAACTGCCGGGCGATCCCGCGTGCCATCGGCGGTTGCGCCCGTCTGATTGGTTGACGGTCGCTCATGGCGAAACCGTCGCCGCCATATTGATCGCACCCGGCCACGCGCCTAATTCTTTGCGGACCCGCCAGCACCGCAATTTTGCGCATCCCCATTCAGGAGTTCACCATGGCCGACCTGTCCGCCTTTCCAATCACCGCGCGCTGGCCGGCCAAGCACCCGGACCAGATCCAGCTCTACTCGGCAACGACGCCGAACGGGGTGAAGATATCGATCGCCCTGGAAGAGATCGGCCTGCCTTACGAGCCGCATTGGATCAATATCGGCCAGAACGAAAGCTGGACGCCGGAATTCCTGGCGCTCAATCCCAACGGCAAGATACCGGCGATCATCGATCCCAACGGCCCGGACGGCAAGCCGATCGGCCTGTTCGAATCCGGCGCCATCCTGCTCTATCTCGCCGACAAGACCGGCCTGCTCATGCCCGTGGACGCCGCGCGCCGCTATGAGACGATCCAGTGGGTGTTCTTCCAGATGGCTTCGGTCGGTCCGATGTTCGGCCAGGTCGGTTTCTTCCACAAATTCGCCGGCCGCGAGATCGCCGACAAGCGCCCGCTGGAGCGCTATCGCGACGAATCGCGGCGGCTGCTCGGTGTGCTCGACGCCAGGCTGAAGGGCCGCAAATGGATCATGGCCAACGACTACACCATCGCCGACATCTCGCTGCTCGGCTGGGTGCGCAACCTGATCGGCTTCTATGAAGCCCGCGACCTCGTCGGTTTCGATGATTTTGGCAATGTAGCGGCATGGCTGGAGCGCGGCCTGGCACGGCCGGCGGTTCAAAAGGGCCTGACCATTCCGGCAAAGGCCTGAGGCGGACTGCCGCCCTGCTGCCTGCTACTTCGCTTTGGCCTTCGAACTGCCCTTGCCGATCACGGAGGCGGCAAGCGAAGCGGCGCCCCGGGCGGTTGCAACCACCGCACCTGCGGCGACGTTCGCTGCGGTTCGAACGGCACCGGCTTTGTTCTGCGCCGCTTTGCGCGGGCTGGCCGTCTTGGCGGCCGGGACCACTTTTCTAGGTGCCGCCTTGCCGAAAGCGCCTTTGGCGTCTTTTGAGCGTTCGGCTACCGCGGGGCCAGCACCGGCTTTCGCTTGCGTTGCCTTCGCGGGTTTCGTCTTTGCGGGTTTTCTAGCCTTGGTTGCCATGCAAAATCCCTCACGCCACACAAACTGGTTCTGAGCCATAACGGCGCGAAACTCTTAAGGTTCCCGTCCAAGAATACCGAAAATTAAGCAGGTTAACCAATGACCAGGTCGGCCGCCCGGCGCCGTGCCAGCACGCGTTCGATGTTCGGCATGTCGTTGGAGGCGATCCAGGCGCGCGCATCGGCATCGGAACGGCCATGCTCGTGCCAGCGCTCCATCAGGCGGCGCTCGAGCTCGTTGCGCGGCACGTCGACGAAAATCGAATAATCGAACAGCGGCGCCAGCCGCGACCACGGCTCCTCGTCGAGCAGCAGGTAATTGCCTTCGACCAGGATGAACTTGGTCTCGGTGCCGACGATCGCCGCGGCGGCGCGCGACAGCTCCAAGCCGCGGTCGAAGACGGGAATCGCGATCTCGGCCTCGCCGGCCCGGATGCGCTTCAGCAGGGTTTCGAAACCGGCGAAGTCGAAGGTTTCCGGCGCGCCCTTGCGCGCGCGCAGGCCGCGCGCGTTGAGCACGATGTCGTCATAGTGGAAGCCGTCCATCGGCACGACTTCCACGGCTCCTTCGGGCAAAAGGTCATGCAGGCTCGCCGACAATGTCGACTTGCCTGCTCCCGGCGGTCCCGCAATGGCGACGATGAAGCGCTTTGCCTTGCCGGCGCGCTTGAAGATGGTGGCGGCGAGGTGCGCGATTTCGGACATGGGAGCCTCACTTGCCCAGATGGTCGGCCCAGATGGTCGGCCCTGATGGTCGGCCCTGATGATGCACGACAATTTCGCCTCCATCTTGGCGGCAGTCGGCGGAAATTTCAAATCCGCCATTGCGCAATCTCGTGCCTATGCCGCGGCAGGCTGGCCGATGCGCAGGAAATCGCTGTCGAACGGCACGTCCCATGTCGAGCCGCCGGCCGACAGCCGCATGCGGCCATCCGTCGTGACAACCTCCTGCGGCGGTTCGCCACCCGGCAGCGGCATGGCGCCGATGACATGGCGAAACGAGAAGCTGTCGCCGAGCGCAAAGGCGGTCGCCACGCCCTCGCGCTTCAGCCAGTTGTCGCCTATCGAGGCGGCGTGGCCGACGGCGGCGCGCCCATCCTCGATGCCGAGCACGCCCAGATGGCGGCCGCTCCACGGCGCGTAGTCGCGGCCGCCATTGCTGAGCCACAGCATGGTAACAGGCAGTTCGGCCGGGTTCTTCAACACCAGCACCAGGTCGCCCTCGGCCTTGCGGGCCAGCGCCGTCCAGCCCGGTCCGCCATGGTCGGCCTCGACCAGGGTGACGAAATCCTCGCGCCGATCGTCCATGCGGTAGTCCGCCAGGTCGCGTGTGCCTCCGGCGGCGGCAGGAAAATGGCCGAGGTCGGCCGACCGCGCCGGATAGGCCAGCATGAAGCGGCCGCGTGCGGGATCGGGCTCCAGCGGGTCGGCTGGCGTCGCGGCAAAGCGCTTCGGCGAAAAGGACAGCCGGCCGCCGCCCTTCATCGCCGTCATCGGGTGATGGGCGACGGAAATCGCGCCTTGGCCGCCGGAAAACACGTGCTCCTGGTAGAGGAAAGGATGGCCGTCGATGAGGGTGAAGATCTTGTCGACGCTGGCGCCCATGACCTTGTGCCGCAGCCGGAAAACGGCGCGCCAGCCACCGTCCGTGGCGCTGCTTTCGGTGATGTCCCAGGCGCTGTTGGCCGGCCAGCCATGCAGCGGCGCGTCCTCGACATCGCTGCGCGAAAACGGCGCGCACAGGAAATCGCCGGAGAGCCTAACGGTGCCTTGCGGCAGATCTTTCGGCAAGGTCTCGCCCGCGTCGACCCAGGGCGCGCGATGCAGCGGCTTCAACTGGCGTCCGTCGCCGTCGACGGTCATGTCGGCGATGTGGCCGACGGTGAGATCGAGCGAAACCGAAATGCCCCTGGCCTTGATCGTGCTGATGTCCATTGCGCTCTCACCCGATTCTGAAGCCGCAACCAGAACCCGTTCGGCGCGGCTTGCGCAAGCGTGATGTGGGGCATTTCGCATCACGCTGCCTCACCCTTCCCACAGGGAACACAAGCGGAGGGTAAGCAGACCTACTGCCGCTTGTATTCCCGCACCGGTGATTTTGTGCTGTCGGTGTAGGTGACCTGCACCGACATCGATTTCACGCTGTCCGCGACCTTGAAATAGGGCTGGTAGTCGTAGGGGATGGCATAAGGATCTTTCTTGTCGCAGGGCGGCATCTTGATCTGCTTGTCGAGTGCCGCGCCGTTCAGGCTGTAGCGGACTTCCTTGATGGCGCAGCGGTAGGACAGCATCTGCGTGAAATAGACCAGCCCATGATTGCCGCCGGCATCGAAGGCGATCCATGATGTCCAGAATTGGTCGAGGATCTGCTTGTCGCCTTGCTGAAGCGCCGCATCCGGATCGAAGCGGATGTCGAACGGACCGGTCTCGCGGCCCCGGATGTCGAGATATTTTATCGCGATGGTGGTCGCGGCCGTGCTGTCCGGCAACTCGAAGCTCGGATTGGGCATCGGCTTGCCGGTGCGCTGGTCGTTGAGTGCCAGCACGCCAGTATCGGTAAAGGCGCCGCTGTCGCCGAGACGCCAGGAAATCGCGGTCGCCGGCTCCGGCAGCGAGATGGTCATCGACCAGCCCTGGTTGGAGCGCATCGGCGTCAGCGACGGCGCGAAGCGGGCGGGGTCGAGCACGTCGCCAAGCGCTGTCAGCCGGCTGCGGCTGCGGTCCAGCCAGTCGGCTAGCTGGGTCTGGTCGACGAAATATTTGAGCAGCCCGCCATCCTTCTCGTAAGCGACGAATTTCGTCAGCGCCTGAGCTTCGCCGCGCTTGTCGGCCAGCGTCTGGCTACCGAGGCGGTCTTCCGAAAACTCCTGCGCCAGGAGGTAATAGGCGGGCGCGTAGCCGGGGTTCGCGGCGATGAAGGCATTGAGCTTGTCGACACGCTGAGCGTCGTCGAACTGCAGCAGGTGGACGAGCTTGATCGACGGTGCCTTGGCCTTCTCCGCAAGCTGGCCGAACACTTCGCGCGCACCGGCCTTGCCGTCCTGGACCCGAAGCAGCGTGGCGAAGCGCGTATAGGGGTCGATGGCGTCGACATCGAAGCCGGCAAAGGCAAGGTAGGCGCGCCGCGCGTTGAGCATGTCGCCCGACAGTTCGTAGACTCGGGCATTGTGGTAGAACTCGTCCGGCCGTTTTGGCTCGGCGATCGCCCCGCCCTGGGCTGCCAATAGGGCAAAGCCCTTGGCGATGGTGTCGATCGAGACGGCGATCTGCTCGGCCGTCACCTGCAGTTTCTCCGCCTGGGCCTGCTGCTGTTGCTGGCCGGCGGCAAGCGTGTCGGTGGTTTGCTTGACCGCCTCGACGGTCTTTTGCGTCTCGGCGCCCTGCTGCGTCTGCTGCTGCTGGGCGGACGCGATCTGATCGGCCTTCTGCGCCACCGTGTCGGTCGATTTCTTGACCTCTTCGACGGTCTTCTGCGTTTGCGTGACCGTCTGCTCGATCTTCGCCACCTTTTCGGAGACGATGCCGATCGACTGCTGCAGCTTCGCGACCGCCGGCACAAGGCTGGCGATGATGCCGTTCTGCGAACTGGTCTCCTTCTGCACGGCATAGACGCCGCCCGCGACCGCCGCCGCACTGGTGGCGAACACCAGCGCCGGCAGCGCCTTGGCCGCCAGCACGAGCCGCAGGACGATGGCAATGGCGATGATGACCGCCGCGATCGATGCGACCAGCGCGATATAGGCGGCGAACGGCGCCAGCGGATTGAGGATGTCGGAAACCGCGCCGCCGATAAAGGCGATGCTGCCGGCCCATTTGCCGGTGCGGCTGAGAGATGCCCTGATAAGCGAGGGCGCTGCGCCCCCGGCCCCGATATTCGTCATGCCACCCCCCAAGCCGCCAGATGCCGCGCCCCTTCCCACAGGAAACGCGATTCTGGCACAGAAAGATAGGAACGGGGCTATTTCGGGGCGGCCTTCGCAACCTCTTCCTCTCCCCACACCGCAGGGCGATCGCATATCACTGACCCCTCGGTTAGGGAGAGGAACCCAGGTCTCCGATGGCCACCATATTCTTGGGGCTAACCATCATTAACCAAATGGACGCACCAATCGCGTTACGTTAGCTTCGCCGCATCTCGAGCAACGGCCTACCAAGAACAGACCTGCCCCTTGTCCCACCTGCATCCCCTTTCGTTCGTCCACAAAGTTCTCGCGGCATTTGCCTTGCTGGTGCTGCTGGCCGGCTGCTCGACCACGACGCCGCCGGATTCGGTTCTGGCCGTGCCCGCGCCGCCGCAGAAATATGCCGCCATCGTCGTCGACGCACAGACCGGAAAGCAGCTGTTCGAGGTCAACTCGACCGCGCAGCGCTACCCGGCCTCGCTGACCAAGATGATGACGCTCTATCTGCTGTTCGAGGCGATGGACTCCGGCCGCGTCACCAAGGAAACGCAGATCCCGGTCTCCGACCACGCCGCCTCGCAACCGCCGACCAAGATGCGCTTCCGGCGTGGCGAAACGATCGACGTCGATTCCGCCATCCGCGCTATCGTCGTCAAGTCGGCCAATGACGTGGCGGTGGCGGTCGGCGAATATCTCGGCGGCTCGGAGGATCAGTTCGCCGCCATGATGACCTCCAAGGCGCGCCAGCTCGGCATGACCAGCACCACCTTCCGCAACGCATCCGGCCTGCCCGACGACAGCCAGATGACGACGGCGCGCGACATGGCGGTGCTCGGCATGGCGCTGCATTCCCGCTTTCCCCAGCATTTCCACTATTTCTCCGAAAGTGATTTCATGTTCCGCGGCCGGCTGGTGCGCGGTCACAACGACATGCTCGGCCGCGTGCGCGGCGTCGACGGCATCAAGACCGGCTACATAAGAGCCTCCGGCTTCAACATCGTCACCTCCTACAATGCCGACGGCCGCCGCCTGATCGTAGTGGTGATGGGCGCCGACTCGGCCCGCCAGCGCAACGACCATGTCGAGGCGCTGATCCAGCGCAGCCTCTCGCCCATGGTGGCCGACACCAAGACCCGGCTGATGTTCGCCGAACAGCAGTAGTCCTGCGGCCTGAGCCAACAAAGGTGGGCAGCCGGCTATTGTTTCACGACTGTCACGCAATTGTCCGGAAGCCATGGCATAGGCTGCGAAGACCGACGGTGGCTATGCGCCGCCCCGTTGGCGTATCGTCTGCCTGCGACAGGCAGAAGGCCCAAGGTGTGTTGAGATTCAGGTCAGGCCGAGCTGAAAACGATGGCTTTCGAGAACCGGAGCGGAGCGTACTTTTCGTACGTGAGCACCGGAAGCGCAGAAGGCCGTCGTTTGCAGGCCGGCCTCACCTGGATATCATCACACCTTAGCGCCACAGCAGGAGCCAGCACCATGAGCACCGTTCCCAAGGCATCCGAGCAGAAGGCGGCGGACAATGAGAACGACAGCGGCGGCGAATATTTCGAGGCGTCGACCACGCAGGAAGACCTGCACGGGGTTTCCGACGAGCATTTCGACACGCCCGAGGTTCCGGACTCCGAACCTTCAGGCCCTGGCGCGTCGCGGTTCAAGCCGAAGAAAAAACCGTCGGCGATCTCGGGCCGCAAATTCCGCAAGCGCGACCTCGTGCGCATCGACACGCTGCGCCCGAGCCTCGCCGACCGCATCCACGCGGATCATCCGGACCTGCCTAAGGGCGCCCGCATCAGCCGCGAGGAGCTCGGCCGCTACCGCATGCGCTACATGGAGGAGCTGCTGCAGCAGGAGCACGGCGAATTCTCCGAGCTCGACCGCCAGGTGGTGGAATCGATCGCCCGGCAGGACACGATTTCCGAAAACTCGGAAGAAGAATTCGAGGAGCACCGCTCCTTCGCCGACCGCGTCTCCGACAACATGGCGGCCTTCGGCGGCAGCTGGTGGTTCCTGATCTCGTTTGGCAGCGTGCTTCTGATCTGGATCGGCATCAACCTGATCGCGGGCATGAGCAGCGCCTTCGACCCCTATCCCTTCATCCTGCTCAACCTCCTGCTCTCCTGCATCGCCGCTATCCAGGCGCCGATCATCATGATGAGCCAGAAGCGCCAGGAGACCAAGGACCGCCTGCGCTCCTTCAACGACTACCGCGTCAACCTCAAAGCCGAGCTCGAAGTGCGCCACCTGCACGAAAAGCTGGACTACCTCATCTCCCGCCAATGGACGCGGCTCGCCGAAATGCAGCAGATGCAGCTGGATGCCATGCATGAGCTGACCGGTGCCAAGAAGGCGAAGCGAGCGGTGCGCGGGGTGCGGCGGCGGACGGTGAAGAGTGAGGCTGGGCAGTAGGGGGCCGCACAGCCAATCGCCGATTGCCCGTTGAAGCCCGCCCCGGCTTCCGCTAAGAAGCCGTGACTTGCCGGTTCACCGGCTGGTTCGTTTTCCGGTTCCCGGGAAGCACCCGTAGCTCAGCTGGATAGAGCGCTGCCCTCCGAAGGCAGAGGTCACAGGTTCGAATCCTGTCGGGTGCGCCACTTAAAGCAGGTCCGTTCCGGACACATAGGTTACGGTTTATACCGGAGACATGGGTAACACTTTTGGCCCGAAAGGGTTTTGGA
>NZ_AYWP01000008.1:0-166067 GCF_000502435.1 Mesorhizobium sp. LNHC232B00
TAGAGATTGCCCTGGCGGCTGGTGGTCGGATGCGACAGGCCGCGCAGCGCCATGATGAACAGGACGCCGGAAACGAGGTAGAGGAAGGACGCGAAGTTGGCGTTCATGGCGCTCTACTTGTCCTTCTTCTTGTACATGGCCAGCATGCGCTGGGTGACCAGGAAGCCGCCGAAGATGTTGACCGAAACCAGCATCAGCGCAACGAAGCCGAAGCCGGCGGCAACACCGGAGGCGGCGATGCCGACGGCCAACAGCGCGCCGACGACGATGACCGAGGAGATGGCGTTGGTGACGGCCATCAGCGGCGTGTGCAGTGCGGGGGTCACCGACCAGACGACGTAATAGCCGACGAAGATCGCCAGCACGAAGATGGCGAAACGGAAGACGAAGGGGTCGATGGCGCCGCCCGACAGCGCATGCGCGGCATCCCCCGCCGCATCGGCGCCGGGAGCATTGGCCAGGTTCTGCACCGCAAGCCGGACGGCGGCACTTGCCTGGTCGAGCNGAAGCCGAAGCCGGCGGCAACACCGGAGGCGGCGATGCCGACGGCCAACAGCGCGCCGACGACGATGACCGAGGAGATGGCGTTGGTGACGGCCATCAGCGGCGTGTGCAGTGCCGGGGTCACCGACCAGACGACATAGTAGCCGACGAAGATCGCCAGCACGAAGATGGCGAAACGGAAGACGAAGGGGTCGATGGCGCCGCCCGACAGCGCATGCGCGGCATCACCCGCCGCATCGGCGCCGGGAGCATTGGCCAGGTTCTGCACCGCAAGCCGGACGGCGGCACTTGCCTGGTCGAGCTGGTCGAGGGCTTTCTGCAGGGTCTGGTCCATCACGCGATCCCTTTCGGCTTCGACGAGGGCGACTTGGGTGCGACTGCCTTCTTGGGCGCGGCTTTCTTGGGCGAAGCGTCGGCGACCATGGTCTTGGCCGGGATCGCGGCCGGCTCGACATATTGGCCCTTTGGAGGCTGCTGATCGGCCTTGGCGAAGGCCGGATGAACGACTTTGCCGCCATCGGTCAGCATCGTCGCCTTGACCAGATCGTCATCGCGGTTGATGGCGAGCGTCTTCGTCGTCTTGTCGACGAGCGTCTCGAGGAAGGCGAACAGGTTCCTGGCGTAAAGCAGCGAGGCGGATGCGGCGACGCGGCCGGGCACGTTGAGGTGGCCGACGATTTTTACGCCATTGGTCGTGTTCACCACCTGACCTGGAACCGCGCCTTCGACATTGCCGCCACGCTCGACCGCGAGGTCGACGAGCACCGAGCCCGGCTTCATCGAAGCGACCATGGCCGCCGACACCAGCTTGGGCGCGGGCCGGCCGGGGATCAGTGCCGTGGTGATGACGATGTCCTGCTTGGCGATGTGCTCGGCGGTGAGCGTCGCCTGCTTGGCCTGGTATTCCCTGGACATTTCCTTGGCGTAGCCGCCGGCCGTCTCGGCGGCCTTGAATTCCTCGTCCTCGACCGCGAGGAACTTTGCGCCGAGCGAAGCGACCTGTTCCTTGGCGGCGGGGCGCACGTCGGTGGCGGTGACGACCGCACCGAGGCGGCGCGCCGTGGCGATCGCCTGCAGGCCGGCGACGCCGACGCCCATGATGAAGACCTTGGCGGCAGGAACAGTGCCGGCCGCCGTCATCATCATCGGCAGCGCGCGGTCATATTCCGAGGCGCCGTCGATCACCGCCTGGTAGCCGGCAAGGTTGGCCTGGCTGGACAGGACGTCCATCGATTGCGCGCGGGTGATGCGCGGCATGAATTCCATCGAGAAGGCGGTGACACCGGCCTTGGCCAGGGCCGCGACGGCGGCATCGTTGCCGTAGGGGTCCATGATGGCGATGACGGCCGTGCCGGATTTGTAGCCCTTCAGCTCGGCTTCCGACGGCCGGCGGACCTTGAGCACGACATCGGCCTTGGCGACATCCGCAGCCTTGCCGATGGCAGCCCCTGCCTTGGCGAATTCTTCGTCGGGAATGCGCGACCTGGTGCCGGCACCGGTCTCGACGACGACATCGAAGCCAAGTCCGGCCAGCCGCTTCACCGTATCTGGCGAGGCCGCGACACGCGGTTCGTTCGCGTCAAGCTCACGAGGGATGAAAACCGTCTGTCCCACCGCATGATCCTTTCGGCTGGAACCTGTCTGCGCAAAGTGTCGGCCGGGGTGTCCGGCGATCAAGGCAAGAGGGTTTTGGAAAGTCTACCGCAGAATGAAAGCGCCAACGGCCATGATCAGGATGAACAGGATGGTCGCCGAGAAGAAACCGCCAGCGAAGAAGCCGAAAGCCATCGCCAAGAGTATGGCGCCGCAGAAAAGCGATCCGTATTTGGCCAGCATGAGAAAGCCCGCATAGGTGCGGTCATGCTCGGCGTAGTCCATCTTCGCGCCCAGTTCTACAGGACCGCTCGGCGTGTGATCAGCCATAGGAATACCCCTTCGAAGACATCTTTGAGGCACATAGCGAAAAGCCGGGCCAAGAGCAATGGCGCTATTGCCGCATCGCAGCCGACAACTGCCTCAAGGGAAAATTGAAACTGCCGGCATCATGTGTCAGCTCCGTTGAAGCTGCTGTGAGAATTTGGCGGTTCTGGACGTTGTCGCGGGGGAGTATCGTCGCCGGATGAACAGCCGGTGGTGAAGTGCCATGATCACGCCCACACAGACATTTGACTGGAACGACACTGCCATTGCGTGGGGGACCGCCGGCTCAGGCCCTCCGATTGTGCTCGTGCATGGCACGCCGTTCTCCTCGCATGTCTGGCATCGCGTCGCACCGGAACTGGCGCGCGAGCATACGCTGTATTTCTACGATCTCCCCGGATATGGGCGATCAACCAAACGGGATGGCCAGGATGTTTCGCTGGGCATCCAGAACGAGGCGCTGGCAGCGATGCTGGCCTTTTGGAAGCTCGATCGACCCAAGGTCATCGCCCATGATTTCGGCGGCGCCACGGCGCTGCGCGCGCACCTGATCGACGGCCGTGACTATGACAGATTGCTTTTGATCGACCCGGTGGCGGTGCGGCCATGGGGCTCGCCCTTCGTTCAGCATGTCCGACGACATGAGGCCGCCTTCGCCGGCGTGCCTGACTACATACAGGTGGCGATCCTGAAGGCGTATGTTTCGGGCGCTGCGGCCAGGCCTCTGTCGGACAGCGAACTGGAACCCTATGTCGCGCCTTTGACCGGGCCTGTTGGCCAGCCAGCCTTCTATCGGCAGATCGCCCAGATGGATCAGCGTTTCACCGACGAGGTCGAACCGCTCTACGGCGAACTCCGCTGCCCCGTCGCTTTGCTGTGGGGAGAGGACGACCGCTGGATATCGCCGCAAAGCGGCCAAAGGCTCGCGGCCATGTTGCCGGATTGCGCCTTGACCCTCGTCCCCGGTTCCGGCCATCTCATGCAGGAGGACAGGCCGGAGGCCGTCGTCGCCGCAGCGCTACGCTTCTTCGCCGGCTGAGAGTTGATGCTGACGCAACTCCCAAGGGAAAGCGCCTTACACTTTCCTGAAATTGCGCCGGCTTCAGCCGGCGAGGTGCGGGAACAATCCAAGCAGGCCGGCGATGATCAGGTAGATCGCGACAATGTAGTTCAACAATCGTGGCATCACGAGGATCAGCACGCCGGCTATCAAGGAGATCAGCGGCGTGAGCGCGAGCGTTGAAACGGTCATATGGGAACTCCTTTTGACCCCTGTCTGTTCGACGACTGTCTGGCCCGCGCGATAACGATGCCGCTGCCGCCGGCGCACATTCCCGGCGCGCCCGCCGTCACCCAGAACGCGGAAACCGCCTGGAAGCTCCACGGATGTCGGGAAAATTGCGCGCGGCGTTGGTCGCGAGCCCTCAGGCGGCTTCGCGAAAATACTTTGCCGTCGGCAGGATGGTCAGCGGTGCCAGTTCGCCCGCACCAGGCGTCTCGAACAGCATGCGCTGCTCCAGCGGCGTCGAGCGGAAGAAGGGGAACCGGGAGAAGGAGCGCTCGCGGATTGCGTTGACGTTGGCGCGGTAGAGCACGACCTTGTAGTTCAGGCCCGGATAGTCGCGCAATTCGCCGATCTGCTCCGAGCAATAGATGCGGCGATAGAAGCCCGCATGCTCAGGCCGGATGGTGGAAAGGCAGTAGGGCGCATCGAAATAGAAGCAGGCCATGCCGGCAAGGCGCAGCGTGAGATAAGGGATCTGCGGATAAACCCTCGACCAATCCGGGTCGGCGGCAAAGCGGCTCGGATCGGCAAAATGCGCGCCGGTGGCAAGCATTGGCCGCAGGATATCACCGTAAACCGTGGTGGAAGGCGACTGTGGCGTCTCGTGGCAGGCATGGTGGATGCGCAGCGTGCTGACCAGGTCGCCGTCAATGTAGATGCCGAACTTCGAACAGTTCTCGGCTTCATCGAGCTCGTCATGGATAATATGATCCGGATTCTCCGGGACCATGTCGCTCAACCGATAGGATTTGTAGCGCAACCTGTAGATGTCTTCGAGGTCTTCGCCCTTGTCGCAGCGGCGATATTCAGTGCGCTCCAACATCGCTGAGATGTTTCGGGCAAAGCTCGACATGTTGTCGGGCGAATTTTCTTCGCTCACGCCCGCCACCTGGCGAAGCGCTGTCAAATGCGCGTCCATGGACTTTCCCCGTAAATGCCGCCGCGTTTCAACCCTACGACGAGACCACGGGATGTAAAGATGAAAATGATCCGGCCACTGTTTACCGAACGTTAAGGTTAACAATCGGTAAATTTTACTAAAATTAAAAGCATTCGTCCCGCAAACTAGCCGCGGGATGCCCTCTTGGCGCTTTTGATTTCCTTGGCAAAGGGCCAGACCGTGGTCGACATGGTCTCGATACCGGACGCGCTGAGCGCGGAGCCGAACAGGAAGCCCTGCACGAGATCCGGCTTGACCTCGAGCGCCAGGATCTTGAGCTGTTCGAAGGTCTCGACGCCTTCGACCGTTACCGAAAGCCCCAGCGGCCGCGAAAGATTGACGATGCCCTTGAGCAGCTCCAGGGAACGAGAGTTCTGGGTGACGTCCATGAGGAACGATCGATCGATCTTGATCTTGTCGAGCGGCAGCTTGTGCAGATAGCTCAGGCTCGAATAGCCGGTGCCGAAGTCGTCGAGCGCGATGCGCACGCCAATCTGCTTCAGCTCCTCGATGTACTGGCGCGTCAGCGACTTGTCGTCGAGCAGCGCCGTTTCGGTGACCTCGATCTCCAGCCGGCCGGCAGCGAGACCGGAGCTCGCCAAGGCATCGCGAACCTTCTGGATGACATCGCGGCTGCGGAAATCCTTGGCGGAGAGGTTGACCGAGACGCTGGTCTGGTCAGGCCATTTGGCACATTCGGTGCAGGCCGCATGCAGCACGAAAGTGCTGATTTCCGAAATGATGCCCATCTCCTCGGCCAGCGGAATGAAGATGCCTGGTGAGACCGGTCCGAGATCGGGATGGTCCCAGCGGCACAGCGCCTCGCAGCTGGCGATGCGCATCGTGCTCATCGCCACGATCGGCTGGTAGACCACCCGCAAGCCCTTGCTTTCCACCGCGCTGCGCAGGTCAGCTTTCATCAGCTGGCGATTGCGGAAGGCGGCGTCCATCGCCGCCTCGAACAGGCGCCACCCGTTCTTGCCGAGTTCCTTGGCCTTGTAGAGCGCCAGATCCGCCTTGACGATCATGGCATCGACATCGCTGTCGCTGACACGCGACAGCACCGCGCCGCCGCTGGCCTGGATGCGCAGCCCGTGGCCGGCGACGTCCACTTCGCCCTGCAACGCGGCAAAGATCTCGTCGATCTCGATGGTCAGGTGACTCTCATCCTCGATGCGGTCGAAGAAAACCATGAACTCGTCGCCCCCGAAACGGCTGACGGTGATGCCTTGCCCGGCGACGGCGGCAAGACGTTCGGCGACCGCATAGATCAACCCGTCGCCGATCGGATGCCCAAGCGTATCGTTGACGCTCTTGAAGTCGTCGAGGTCGAGCACGGCGAGGCCGCAGAGACGGTCGCGATCGCCCGAAGCCATCGCCTCGCCGATCAGTTCGTGGAAATAGGCTCGATTGGGCAGGCCGGTGAGATTGTCGTAGCGCGCCATGAAGCGGATCTTGTCTTCCGCCTCGACGCGAGCCGTCACGTCCTCGAAGGTGATGACCCCCAGTTCCTGGCTGCCTTCGCGGGCCGAGAATTCATAATGCTGGCCATTGGCAAGGGAAACCAGAACCTTGCGGTCGCGGCCTTCGCGCAACGCGCGCGTCAGCTGGGCCTCGATGTAGCGGCAGTCCTTCGGCCCCAGCATGCCGCCGGCGACGCCGCGCATCAAGAGACCGTGGATCGATCGTCCGAGCAGCGCGTCGGCCGATTTGAGCGACATCAAATGCGCGGCCTCGGCATTGGCGACCGCCACCCGGCCATCCGGGCCAAGCATGACCAGGCCGTGCGACATGGTGTTGAGCGCCCGGTTGAAACGCTGGGCGAGGCGGTTTGCCTTCTTTTCCTCCGACAGCGCTGCGAAAAGCACCTCGCGGACCAGATCGGCGAAGCGCTTGATGGCGAACAGGAAGGGCGCCGAAAGCAGGCCAAGAATGAAATGGTAGGGATCGCCGCGCAGGATGAAGCCCAGAGAGATCGGCCAGGTCATGGTCATGATGAAGATCATCACCATCCTGGGCGAACCATAATTGCGGCCCGCGATCGACGTGGCCGACGCCAACGTCACGCAGACCGCGGCGATCTCGGCAAATCCGTCATAGGCAAGATAGATGCCGACGAAACAGAAGGCTCCCAGCATGAAACCATGCATGGAGCCGTACAAAATATAGTCGTTCTCGCGCCGGCGGGCCTCCTCCCAGCTCTTGGGCGTCGGTGCGTGCCGGTACTTGCGGATGTTGCGCAAGCGCAGGAAGGCGACGGTCAGGAAACCAAAGGTCACAGCAAGATAGGCCGGGTCCCTGGTTTTCCAATAGACGAGCACCACCAGCAGGGTCTGGGCAAAGAATCCGATCGAAAGCGTCAGTCCGTCGCGAAACAGGGTTTCCACGAACGGAATGTAGACGTCGACCGGGATCTCGTTCTTTTTTCTCAGATTCACGCCTGAATCCCAACCCTTGGGAGCCAAGCAGTGCCATATTCGCCTTAAGAAACATTTAGAGGAGCGGTCGCCCGCTCGCGGTCAAGGGAGTTGACGCTAGGGAAAGTGGAGAAAATGCGGTTCAGGTAAACAAGCCGTATCCGTCATTCGGCGGCCTGGAGTTCCGGCCGCTTCGAGGCGGCTGACAGGCGTTCGAGGAGCCTTTGGCGCTCTCCGGCGGCCTTTTCGGCGCTGGCTTGCCGGACATGGCCATAACCGCGGATGAGTGCCGGAACCGACACGAGGGCGGTCGCAGCCCCGACCTTGCCCGGCGCCAGCGACTTGGCGACAAGCTCGAGATCGCTCTCATACCGTGCCAAAAGCTGCCGTTCCATACGCCGCTCGCCGGTGTATCCGAACAGGTCGAAAGCGGTGCCGCGCAGCCTCTTGAGCGCCGCCAGCAGGCGAAACCCCTTCATCATCCAGGGGCCGAAGCTCGATTTCCTCGGTTTGCCGTCATTGCCGCGCCGTCCCATGATCGGCGGCGCGAGATGGAATTCGAGCTTTTCGTAGCTCTGGAACTGCTTGCCAAGCTCGGCGGCGAAGGAACCGTCGGTGTAAAGCCGCGCCACCTCGTACTCGTCCTTGATCGCCATCAGCTTGAACAGGTTCCTGGCCGCAGCCTCGGTCACGGCGGTCGAACCGGGCACGGCCTTCGTTTCGGCAGCACGCAGGCGGGCCAGCGTGTCGGCATAACGCTTACCGTAGGCGGCGTTCTGGTAGGCGGTCAGGAAGGCGACACGGCGGCCAATGATCTCGTCCAGCGTCTGCGCGATCGGGGCGGCCTGCCCGGCCTTGCCCGGCCGGGCGACGAGGCCCCGCACGAAATCCGGCTCGTGCGCCGCGCGGCGGCCCCAGCGGAAGGCGGCGATGTTCATTGCCACGGCTTCGCCGTTGAGTTCGATCGCCCTTTCGACCGCCTCGGCCGACAGCGGCAGGCCGCCATGCTGGAAGGCGAAGCCGAGCATGAACATGTTGGCGCCAAGCGAATTGCCGAACAGCGCG
This sequence comes from Mesorhizobium sp. LNHC232B00, assembly GCF_000502435.1. Taxonomy (NCBI): domain Bacteria; kingdom Pseudomonadati; phylum Pseudomonadota; class Alphaproteobacteria; order Hyphomicrobiales; family Phyllobacteriaceae; genus Mesorhizobium; species Mesorhizobium sp. LNHC232B00. The sequence goes on from NZ_AYWP01000008.1 coordinate 8,132, forward strand.
GTGGCGGTGCGGGTGGCGTCGAAGAAATGCGCCTTGTCGTCGCCGGCCGCGCTCCGGATCGCCTTCTTCAGCCGCTCGATGGGCAGCGAGAAATCGGCCGAGCGGGCAAACTCGCCGGGCATGATCTCGGCGGTGTTGGCGAGAAAGATCGTATGGCCCTCGCGCACCGCCGTCAGCACCTTCTTGGCGCCCGACACGACGAGGTCGCAGCCAAGCACCAGGTCGGCCTTGCCCGCCGAAACGCGGATGGCATGAATGTCGTCCGGTGTGCGGGCGATGCGCACATGGGTAAACACCGAACCGCCCTTCTGGGCGAGGCCGGCCATGTCGATCATGCCGCAGCCCTTGTCCTCGAGATGGGCCGCCATGCCGAGCACCGCACCTACGGTGACCACGCCGGTGCCGCCGACGCCGTCGATGATCGCCGCCCAGCCCTCGGAGCCCAGCGGGAATTCGGCAGGGGTCGGCACGCCGTCGAGCGGATCGGCCTTGCCGGCCAGGCCTTCGGCCTTCCTGATCTTGGCACCGTGCACGGTGACGAAGGAGGGGCAGAAGCCGTTGACGCAGGAGAAGTCCTTGTTGCAGCTCGACTGGTCGATCTTGCGCTTGCGGCCGAATTCGGTTTCGACCGGCTGGATCGAGACGCAGTTCGACTGCACGCCGCAGTCGCCGCAGCCCTCGCAGACCAGCTCGTTGATGAAGACGCGCTTGTCGGGATCGGGAAAGGTGCCGCGCTTGCGGCGGCGGCGCTTTTCGGCCGCGCAGGTCTGGTCGTAGATCAGGATCGACACGCCCTTGACGTCGCGCAGCTCGCGCTGGACGAGATCGAGGTCGTCGCGGTGATGGATGGATGCGCCGGTGGGGAATACGACCTTGCCCGCATATTTGTCGGGCTCGTCGGTGACGATGGCGATGCGGTCGACGCCCTCCGCCCGCACCTGCCTGGCGATCATGTCGACGGTCAGGCCGCCCTCATGCGGCTGGCCGCCGGTCATCGCGACGGCGTCGTTGTAGAGGATCTTGTAGGTGATGTTGGCCTCGCTCGACAGGGCGAAGCGGATCGCCAGCGTGCCGGAATGGTTGTAGGTGCCGTCGCCGAGATTCTGGAAGATGTGGTCGCGCTTGGAGAACGGCGCCTGGCCGACCCATTGCGCGCCCTCGCCGCCCATGGCCGTGAAGCCGAGTGTGTTGCGGTCCATCCACAGCGCCATGAAATGGCAGCCGATGCCGGCGGCGGCGATCGAGCCGTCCGGCACCTTGGTCGAGGAATTGTGCGGACAACCCGAACAGAAGAAAGGCGTGCGCGAGCCGATGTCGGTGGCGTCCGCAAGCATCGCCTGGAACTGGCGCAGCTTGCCCACCCGCGCCGAAATCTCTTCCGACGGACCAATGGTCTTCACGATCCGCTCGCCGAGGGCAATCGCGATCTCGTTGGGATCGAGCGCGCCCTTGGCGGGAAACAGCCAGTCGCCGCGCTCGTCCTTCTTGCCGACGATGACCGGCTGCGAGGCGGTTCCGTAGAGGCTTTCGCGCAGTTGCACCTCGATCAGCGAGCGCTTTTCCTCGACCACGACGATGGTATCGAGGCCGCGGGCATAGTCGGCGATGTGATGCAGATCGAGCGGCCAGGGGCAGCCGACCTTGAACAGCCGCACGCCGATGCGATTGGCGGCCGCCTCGTCGATGCCGATGTCCTCCAGCGCCTGGCGCACATCCAGATAGCTCTTGCCCAGGGTGATGATGCCGATCTTCGGGCTGCGGCCGCCCGAATAGACGATGCGGTTCAATCCGTTGGCATGGATGAAGGCGGAAGCCGCGGCGCGCTTGTGTTCATGCAGGCGCTCCTCCTGGCCCAGCATGTCGATCTCGTGACGGATGTTGAGGCCGCCGGGCGGCATGTCGAACTCCGGCACGACGATGTTCAGCCGCTCGAGCGAGGCATCGACCGAGGCCGTCGATTCGATATTGTCCTTGACGCATTTGATCGCCGCCCAGGTGCCGGCAAAGCGCGACATGGCAAAGCCGTAGAGGCCGTAATCGATGATCTCCTGGACACCAGCCGGGTTGAGGATCGGCACCATGGTGTCGACGAACAGGAATTCGGTGGCATGCGCATTGGTCGAGGATTCGGCCATATGGTCGTCGCCCATCAGAGCGAGCACCCCGCCATGCTTCGACGAGCCGGCGAGATTGGCGTGGCGGAACACGTCGCCCGAACGATCGACGCCAGGCCCCTTGCCGTACCAGACGGAAAACACGCCGTCATGGGTGCCCTCGCCCAGCAGTTCCGTCTGCTGCGATCCCCAGCAGGCGGTCGCGGCCAGCTCCTCGTTGAGGCCCGGCTGGAAGACGATGTCGGCTCCGGCGAGCTGCTTCTTGGCCTTCCACAGCTGCATGTCGAGGCCGCCGAGCGGCGAACCGCGATAGCCGGAGACGAAACCGGCCGTGTTCAAGCCGGCGCGACGGTCGCGCTCGCGCTGCATCAGAAGCATGCGGATGACCGCCTGCGCGCCGGACAGGAAGATGCGCTCCTTCCCGAGATCGAACTTGTCGTCGAGCGCGACATCATGCAGCGTCATCAGGCATTTCCTCTGCGAAGGCCGCGTGGGGCAGCAGCCAACGTCGGGATCGGATGACGCATCCTTTCTCCCCTTGCAAGGCAGGTCAAACAAAATCGAAGGGACCAGGCGACGCGCAACAACAGTCCGGCAGGTGCCGGATCGCGCACGAACCAGCGCGCCGATCGTGCGACGACGCACGAAAATTCCAGCCAAATCGATGCCGGTCGGAAAGTGTCAGCCGGCTTTCGAACAATCCGGCTTCGGCTCGCCCGGCAGCTTGCCGTCGGGATGGCCTGCGAGGTCGGGATTGGCCGTATAGAGCTGGTCGATGACCAGCGGCCGGTCGGGCAGGATCGACTGGTCTTCCGTCGACATCAGCGTGGTGTCGATCTTCTGCAGGACCGCACCGTCGGCGCCCTTGATGCTGATGGCGATGGCATAGGGCTTGTTCTTGACGATGCAGGTCAGCGCCGGGCTCTCAAGGCTCACCTTGCCGAGCTTCGGCCAGACCTTCTGCTCGACCACGATAGGGGCACCGCCGGCCGGATTCTGGAAACTGGCAACCGCCACCTGGCCCTCACCCATCGGCTGCAAGGGCCGCAGCGTGACGACATAGGTCGCCCGGGCGAGACGGTAGTTGAAGACGAATATCTTGCCCGAAACCTCGAACAGCTTGCCTTCGCCGTCCTTTCCCGTGTCCCGGCAGGCGCCGAGCGCAACGGCGGCGATCAGCATTGCGCCGACAACGACCGAACGGGAAATCCTTCTAAGCATCCTTGACCTCATGGGCCGCCATGCGGCGGCGGCGATAGTGACGGCTTGCCTTCTGCCGGTTGCCGCACACCGCCATGTCGCACCAAAGGCGGCTGGAATTGCGGCTCCTGTCGACGAACAGCCAGGTGCAGTTGGGACATATCCTCAATCTGGCGACTGTATCGTCCCGAAGCAGCGACAGCGCCGAAACCGCCAGCGCCGTCTCGAAGGCGATCGGCGTCACGGGGTCGCCGAACGGCCTTCCCGGTGCGCCGATCTCGGTGCGGCTGCCAGCCAGGCCCTCGGCACAGGCCGTCAGGAACCCGGGCAGATCCGCGGTCGCGAGCACCCCTTTCGACACCGCACCGCGAAACAGCCGGTCGGTCGCCTCGCGGATCGACAGCACGACGGGCGCGATCGTCGAGGGCGAGGAAACCGCAAGCCGCCTGTCGCCAAGCTCGTCGGCGCGAAAACCGCTGGCCGCCTCGGCAAAGCGGGCGATTTCGGCGGGATCGTCGAAGCGGTCGAAGGTGCGCTGGGGATCGCCGCGCAGCACGACGGTGTTCGCCGTATCGAGTGCGAGCAGGCCGCCGGTGAAGCGATGCGGGGTCCAGGCAACTGTCATGCCCAAAATCTAACCGATAAATCGCATTTGACAAGTTAGATTCGCCGATGCAAACCTCCTATGGGTACGCTATCGTCGCCTTTGTCTTGAGCATTCCGTCTGCCCAAACCGCTGCGCTTGGGCGACATGCTTTGCAGGTTTTGCATGCTCTATTTCTTCCAGCAGGTGCTGAACGGGCTGCATTCGGGTGCGCTCTATGCGCTGCTTGCCTTCGGCTACGTGCTGACCAACGGCATCCTGCACCGCACCAACCTTGCCTATGGCGCGCTGTTCGCCTTCTGCGGCCAGGCAATGATCCTGACCGTCGCCTTCGGCTACCAGGTGCTATGGCTGACGCTGCTGGCTTCGGTGCTGCTCGGCGTCGTCGCGGCCTTGCTCTATGCCGCGCTCATCAGCCATGTCCTGTCGCGCAGCGTCTTCGAGCCGCTGGCCGACCGCACGCCCAATGCCATCGTGGTGACGACGCTCGGCATCCTGCTGGTGCTATCGGAAGCGAGCCGCATCGCGGCCGACACGCATGATCTGTGGCTGCCGCCAATGCTGGCCCAGCCCATCGTTTTCGCCGAGGGCGCCGGCTTCAAGGCGACGTTGACGCTGATCCAGGTGCTCGACTGCGCGGCTGTCCTGGCAGCGGTTCTACTCGCCACCTGGGTGTTTGCCCGCTCGAGCTTCGGCCGGTCCTGGCGCGCGGTCTCCGACGACCCGGGCGCGGCTGCCCTGTGCGGCGTTGACGTGCTCGCTGTGTTCCGGCGCGCCGTGTTGTTCGGTGGCTTGTGCGCGGCGCTGGCCGGCGTGATGGCCAGCCTCTACTACGGCAATGTCAGCTTCGGGTCGGGCCTCGTCTACGGATTGAAGATCCTGTTCGTGACGGCGGTCGGCGGATATCTCTCGCCGCCACGGGCAGCGCTGGGCGCAGCCGCCTTCGGCATGGCCGAATCGCTGTGGGCCGGCTATTTCCCGATCGAATGGCGCGATGCGTGGATGTATCTGTTCCTGGTGGCCATGCTGGTGCTGATCGGCGCTGGCCGCGACACCAGCAAAATCGTCTGAACCGATCAGACTTTGGTTGCATGACGCGGCGGCAGACAGCCAGTCTTTGGCCCTCGCTTTGATCGATGCTGTTTTGTTGCCTCCATCCTTGTTGACCCGTCCGGCCACGCGCGGCATACCGTTGGGCCACGCGGCGTGACGACAAAAAGGGGGAGTCGGCACGCCTCCGATAAAAGGGAGGAATGCATGGCAGGGCTTCTCGCTCTCTCCAGGGCGATCGACCGCCTCAACGAATTCATCGGCAAGTCGGTGTCCTGGCTGATCCTGCTGGCGATCCTCGTGAGCGCGGTCAACGCCGTCATCCGCAAGGTTTTCGACATTTCGTCGAATGCGTGGCTGGAGCTGCAATGGTATCTGTTCGGCGCCGCCTTCATGCTGGCTGCCGCCTATACGCTGAAGCAGAACGACCATATCCGCATCGACATCGTCTACGGCCTGTTCTCACGCCGCGTACAACACTGGATCGACCTTCTCGGCCATCTCCTGTTCCTGATGCCGTTCGTGACGCTGATGGTGTTCTATTTCGTGCCCTACGTCCGGCTGTCGTTTCACAGCGGCGAAATGTCCAACAATTCCGGAGGCCTGATCGTTTGGCCGGCCAAGGCCATCCTGCTGGTCGGCTTTTTCCTGCTGGCGCTGCAGGGCATTTCCGAGATCATCAAGAAGATCGCCATCATACGCGGCGACATGGACGATCCCAACCCCTTCATTTCCGTGCACGAACAGGCTGAGCTCGAAGCCAAGGCGCTCGCCGACGAGGTGCGCTCGTGATGGAGTTCATTGCCCAGAACATGGCGCCGATCATGTTCGCCTCGCTGATCCTGTTCATGCTGATCGGCTATCCCGTCGCCTTTTCGCTCGCCGCCAACGGATTGATGTTCTTCTTTATCGGCGTGCTCCTGACGCCCTATTCGGGCGGTGCGATCAACCTCGCCTGGCCGCTGCTCTATGCGCTTCCGGACAATTTCTACGGCAGCCGGGTGATGTCGAACGACACGCTGCTGGCGATCCCGTTTTTCACCTTCATGGGCATCGTGCTCGAGCGATCGGGCATGGCCGAGGACCTGCTCGACACGATCGGCCAGCTGTTCGGACCGATCCGCGGCGGTCTCGCCTACGCGGTGATCTTCGTCGGCGCTCTGCTGGCGGCGACCACCGGCGTGGTGGCGGCATCGGTCATCGCCATGGGACTGATCTCGCTGCCGATCATGCTGCGCTACGGCTATGACCGCCGGCTGGCGTCCGGCGTCATCGCCGCCTCCGGTACGCTCGCGCAGATCATCCCGCCGTCGCTGGTGCTGATCGTGCTCGCCGACCAGCTCGGCCGCTCGGTCGGCGACATGTATGCCGGCGCGCTGATCCCCGGCCTGGTGCTGACCGGACTCTACGCGCTTTACATCCTCATCGTGTCGATCTTCCGGCCGAAGATGATGCCGGCGCTGCCGCTCGAAGCACGCACGCTTGGACATGGCGTGATGTCGCTGCTGGTGGCGCTGGTGGCAGCGGTAGCCATATCCTATGCGGCGTACCGCTATCTGGCGCCGGCGCATGGCGACAATGCCGATATTCTGGGCGCCACGGCCGGCGTGATCGTGATCTATATCGTCGCGATTGCCGACCGGCGGCTGAATATCCACATGATGTCCAGGCTGGCGCAGCAGGTGGTCATCGTGCTGATCCCGCCGCTGGCGCTGATCTTCCTGGTGCTGGGCACCATCTTCCTCGGCATTGCCACGCCGACGGAAGGCGGCGCCATGGGCGCGGTCGGCGCATTGGCGATGGCCGCGGCCAAGGGCCGGCTGTCGCTGGATGTGATCAAGCAAGCACTCGCCTCGACGACGCGACTATCGTCCTTCGTGCTGTTCATCCTGATCGGCGCGCGCGNGGGCGGCGAAGTCGGCTTCCTGATCGGCGTCAACATCCTCGTCTTCTTCCTGGCCTTCTTCCTCGATTTCTTCGAGCTGGCCTTCATCATCGTGCCGCTGCTGGCGCCGGCGGCCGACAAGCTCGGCATCGACCTGATCTGGTTCGGCGTGCTGCTCGGCGTCAACATGCAGACCAGCTTCATGCACCCGCCCTTCGGCTTCGCGCTGTTCTACCTGCGCTCGGTCGCCGCGCGGGTACCCTATCTCGACCGCCTCACCGGCAAGCAGGTCGCGCCGGTGACGACAGGCCAGATCTATTGGGGCGCGGTGCCGTTCGTCCTGATCCAGGTGATCATGATCGGACTGACCATCTCCTTCCCGCAAATGGTGATGCGCTACAAAGGCACGGCGACCGATCCAGGCACGATCGACTACAAGGTACCGGAAATGCCCTCTCTATCGCCACTCAGCGCCCCGCAGGACGGCAGCGCACCTGCCAATGGCGGCAATGCACCGGCCGCGCCCGGCACGCCGGACCTGTCGCAACCGCCGAGTTTCGGCGATGCGCCGCCGGCCAAGCCGGCGACACCGACGCCGGACCTTTCGCAGCCACCAAGCTTCAACTGATGGGGACCACGCCATGAGAGCGGTGCGGCTGGAAGCGGTAGGCAGCATTTCGCTGTGCAAGGTCGACAAACCCGTTCCCGGACCGGACGATCTTCTGGTGCGGGTCGAAGCCTGTGGCGTCTGCGGCACCGACCGGCATCTTTTCCACGGCGAGTTTCCCTGCAGGCCGCCAGTGACGCCCGGCCACGAATTCTCGGGCATCATCGAGGCTGTTGGAGCCGAAGTCTCCGGCTTTGCCGTCGGCGACCGCGTCACCGGCGACCCCAATATCGCCTGCGGGCGGTGTCCGCATTGCCATGCCGGCCGGGTCAATCTCTGCCGCAATCTCAACGCCATCGGCATCCACCGCGACGGCGGCTTTGCCGACTATGTCGTGCTGCCGCAGAAACAGGCTTTTATCCTGCCCGCCAGTTTGAAGCCGACGCATGGCGCGTTCTGCGAGCCGCTCGGCTGCTGCCTGCATGGCGTGGACCTGGCCGAGATCAAGCCCGGCAGCTCGGTGGTCGTGCTCGGCGGCGGCGTGATTGGCCTGCTCACCGTGCAACTGGCGCGGCTGGCCGGCGCCACGACCATTATCCTGTCGACCAGGCAGGCTTCACGGCGCGCACTCGCCGAGGAGTTAGGCGCGACAGCGACGGTCGACCCGACCGCCGGCGACGTCATCGATGCCATCGCCGGGCCGGCGGGCCTGATGCCGGGCGGCGTTGACGTGGTGTTCGAATGCGCCGGGGTGCGCGAGACCGTCGAGCAGTCGATGCGGCTGGCAAGGGCCGGCGGCATGGTCGTCATCGTCGGCGTGACGCCGCAAGGCATGAAAGTGGAATTCGAACCCTTCGACCTGTTGTTTCGCGAACTCAAGGTGCTGGGCTCGTTTCTCAATCCCTACACGCACCGCCGCGCCGCCGAGCTGATCGCGTCGGGCGCGATCGAGATCGACCGGCTGATCTCCAGGCAAGTGCCGCTCGAAGAGGCGGCTGACGTGATCGCCAAGCCGCCAGCTCCAGGCGAGGTCAAGGTGCTGGTGGTGCCGGGTTTGGGCTGAAGGGCGAGCTTTCGGGAGTTGGCGCCGCCCCCAATCGCCCTGCCGGGCGGATAAGGGGCGGCGCAGACTTCGACAGTCCTACAGTTTGCCGTTGCGCTGCTGGACCATCATGAAGGTGTCGTAATTGTATTCGGCCACCTGCGCCCAGAGATAGTGCTCCTTGCGGAAGCCCTTGATCGAATCCCAGATCTTCTTGAACGGCGCGTTGGAGGCTTCCATTTCGGCGTAGACTTCATTTGCCTTCTCGAAGCAGGCGGCCATGATGTCCTGGCTGAACGGACGCAGCTTGGCGCCCCCGGCCACCAGCCGCTTCACCGCCGGAGGGTTCAGATAGTCGTATTTCTGCAGCATGTTGGCATCGGCGGCCTGGGCCGCGGTGCGCAGCAGCGACTTGTAGGTCGGCGAAAGCTCTTCGTATTTCGACTTGTTGAACATCAGGTGGACGGTCGGTCCGCCCTCCCACCAGCCGGGATAGTAGTAATAGGGCGCGACCTTGTAGAAGCCGAGCTTCTCGTCGTCATAGGGGCCGACCCATTCGGCGGCGTCGATGGTGCCTTTCTCCAGCGCCGGATAGATGTCGCCGCCGGCGATCTGCTGCGGCACGACGCCGAGCTTCTGCACCAGTTTGCCGGCGAAGCCGCCGATGCGCATCTTGAGGCCGGAGAGGTCGGCGACCGTGTTGATCTCCTTGCGGAACCAGCCGCCCATCTGCACGCCGGTGTTGCCGCCGGGCAGGCCGAACAACCCTTGCGTGGCGAGAAACTCGTTGAACAGGTCGATGCCGCCGCCATGGTAGTGCCAGGCGTTCATGCCGCGCGCGTTGAGCGAGAAGGGAACGGCCGCACCCAGCGCCCATGTCGGATCCTTGCCCCAGTAATAATATGCCACCGTGTGGCAGGCTTCGACAGTGCCGGCCGTGGTGGCGTCGGCGGCCTGCAGGCCTGGCACGAGTTCACCGGCGGCAAACACCTGGATCTGGAAATTGCCGTCGGTGGCTTCCGACAGCATCTTGGAGAACACCTCGGCGCCGCCATAGATGGTGTCGAGCGACTTCGGGAAGGACGACGCAAGCCGCCATGTCACCTTGGGATTTGACTGGGCTATTGCCGGCGCCGCAAGCGTGGCCGCCGCGGCGGCGGCGCCGACGCCGGTCACGCCGGCCCTGCGGATGAATGAACGACGATCCATGAAGTTCCTCCCTATTGGATCAACAGACCGAGTTCGGGAAATCCTCAACTCCCGCATCGGTTGGCCGAAACAATACACAGGCGAGAAGCCTAGTCCAGCACGGCGGCCGGATTTGGTGACCAAGCCGTGCAGCCCTGCAACTATAGTCTAACAGGCGGTTTCGTGGCCCATGCGAGATGCTGAAACTTGGCATGGAAAAATTTCGGGAGATCGCCTATTTTGGAGGCAGGACATCCTTGCCCAGATGGAAAACAGAGCCAAAATGCACCAGCCGCTCGTCGCCATATCGACCGACGTCCGTCAGTTCGACAACTACACCTGGCATGCCGCCCCACAGCAGTACCTGGAAGCCGCGATCACCGGCGCCGGCGTGTTCCCGCTGCTGGTGCCGTCACTCGGCGACAGGCTCGACTTCGACGAACTCCTGTCCTCAGTCGACGGCGTCATGGTCACCGGCTCGAAGTCCAACGTACATCCCTCGCTTTACGGCGGCGACGCCAGCGAGGCCAACGGCCCTTATGACCCGGCGCGTGACGCCACCACGCTGCCGCTGATCCGCAAGGCGATCGAGCGCGGCGTGCCGCTGCTTGCCATCTGCCGCGGCATCCAGGAGCTGAATGTCGCGCTCGGCGGCACGCTCGGCACCGAGATCCAGGAGCGCGAAGGTTCGCTCGACCACCGCGCGCCGGTGAGCGACAAGCAGGACGAACGCTTCGCCATCCACCAGACCATTTCGATCAAGCCAGGCAGTTGCCTGGCCGGCGTGTTCGGTGCCGGCGACATGAAGGTCAATTCGTTGCACCGCCAGGCGATCGATCGGCTGGGGTCGAAACTCGAGGTCGAGGCTGTCGCCACTGACGGCACGGTCGAAGCGGTTTCGGTCAAGGGGGCCCGCGCCTTTGCCGTCGGGGTCCAGTGGCATCCGGAATACTGGGTCAAATCGGACAGCAACTCGGTCAAGATTTTCCGCGCCTTCGGCGATGCGGTGCGCCTGCATGCGGCTGCGAAAGCCGGTGCGCGGGCCGCTGCGGAATAATCAGTCTTCCGACTTCAAATCACCGGTTGCAGCCAGCGACAGCAAGGGCGTGGCTGGGGCATAGGATTCGTAACCGTTGCCGTCGGCAATACTGAAAGTGACGATCGGATCGATGCCGTTGGCGCTGAAGGCGACCGAGCCGTCGGTTTGTTCACGCCAGAATTTTGCTTGCTCGATACCTGGCAGGAGCCGGCGGCAGGTCGGCGCGACGGTAACCAGCGACAAGCCGTCGGAAATTTCGGCGCCGCGGCTGACCGCGCAAGCCGCCTCGTCGCCATTGGCGACAAGCCTGTAGGTGTTGGACGGGGCGGGCTCGTTGGCCGCGCTTTCCCAAGTGCCGCCATGAAACAGCTGGATACCGCCAAAAAGCGCAGCGGCTGCGATCAATGCGGAGAGCGTCTTCATCCTGGTGTTCATCCCTGTAGACGGACAGGATAAACAATGATTTCCAAGGGTTAAGCCGACGTTAATAATTGTGGCAGACTGCCACTCAGCCGCGAGCCCTCACATTCGCAGTCTCCGGCACTGGCGTCAGCGGGCGGCGCTCGCCGAACCAGGACACAAGATTGTCGACGCACAGATCCGCCATGGCGCGGCGCGTGTGCTGCGAGGCCGAACCGACATGCGGCAACAAGGAAGCGTTCGGTGCGTCGAGCAACGCCTTCGGCACATTCGGCTCGGCGGCGAAGACATCGAGGCCGGCGGCCGCGATGGTGCCGTTGGCCAGGGCTGCCGCAAGGGCGGCCTCATCGACCGTACTGCCGCGGCCAATGTTGACGAAGACGCCGTTGGCGCCGAGTGCCGACAGGATCTCGGCGTTGACCGCCTTCTGTGTCGAAGCGCCGCCGGGCGCCACCGAAATCAGCGTGTCGACCGCTTCGGCGAGGCTCTTGAGCGTCGGGTGATACTGGTAGGCAAGACCTTCGACGCGACGCCGGTTGTGGTAGGCGACCGGTAGGCCGAACGCTTCCAGCCGCCGGGCGATGGCTCGTCCGATGCGGCCCATGCCGAAAATGCCGACGCGGCGTGCACGCAAGGTCAGCCGGCTCAGCGGATAGTCGCCCTTCTTCGCCCAGCTGCCGTCGCGCAGCCAGGTTTCGGCGCGCGGCAGGTCGCGGATGGTGTTGATAAGCAGCCCGATCGCGGTGTCGGCGACCTCCTCGGTCAAGACGTCGGGCGTGTTGGTGACCATGATGTTGTTCGCCGCCGCATGGCCAACATCGACCGAATCATAACCGACGCCGAAGGAGGCGATCAGTTCGAGATTGGGCAGCGCATCCATCATCGCCGCGTTGATGCCGGCAAACGAAGCAATGCCCCGCACCGTGCTGCGCATCTCGTCGGTGACCAGCGCCGGATCGGCGCGCTCGATGGCGATGCGCCTGAAGGTCCGCTCGATGCGCCCAACCGCGTGGTCGCTGAAACCCGCCGGGACCAGAATGGCGACGGCTTGCAACTCTTCGGCCTTCGTCATGCACGCTCCACCGGTTTGCCGGTCGACTGGCGCACATGCAGTTCCGGCTTGATCAATTCCTGCGAGGGCCGCACCGTCTGCCCGTTGAGCTTGTCGAGCAGTGCGCTGGCGGCGCGGCGGCCAACCTCGCGCTGCCCGTTCCAGACGGTGGTCAGCGCCGGCGTGGCGATCGCCGCCTCTTCGAGATCGTCATAGCCGGTGACGGAGATGTCGACGCCGGGCACCAGGCCGGCACGCGCGATACCGTTCATCAATCCGATGGCGACAAGGTCGTTCCAGCAGCAGGCCGCGGTCGGCTTGTCCTTCAGTGCCAGGAACTGCCCGGCGGCCTCGAAGCCGGCCTGCTTGGTGCGCGGGCCGGCAATGCGCCAGGACGGCCTGACTTCCAGTCCTGCCGCTTCCATGGCGTTGACATAGCCCTGATAGCGGTCGCGTCCGGTCGAGGTCTGGTCGGTGCCGCCGATCATGGCGATGCGCTTGTGGCCGAGCGAGATCAGGTGATTGGTGGCGAGCCCCGTTCCATAGGCATCGTCGCCGCGGAACACCGGCACGTCGGCGCCCTCGACAGTGCGCGCGATCAGCACCGCCGGCAGGCCGTTCTCCTCGGCCATCACGATGTCGGAAGCCGGGGTGCCGATGGCCGGTGACATGATGACGCCATCGGCGCCGAGCTGCAGCAGCGTGTCGATGAAGGTGCGCTGTTTCTCGAGCTGGTCGTAGTGGTTGGACAGGATGAAGGTCTGCCGGCTGCGGTCGAGCTCGCTTTCGATCGAGCGCAGTATCTCGGCGAAGAACGGGTTCATGATGTCGTGCACGACGACGCCGACAATGCCCGAGCGCGAGGTGCGCAGGCTGGCGGCGCGGCGGTTGTAGATATAGCCGATGGCGCGGGCATGTTCCTTGATGCGATCGCGTGTCGAGCCGGCGACCAATGGGCTGTCGCGCAGCGCCAGCGAAACCGTGGCCGTGGACACGCCGAGCGCATCCGCGATCGTCGAAAGCTTGATTTTTTGTGCCAGCGCCTTGCGCTCCCCGAACGACCTGAATTCTGACCTAAACTGTTTAAAGGCGGCGTTATGCCACCGATCGGGGGCAAATCAAAGTTTTTTTGCCAGCGCTTCCGCCTCGACATCGGAAGCCGCGCGGCTCTGCAGCCGAAGCCGGTGTTCGCGGTGCACGATGTAGAGGCCGCTGGCGACGATGATGGCCGCGCCGAGCAGCGTCCAGCGGTCAGGAAGCTGCTTGAAGACGATCCAGCCGGAAATGATCATCCACACCATCTGCGAATAGGGATAGGGGGCGAGCGCCGTTGTCGTCGCCAGCCGGTAGGCCTGGACCAGAAGCCAGTGGCCGACGCCGCCGAACACGCCAAGCATGAGCAGGATGAACCAGTGCCAGCCATCATGCGGCAGCGAGAACGAGAACGGCAGCAGGGGCAACAGCAGCACCGTCGGCGCGAGCGCCGAAAACAAGATGAGGCTTTCCGGGGTTTCGGTCGCCGACATGCGGCGGGTCATGATGACGTAGAAGCAGTTCGACAGCATCGAGCCGAGCGCGAAGAGATGCCCGATGCCGAAAACGCCGACACCCGGCCTGGTGATGATCAGAACACCGGTGAAGGCAGCCACGATAGCCAGCCAACGCCGCCAGCCGGCCCATTCGCCGAGCAGCGGGCCGGCAAGTGCGGTGATCACCATCGGTCCAAAGAAATAGATCGATGTCGTCTCGGCCAATTGCAGGGACCGCAGCGCCAGGACGTTGAAAATGGTGGAGCCGAACAGGAACATCCCGCGCAGCACATGCGCCGGCAGGTTGACCGGGCGAAACCGCACCGGCTGGCGCCAGCCGCGCAGGAGAGCGCCGACCAATATGACATGCACGGCAAAGCGCACCCAGGCGACGATCAGCACCGAGACCCCGGCCAGGACGAGATATTTGCTTGAGGTGTCGAGGAAGGTGAAGAAGACATAGGTGGAAAGCATGCACAGGATCGCCACCGGCGGCGTCGCGCTTTCTAAGTGTCTTTGGGGAGCATTCACTTGCAGGCCGGGAAAAGCTGGGCTGAAGCCCACCTTTGCGGGAATTGCCGCTTGCCGGCAAGCCAATTGTCGCCCGCTGCCGCGCCTGAGCGTGCTGGCCTAACAACAGGTGCCGCCAGGCTTAGTCCATGCCTATGTCGCTAGGCGTGCATGCGGGCGCCCTTGGTGATCTTGTCGACCACCTTCTTCTCGGCGCGCAGCGCGATGCCGACCACCTTGGCGTCTTCGGGCGCAAACTCGGCGAAGACGGCGCGATTGGCGGCGTCGAAGCCGGTCGAAAACATCTCCTCGACATAGAGCGAGGTCGTCACGCCACGCTCGAGCGTGCGCCGCTGGATCGCGGCGAGCGTCGCCTGATCCGCCGACAGCACGATGACCGGCTGGATCGACAGCGGATTGTAGAGATTGCCTGACCGGTCGCGGTAGGGTTCGCCAATGATGCCAGGGAACTGGGCGACGACGCCGCTGGTCAGGAAGGCCGTGACGTTGAGTTTCTGCCAGACCGGCAGGTCCTCCCTGAGCACGATTGCAAATTTCGTATCGAACATGAGACATTACCCATTCGAACAGGCCCCTTTCGAGGCTGAAGGAGACGATGTCGCACGATCTAGGCAGCCAGGCCTTCGAGGGTCTTGGACGTTTGTGCGCCGATGCGGCGCAAAACTGCATCATTTCCGCTCCCGACCCTGCGGGCATGGAGCGGATCGAGGCGCGGTTCCACGGCAGCGCCTTCGACCTGCACCGCCATGACACCTATGCGATCGGGCTGACGCTGCAGGGCGTGCAGACCTTTCGCTATCGTGGTGCGACGCGGGTAAGCCTGCCGGGCCAGATCATCGTGCTGCATCCCGACGAATTGCATGATGGCGGCGCCGGCACCGAGGACGGGTTGCGCTACAGGATGCTCTATCTCGAACCGTCGCTGATGCTCGACTGCCTTGGCGGCGCATCGTTGCCCTTCGTCAGGGACGCCGTGGTGACGGACGATGCCTTTTGCGCAACGCTGCTTTCGGCACTGGGGCCGCTGGAGCAGGAACTCGACGAATTGTTCGTCGACGACTTCCTGGCGCAGCTGATGCAGAGGCTCTCGCGGCATGCCGGGCAGCCGGGCAAGCCGATGGCCAGGACGGCGTGGCAAGCGGCCGCGGCGGCGCGTGACTATCTCACGGAAAACCTGAACCGTCCGGTGGGGTCGGGCGAATTGGAGGCGATCACCGGGCTCGACCGCTATGCATTGTCACGGCATTTCCGCGCCGCCTTCTTAACCAGCCCGCATCGTTTCCTGGTGATGCGCCGGCTTCAGCATGCGCGGCGGATGATGATCGCCGGCGAACCATTGGCGCAGATTGCCGTCGAGGCCGGCTTCAGCGACCAGAGCCATTTCAACAGGCAATTCAAGAAGGCGTTCGGCATGACGCCGGGGCGCTGGTCTTCGCTGATCCGTGGACCGGCCGCGATGGCGGCGGCCTGATCGTCGTACCGGACGATCAGTCGTCCGACTCGGCGTCGTCGTCCATCAACACCAGTTCCTCGTTGGAGAGGTTGGCCTCGATGCGGGCAAGCAGCTTGAACAGCGCCTTCTGGTCCTTCTTGTCGAGGCCTTTCAGCGCCTGCTTCTCGGTCTTCTTCACCGACTTCTCGATGGCCCGAATGGTTTCGCGGCCGGTGTCGGTCAAGAAGATGTGCGCCTGGCGGGCATCGGCCTCCGAGGCGCGCTTCTCCAGGAAGCCCTGCGCCTGCAGCCTGTTGATGGTCTTGGTGATGGTGGGCGGGCGCACGCCGAGGCGACCGGCAAGATTGCCCGGCGTCTGGCCGTCCTCGCGGTCGAGCGCCAGCATGATCTGGTCCTGGCCGGCATAGAAGCCGTGCGCCAGAAGCCGAGCCGCCAGTGCGGTCCTTGCCAGCCTTGCCGCGGAATGCAGCCGGCTCATCGTTGCAGTCTTGTCCGCCTTGGCCATGGTCATCCCTCTTCGGCCGTACCGGTGCGTGCAGCATAGACGCAGCCGGCCGGTTGGCAATCGACGATCGAAAAGATTCCGGCGCTTCAAACAGCTTTGCCGGCAAGCATTGCGGTGTCCGCCGTGGCTAATGCCAGATGTTTATTTCAGTTAGATGACAAACGAGTTTCGGCAGCGGCGGATTCACAGCCACCGCGACGCGGGCGCGATGTGACGGTCGGCAGACCTGGACGGACGCCCCGTTTGTCGTCACGTCGCGGAGGCAGGGAAGCTTTTCGCAGCCAGGATCGTGGGACAATTCCGGGGGGCCGCCTTGGCCCATTGGTTTGCCCCGTGCAAAAGCCCGGCACACATCCTATATGGAACCGACAATCCCTTTCGCGGCCCCAGATTTTGGCCCAGTCAGTTCGAGGCAAGCCATGAGCGACGCACAGACGCAGATCCCCGTAACCGTTCTCACCGGCTATCTCGGTGCCGGCAAGACGACGCTGCTCANGAGCGACGCACAGACGCAGATCCCCGTAACCGTTCTCACCGGCTATCTCGGTGCCGGCAAGACGACGCTGCTCAACCGCATCCTGTCGGAGAGCCACGGCAAGCGTTACGCCGTCATCGTCAATGAATTCGGCGAAATCGGCATCGACAACGACCTGATCGTGGAATCCGACGAGGAAATCTACGAGATGAACAATGGCTGCGTCTGCTGCACGGTGCGCGGCGACCTGATCCGCGTCGTCGAAGGCCTGATGCGCCGCCCCGGCCGCTTCGACGCCATCGTGGTCGAGACCACCGGTCTCGCCGATCCGGTGCCGGTGGCGCAGACCTTCTTCATGGACGACGACGTGCGCTCCAAGACCAAGCTCGACGCGGTGGTAGCGCTGGTCGACGCCAAGCATCTGCCGTTGCGCCTCAAGGATTCCAGGGAAGCCGAGGACCAGATCGCCTTCGCCGACGTCGTCGTGCTCAACAAGACCGATCTGGTCACACCGGAAGAACTCGCCAAGGTCGAGGCGACGATCCGCGCCATCAATCCGGCGGCGAGGATCCATCGCACGACGCGCGCCGGTGTCGCCCTGTCCGAGGTGCTCGACCGTGGCGCCTTCGACCTCTCCAAGGCGCTGGAAAACGATCCGCACTTCCTCGAGGCGCATGACGATCACCATGACCACGATCACCACGACCATGATGGCCACGATCACCACCACGATCATCACGGGCATGATCATGAGGGGCACGATCATCATGCGCATCCTTCCGACATCCATGACGTGACGGTGCAGTCGGTGTCGCTGCGCGGTGGCGAAATGGACCCGAAGAAGTTCTTCCCCTGGATCGAGAAGATCACCCAGATGGAAGGCCCGAACATCCTGCGGTTGAAAGGCATCATCGCGCTCAAGGGCGACGATGAGCGCTACGTCATCCAGGGTGTGCACATGATCATCGAGGGCGACCACCAGCGCGCCTGGAAAGACGGCGAGAAACACGAGAGCCGGCTGGTCTTCATCGGCCGCGAACTCGACGCCGAGCGGCTGAAGAAGAGCTTTGACGCCTGCCAGGCATAAAGGATTGACCTTGATCTCGCGTACACATAATATGTGTACGAGAGATCAAGGAGGCACCCATGCCGCGGCCCGCCGACAATAAGACCGAGCGTTATCAAATCCGCATTGCGCCGGCGCAAAAGGCGATGATTGCGCGGGCGGCTGCCCTGTCGCATCAGGACGTGGCTGACTTCATCCTCAACAAGGTGGTGCCCGAAGCTCAGGCCGTGATCGAAGCGGCCGAGGTCACGAAAGTATCAGACCGCGATTTCACACGCATACTCGACCTTTTGGAGCACCCGCCCAAACCCAACGCCAAGTTGCGAGCAGCGATTGCAGCCTTGCCAGATACGCTGTGACGCTTCCGTCCTGGCACGAAGAGGCGATTGCGAAACGGCACAATCGGAATTCCTTCGATTGCGGCGATACGCACATGAATGATTTTCTGCGGCGTTTCGCACGGCAAAGTCACGAGCAGAATGCCGCGAAGACCTTCTGTGCTGTTGATGACGCGGCGCCAGAACGAATTCTAGGATTCTACACAATCGCACCCTCTGCCGTCGCTCACGAAAACGTGCCGGCAGCCATGACGAAGGGCTTGGCGCGGCACGAGGTTTCCGGCTTCAAGCTCGCCCGCCTCGCAACCGACCTTACCGCCGCAGGGAATGGGCTCGGAGGACAATTGCTTGCAGCCGCGGCGTTGCGCTGCCTGCGGCTTGCCAGCGAGGGCGGGGGCATCCTGCTCATCATTGACGCCAAAAGCGAGCGTGCTGCGACATGGTACGCCAGCTACGGTGCCGAGCGCCTTCAAGGATCGGATTTGACCCTGGCGATGCCCCTGGCGACATTCGCAACCGATCTGCGCACCAAGGGACTGCTTTGACAATGGCCTCTTGCGTCGAGTAAGCCGGGCCGCGTTTGCAATCCGTCCAACTGAACAAAGACAATCATGCCCACCGTCGCCCCGCTTGATCTCGAAGGCCACTGCCTTGCCGCCGTCTTCCTCGGCGACGTGCCGCATTTCGCGCTGGCCGATGGCGCCGTCCACCGGCTCGACAATGGCCACAAGACGGTGCAGGCCAATGACGGGCTGCTCGCGGCCTTCCACGACGCAGCCAATGACCGGCTGATCACCGGTGGTGAGGACGGCAAGGTGTTTGCCGTGAAGGCAGGTGGCGAGGCACAGGAATTGGCGACAGCCGGCAAGAAGTGGATCACCAGCGTTGCCGCGGGACCGCAGGGGGCCATTGCCTATGCGACGGGGAAAACCGCCTCCGTTCGTTTCGCCGACGGCAAGACCCGGGAATTCGTCCATCCGCGCTCGGTCGAGGGACTGGCGTTTTCGCCCAAGGGCATGCGCTTCGGTGTTGCCCGCTACAATGGCGCGACGCTGCATTTCCCGGCCGCCGAGGGCAAGCCGGTGGAACTCGAATGGGCTGGCGCCCACACCGGCATCACCTTTTCCCCCGACGGCGCCTTCCTCGTCACCACCATGCAGGAAAACGCCTTGCATGGCTGGAAGCTGGCGGACGGCAAGCACATGCGCATGACCGGCTATCCCGGCAAGGTCAAAAGCCTGTCATGGAGCGTCAAAGGCAAATGGCTGGCGAGTTCCGGCGCGCCGGCGGCGATCGTCTGGCCGTTTTCAGGCAAGGACGGCCCGATGGGCAAGGCGCCGCTGGAACTCGGCACGCGCGGCAACGCCATGGTGACGGCAGTCGCTTGCCACCCGAGCCAGGATGTCGTCGCCGTCGGCTATGATGACGGCATGGTGATGGCGGTGCGCTTCTCGGATGCCAAGGAAGTGCTGTTGCGGCGGCCAGGCAAGGGCGCGATCACCTCGATGATGTGGGACAAGGAAGAACGCCGCATCGCCTTCGGCAGTGCCGCCGGCGACTGCGGCGTCATCGACATCACGGCGTAGTTTCAAAATAGCGGATCACTCGGCGCCGCACGACACCTTGCCCGTCAACTCCGTCGGCTTGCCGTCCTTGTCCGTGTCGGCGGCATTGTCATAGACGGCAAGCGTGTACTGCCCGTCATAGACGCCTTCGTCGCTGGTTTTGGTCAGGATCGTCAGTTCAACTGAATTGAAGGTGCTTGCCACCTCGTACTCGCGGTAGATGTTCAGCCGCAGCTCCTTGTCGTCCAGCCAGTACTGGGTCAGGTTGGAATCCTCGAACACCGTCTTGCGCAATCCGTCGCCGGCCGGCCGCGCCTTGATTTCGAGATCGCCGCGAAAGTTGAAGGTCGGGCCGCCCATTCCTCTGGTGACGCCGGCGCCGACGTCGAATGTGACAGCCGTATCGTCGGCGTTGCACCAGATGCCGCCCGAGGCGAGGGCCGCGCCGGCCGACGACAGAAACATTGCCACACAGACAATCGTCCGCATTTTTGCCTCCCCACCTCAATCCTACACTCATATTGGCGCTGACTTCAGCGGCACGGTCAAGCGCCGCTGCCGAACGCTGAGCCAATACAGGACGGGCGCCCGGCCAATTGCGGATGCCGACACGGATTGGCTAAGAGGAACGATCAGAGGGGTTTCCATGCACAGCAGCGACATGTCAAATACGGCCATCGGCGGCATCAGCCGCGACCGCATCGCCAATCTGCGCGAGACCGAAGGAGAAGCGTTCCGCAAGGCACGGCCGAAATCGCAAGCGAAGGTCGGCAACGGCCTGCCCGGCTTCTTCGGCGGCGTGCCGATGCATTGGATGAATGACTGGCCAACGCCATTTCCGATCCTGGTCGACAGCGCCAGGGGCGCCACGATCACCGACATCGACGGCAACAGGCTCGACGATTTCTGCCTTGGCGACACCGGCTCGATGTTCGGTCATTCGCCGCCAGCGGTGGCGCGCGCCATTCGCCGCCAGGCCGGGCGCGGGCTGACCTATATGCTGCCTTCGGAAGATGCGCTCGCCATCGGGCCGCTGCTGCAGCAGCGGTTCGGCCTGCCGTTCTGGCAGATCGCGACGACGGCGACCGATGCCAACCGCTTTGCGCTGCGCGTCGCCCGCGCCGTCACCGGTCGGGAAAAGATCCTGGTCTTCAACGGCTGCTATCACGGCTCGGTGGACGAGACGATGGTGCGGCTGATCGACGGAAAGCCCGTCAACCGGCCGGGACTGGCTGGCGAGTTCCGCGACCTGACCCGTACGGCCAAGGTCATCGAGTTCAACGACATTCCGGCGCTTGAGGCAGCGCTCAAGGACAAGGATGCCGCCTGCGTCATCGCGGAACCGGTGCTGACCAACTCCTGCATGGTGCTGGCCGATCCCGGCTTTCACGACGCGTTGCGGCGTCTCACCCGCGCGACCGGCACGCTGCTTCTGATCGACGAAACGCACACGATTTCGACCGGTCCGGGCGGCTACACAAGGAAATACGGGCTCGATCCGGACTTGTTCGTGCTGGGCAAGCCGATCGCCGGCGGTGTGCCGGCAAGCGTCTGGGGCATGAGCGACGAGGTCGCCTCGCGCTACGCCGACTACAACAGGACGAAGGAACCGGGCTATTCCGGCATGGGCACGACGCTCTCGGCCAATCCGCTGCAGTTCGCCACAATGCGCGCCACGCTCGAAGAGGTGATGACCGAGGACAATTACGCTCGCATGGACCATCTGGCACGGCGGCTCGATGCCGGCCTTACCGGCGCGATCGACCGCTATCGCCTTCCCTGGCATGTCGCCCGTGTCGGCGCCCGCGTCGAGTTCATCTGCGCGCCCGGCCCGCTGCGCAATGGCGCCGAGGCGGAGGGTGCACATGCGCCGGAGCTGGAAGCCGCCATCCATGTCGCGCTGGTCAATCGCGGCGTGCTGATCGCGCCCTTCCACAACATGATGCTGATCTCCCCGGCGACGTCAGGCGCCCAGGTCAACCGGCTGATCGCCGCCTTCGGCGCGGTTGCGGCAAATCTTGCGGCATGAGACAAGCGGCCATGGACAATGCCATCGTGACCTCGCCTTCGGGCTCCTCGCCCACCGAGGCGCAAGCCTTTCTCGACGCCCATCCCGAGATCGAAGCTTTCGATATCGTGCTGACAGACGCCAATGGCGTCGGCCGCGGCAAGATCGTGCGCCGGCACGAGTTGAAAAGCATCTTCGAGGGCGGCCGCCACATGCCGATCTCGATCCTCGGCCTCGACATCACCGGCGAGGATGTGCACGAAACCGGACTGATCTGGACGACCGGTGACGGCGATCTCCGGGCATGGCCGATCCCCGGCACGCTTGTGCCGCTCCATGGCACCAACCCGCCGCGCGGCCAGGTGCTGATGGCGATGTACCATCTCGAAGGCCAGCCGATGTCTTCGGACCCGCGGCTGGCACTGGCCCGGCAAGTCGACATACTGGCGGCCAAGGGCCTCTATCCGGCCGGTGCCTTCGAACTCGAATTTTTCCTGCTGGCCAACGAACGCGACGCCGACGGCAAGGTGCAGCCGGCGCGCGCGGTGCTTGACGGCCGGGTCTCGGGCAAGACGGAAGTTTATTCCGTCGACCATCTGCACGGCATGGAGCCGCTGTTCTCCGACATCTATGCGGCCGCCAAGGTGCAGGGAATTCCGGCCGAGACGGTGATTTCCGAATATGCGCCGGGCCAGTACGAATTGACGCTGAACTACCGCAAGGACGTGATGCGGGCAGCCGACGACCTCGTGATGCTGAAGCGGCTGGTGCGGGCACAGGCGCGCCGTCACGGCGTCACCGCCTGTTTCATGGCCAAGCCGATCGAGAAATATGCTGGCTCGGGCATGCATTTCCATGTCTCGCTGCAGGACAAGACGGGCCGAAACGTATTTTCGGAAGCCGGCGGCGAAAGCTGGTCGCTGCCCCTGCTGCGCGGTCTCGGCGGCCTGATCCAGACGATGGCGGAATCGATGCTGGTGTTTGCGCCGCACGCCAATTCCTGGCGGCGTTTCGTCTCGCAATCCTACGCCCCGGTGGCACCGACCTGGGGCGTCAACAACCGTTCCGTGGCGTTGCGCGTGCCGGCGGGCGACTCCAAGAACCGGCGCATCGAGCACCGGCCGTCCGGTGTCGACGCCAACCCCTACCTGATTGCCGCGACAGTGCTCGCCGGTATCATCAAGGGCCTCGACGAGGGGCTCGATCCCGGCCCCGAAACGACGGGCAATGGCTATGAGGCTGCCGTCACCCGCACGACGATGCCGGCCGATTGGCGCGCCGCCATCGAGGCGGCGAGGACATCCAGCTTCCTGAAGGGTGCGCTCGGCGAGGATTTGCACGGCACCTTCGTGGCGATCAAGCAGTCCGAATATCTGCGCGTCGCGCGCACGGTGAGCGAGCTGGATTATCATCTCTACCTGCACGAAGTCTGAGCAGGGAACCATCGTCGGCTTGGACCATTTCAATATTGGAATGGACGAGGCAGGATGATGGCGACCACAGGCCTTCCGCGCGATGCGAAGATGCCAGCCCGGCGTATTTCCGGGCCACGCGCCGAACTGATATCGGACGAGACTGATGCCAACTCGATCCCGGAACTGCGCGAGACGGCGGAAGGTTGCCGTCGCTGTCCGCTGTGGCGCAATGCGACACAGACCGTCTTCGGTGAAGGCCCTGACAACGCCAAGGTGATTTTCGTCGGCGAACAGCCGGGTGATCAGGAGGATCTCGTCGGCAAACCATTTGTCGGCCCGGCGGGCAGGGTGTTCGATGCTATCCTCGATGACGCGGACGTTGACCGCCAAAAAGTCTATGTTACCAACGCGGTCAAGCACTTCAAGTTCGAGCCGCGCGGCAAGCGCCGCATCCACTCCAAACCGAATGCCGGCGAGGTTCAGGCTTGCCGCTGGTGGCTCGATCAGGAGTTCGATCTCATCAAGCCGAACCTCGCCGTGGCGCTCGGAGCAACGGCGGCATTGTCGCTGCTGGGCAAGGCGACGCCGGTGATGAAGATGCGTGGCCAGGTGATCGAGCGCGAGGACGGCCTGCGTGTGTTCATCACCATCCACCCCTCCTTCATCCTGCGCATCCGCGAGGCCGCGGACAAGGCGGCCGAACGCGAGCGCTTCCTGCAGGACATGAAGCAGGTGAAGCGGTTGATGGCTGCTTGAGTTGTTACCCTAACGTATAAGGATCGCCCGGAGATCATTAACATTCGTGCCCGTCGGGCCGGGCACGAAAAGGTCGCCGACGGCGTCGAACGCCGCCCAGGCGTTGTTGCCCGCCAGCATGGCCTTGGCATCCACACCCGCCGCCCGCATGCGCGAAACGGTCGAACCATCGGCGAAGGCGCCGGCATTGTCTTCCGACCCGTCGATGCCGTCCGTGTCGGCGGCCAAGGCGTGGATACCCTCAACGCCGTTGGTGCCGATGGCGAAGGCGAGCAGGAATTCCGAGTTGCGGCCACCCTTGCCCTTGGCGCGCAAAGTCACGGTTGTTTCGCCACCGGACAGGATCAGCACCGGCTTTTGGAATGGACGGTTGCGCGTCGCGACCTCACGCGCAATCGCCGCATGCACGCCGCCGACCTCACGCGCTTCGCCCTCGATGGCATCCGACAGGATGACCGCCTCGATGCCCCGGCGCCTCGCTTCCGCCGCGGCCGCTTCCAGCGAGACGCCGGCCGAGGCGATCAGATGCACCTCGTTGCGCGAAAAGCGCTGATCGTCGGGATTTGGCGCATCGGCAGCCGGTGAATTGATGTGCGCCATCACCGCAGCCGGCAGCTTCATGCCATAGGCCGATATCGATGCCAGCGCATCTTCACGGCTGCCGACGTCCGGCACGGTTGGCCCGGAGGCGACAAGTGCAGGATTGTCGCCGGGAATGTCGGAGACAACCAGCGACACCACCTTGGCCGGCCAGGCGGCGGCCGCCAGCCGGCCACCCTTGATGGTGGAAAGGTGCTTGCGGATGGTGTTCATCGCCGCGATCGGTGCGCCGGAAGCAAGCAGCGCCTCGTTGACGGCGATCTCGTCGGCGAGCGTCAGGCCGGCGGCCGGCGATGGCAGCAGCGCCGAGCCGCCGCCGGAAATCAGCGCCACGACCATGTCGTCCGCGGTCAGCCCTCTGACCTTCTCCAGCAATCGTCGCGAGGCTTCCAGGCCAGCGGCGTCCGGCACCGGATGCGCCGCCTCGATGATCTCGATCCGCTCGCATTTGGCGCCATAGCCGTAGCGGGTGACGACCAGCCCTTCGATCGGCCCGTCCCAGACCTTCTCGAATGCCGCCGCCATCTGCGCCGAGCCTTTGCCCGCGCCAATGACGATGGTGCGGCCCTTGGGCATCGCCGGCAGATGATCCCTGATGGTGCGCTCCGGATCGGCGGCGGCGACGGCGGCGTCGAAGATCGAGATGAGGAAGCCCTTGGGGTCGAGCTCTGTCATTTGGCTTCCGGCGGCAAGGCAAGCTCTTGGCGGTCGATGCCCAGGTGGGCGCACAGCGCATCGACGACCACGCCGTGATCCTCGCGCTCCGGCAGGCCGGACACCGCGATCACGCCAATGACGCCGGAGCCCTTGACCGTGACCGGAAAACCACCGCCGGCCAACACATAGTCCGAGATGTCGAGGCCTTCGCCGACCTTGAAGGTGCGGTCCGGGCGTTGCTGCTCCAGCACCAGCCGATAGGTGCTCCTGAGATACCGCCTGACGACGTTGATCTTGCGCCGCGCCCAGTCCGGGTTGGAGGCGTTCGAGCCCGGCATCGCCGCATAGAACAGCGGCCGGTCGAAAGTCCTGATGTCGACGATAACAGGCATGTTCTTGGCAAGCGCCCGGTCACGGATGGCCGAACCGATCTTGAAAGCGACAGCCTCGTCGAAGGCGGGAAAGACAAGAACCTCTTCTTGTCTCTTGATCAGAGCGATGTCGTCCGCGGTGGCCATTTTCTTCCTCCGAAAATCGTCACACGTCGTTTGTACGACAAGCTCTGCCCGGTCAAGCTCCCGTCGCGAAGCCCCTCCCGGGCGAGGGGCCTCAACCCGCGACCATGTCTGTCTTCGCTGCCCGCCCGGCCACATAGACCTCGCGCACGGCGCGGTCGTCGCCCAAGGTCTGCAGGAGAAACAGTTCCTGCGCCAGCGTCTCGACTGTTTCCATCCTGAGCCGCATCGCCGGCGTGGCGTTCGCATCCAGCACGACGATGTCCGCATCGGTGCCTTCGTTCAGCGTGCCGATTCTTTCCACCGCCGACAGCGCCTCGGCGTTGCCGCGCGTGATCTGCCAGAAAGACTGGAACGGGTTCAGCTTCTCGCCATTCAGCGCGATCACCTTGTAGCCCTCGTCCATGGTGCGCAGCATCGAATAGTTGGTGCCGCCGCCGACATCGGTGGCGGCCGCGATGCGCAGCGCTTTGTCACGCTTGCGGTAGCGCTGATAGTCGAACAGTCCGGAGCCGAGGAAGAGGTTCGAGGTCGGGCAGAACACCGCCACCGAACCGCTGTCCGACAGCGCGTCCGCCTCACGCTCGGAAAGGTGGACGCAGTGGCCGAACAGGCTCTTTTTGCCCAGCAGCCCGTAATGTTCGTAGACGTCGGTGTAGTCGCGCGACCATGGGTAGAGTTCCTGCGTGAAGGCGATCTCGGCGTGGTTTTCCGACAGATGCGTCTGCATGTGCAGGTCGGGATGCTCGCGACAGAGCGCTCCAGCCATCTCCATCTGCTCCGGCGACGAGGTGATGGCGAAGCGCGGCGTGATGGCGTAGTGCTGGCGACCCTTGCCGTGCCATTCCTTGATCAGCGCTTTGGTGTCGTCATAGCCGGATTGCGGCGTGTCGAGCACACCTTCGGGCGCATTGCGGTCCATCATCACCTTGCCGGCGACGTTGAGCATGTTGCGATCGTGCGACTCAGCAAAGAAGGCCTCCGCCGAGGCCTTGTGCACCGAGCAGTAGGCTACGACCGTCGTGGTGCCGTGACGCACCATCTCGTCGAGGAACAGCCGCGCTATGCGGCGTCCATGCTGCGCGTTGGCGAACTTCGTCTCTTCCGGGAAGGTGTAGGTGTTCAGCCAGTCGAGCAGTTCGGCGCCATAGGAAGCAATGACCTGCATCTGCGGAAAATGCGCATGCGCGTCGATGAAGCCGGGCAGCAACAGATGCGGCCGGTGGTCGATTTTTTTCACCGCCTCGCCAGCTTGCTTTTCGACATCGGCATAGGCGCCTGCGGCGACGATCCTGCCATCGCCGATCAGCAGGCCGCCGTCTTCCTCGTAGCGCCAGGCCGAATGGTCGTCGATGGTTTGCGGCCAGCGCTCGAAAGACAGCGTGCGGCCGCGCAGAAGTATCGAAATCATGCCTATTTCCCTGCGCCTTCGAACCAGGTCACCAGCAGCGCCCGCTCCTTGTCTGATATCTGCGAGACATTGGCAGGCGGCATGGCGTGGCTGCGTCCGGCCTGCAGATAGATCTCGCGGGCATGCTCGGCGATGCCCGCGTCGGTGTCGAGCATCACGCCCTTGGGTGCATGGTAGATGCCCTCATAGACCGGCTCCGCCGCATGGCACATCGAACAGCGGCCGAGCACGGTGTCGCGCACGGCGGGGAAATGCGCGGAGGCGATATAGAGTTCCGCCGCTGCGGATGGCTTGGGTTCGCCGGTCAGCACCCTCGGCACGGTCGACAGCCAGATGATGATGATGAACAGGACAAGGGCGCCCGGCCAGGTCCAATGCGGGTTGCCCTTGCGCGCATGGACGCTGTTGAAATAGTGCCGGATCAGCACGCCGATGATGAACACCAGCGAGGCGATGACCCAGTTGAACTCGGTCCCGAACGCCAGCGGATAATGGTTCGACAGCATCAGGAACAGCACCGGCAGCGTCAGATAGTTGTTGTGGAGCGAGCGCTGCTTGGCGATCTTGCCGTATTTCGGATCGGGCTTGCGGCCGGCGATGAGGTCGGCGACGACGATCTTCTGGTTGGGGATGATGACCATGAAGACATTGGCCGACATGATCGTGGCGGTGATGGCGCCCAGATGCAGGAAGGCGGCGCGGCCGGTGAACAGGTGCGTCAGCCCCCAGGCGATGAACACCAGCACGCAGTAGAGCACCAGCATCAGGCCGGTATCGCTTTTGCCCAGCGGCGAGCGGCACAGGAGATCATAGACCACCCAGCCGACGCCGATTGTCGCCATGGACAGCAAGATGCCCACGGGTACCGACATCGGCAGCACGTTGGGATCGATCAGGAACAGATCGGCTCCGGCATAATAGACCACGCACAGCATGGCGAAGCCTGACAGCCAGGTGGCGTAGGATTCCCATTTGAACCAGGTCAGATGTTCGGGCATCTCGGCCGGCGCCACCAGATATTTCTGAATGTGGTAGAAGCCGCCGCCATGCACCTGCCATTCCTCGCCGAAGGCGCCGACAGGCATGCCCGGTCGCTGGCGCAGGCCGAGATCGAGCGCGACGAAATAGAAAGACGAGCCGATCCAGGCGATGCCGGTGATGACATGCAGCCAGCGCACAGCGAAGCTCAGCCAGTCCCAGAAAATCGCGAAATCCATCATTGACGTCGTCCCTGCCGATGACGCGACTTTACGGTGTCGCGCGCAAACGAAAAGAGGCGAGGTGTACGATGACTTTCAAAAAAAAATGGAAAATACTACAACGCCGCGCGGCCTCTTGGACGCGCAAAGGACGCTGTAGCACTTTGATCTGGCGCATGATCCTTTCCGAAAATCGATTCCGATTTTTCGGGGTCATGCGCTAGGCTAATCGCTGCAAACCGGCGAAGGTGCTCCGCATGGCCTATCTCGACAACATCGCCGTTTTCGTCCGCGTCGTCGAACTCGGCAATCTGTCGGCGGCGGGCCGCGACATGCGCATTTCGCCGGCGGTCGCCTCCAACCGCATCAAGGAGTTGGAAAAGCATCTTGGCGTGCGGCTGTTCAACCGCACCACGCGGCAGTTGATGCCGACCGAGCACGGCACGGTTTTTTATGCGGGCGCCAAGCAGGTGCTGGAAGCGATCACCGAAGCGGAGGCCGCCGTCTCGGCGCTGTCCGGCCAGCCGCGCGGCACCATCCGCGTAACCGCGCCGCTCGGCCTCGGCCGCCGGCTGGTGGCCTCGGGCATTCCCGATTTCCACGACAAATACCCTGACATCGAGGTGCGGCTGAGGCTCTCGGACCACAATGTCGATATCATGAAGGAAGGCATCGACGTCGCTTTCCGGCTCGGCATCATCGAGGATTCCAGCCTCAGGATGCGCGGCATCATGGAATGCGAGCGCGTGCTGGTGGCGGCGCCGAAATATCTGGAGGCGCGCGGCGAACCGGTGGAGCCGCAGGAGCTGATCGGCAAGAAGCACGACTGCCTGATGCTACGCTACTCCGGCGCGCGCGAATATGTATGGACACTGCAAACTCCCACCGGCCCGCAGAAATTCGAGGTGCATGGCCCCTACGACACGGACGATGGCGACGTGCTGACCGGCTGGGCGCTATCGGGACGCGGCATCATCAACAAGCCGCGCTTCGAGGTCGAACCGTTCATCCGCGACCGGCGGCTGAAGGTGATCCTGAGCAACACGCCGCCGACGCCAGTGCAGTTCGCGGCCGTCTATCCGCACAAGAAGCTGCAGGACCCCAAGGTGCGGCTGCTGCTCGACTTCATGGCGGAGCGCTGCCAGCGGCTGATCAAGGATCTTCTGGCCGGCAAGTAGAGGTGACAAGGGGCTGGCTGGCAAGTGAACGGCTCCTGGCCCAGTCGAAGGGGTTGCCTTACGCAGAGGCGAACTTAGGTTCGCATGCACGGCCTCATGGTCGATGGCTGCGCGACGAGCAAACCACAATGCATCTCACCGTTTCGCTCAACATTTCTTCCATGGCCGGCCAGACCAGCGCGCTCACTTTCAGGGATGTGGCCGGCTTTGTCCGGCAGGCGGAAGCGGCCGGGCTGGACATGATTATCCTTGAAGACTCCGCGCCAGATGCCCCCGCGTCCAGCAGCCCTTTCGAAGCGACCACCTTGCTGGCCGCATTGGCGACCGTGACAACCAGGATTGGCCTCGTCGCCGCGGCCTCGACCGTCGCCCACCAGCCCTACAATCTGGCGCGCCGTTTCGCCTCGCTCGACATTATCAGCCATGGCCGCGCCGGCTGGCACGCGACGATGGCGCAGGCGCCGCGCGAGGCGGCCAATTTCAGCCGGCCGGATGGATTTTCCAGCGATGATTTCCGCCGCCGCACCGAGGAATATATCGGGGTCGTACGAGGCTTGTGGCAGGGCTGGGACGCGGATGCGCTGCTGTTCGACAAGGGCGGCGGCCGCTTCCATGATCCCGACAAAATGCACCTGCTCGACCACAAGGGCGAATTTTTCTCCGTGCGCGGCCCACTGAATATCGCGCGCTCGCCGCAGGATCAGCCGGTGCTGCTGCTGTCCGTTCTGTCCGAAGCCGACATGGATATCGCCGCCCGGACCGCCGACGTCATCCTCCTGGATGGATCCGCTCAGGACGCCAAGGCGCGTCATGACGATCTGAAGCGGCACGTGGCCGCCTGCGGACGCGAACCGGGCTCGGTCAAGGTGCTGCTGAATGTCGGCGTCGATGTCGATCGTCTCGATGCGTCGTTCCGCTCGCAAGACTGCGATGGGTTCAACATCGCGATGCCGCCCCCGGCACTGGACGATTTCGTCGGCCGCGTGTTGCCGGAGTTGCGGCGGCGCGGCCTTTTGCGGGACGGTTATCGGGGCACGACGTTGCGCTCGCATCTTGGCCTTGCCGGCGGAGGTGACCAATGACCGCGCAGATGAAGCTCGGCGCCTTCCTGTGGGCGACGGGCCACCACATCGCCGCCTGGCGCCACCCCAAGGCGCATGTGACCGCCGGCATCGACATCGATCACTACATCCAGCTGGCGCGCACGGCGGAAGCGGCGAAGTTCGACATGATCTTCTGCGAAGACGCCGCCGGCCTGCGCGAGGCCAATGTCGGCATCGCCAGCCAGACGTCGCGCTCGATCGGCTTCGAGCCGATCAGCCTGCTCTCGGCGCTCGCCGTGCAGACCAGCCGCATCGGCCTCGTCTCCACCGCCTCGACGAGCTATAACGAGCCCTACGGGCTGGCGCGGACCTTCCTGTCTCTCGACCATCTGAGCCACGGACGGGCCGGCTGGAACCTGGTCACATCGGCAAGCCCCATCGAGGCCGCCAATTTCGGCGCGACCGGCCTCAAGCCCCATGCCGACCGCTATGAGCGGGCGCGCGAATTCGCCGAGGTGGTAACCGGGCTTTGGCACGGCAAGCTCGGCGCTTCCGGCCATGACAGCCAGAGCTTTTCGGTTCGCGACCCGCTCGACCTGCCGCGTTCGCCGCAGGGCGCGCCGGTCATGGTCCAGGCCGGCGCCTCGGATGTCGGCCGCGATCTGGCCGCCCGCACCGCCGACGTGGTGTTCACGGCGGCGCAGACCTTCGAGGAGGCGAAGGCCTTCTACGACGACCTCAAGGGGCGCATGGTAAGCTATGGACGCGAGCCGGACGACATCAAGATCATGCCCGGCGTTTCCCCCGTGGTGGCGGAAACGGAAGCCGAGGCCCAGGAAAAATTCGAGGCGTTGCAGGAGCTGATCCCCGACGACGTCGGCGTGGCGCTGCTGTCCAGCTATCTCAGCATCTCCGATCTGCGGCGCTATCCGATCGACGGGCCGCTGCCCGAATTGCCGGAAAGCGAGGGCATGAAGAGCCGGCAGGCTCTGATCGTCGAGCAATCGCGCCGCGACGGCCTTTCCATCCGCCAACTTGCCCGTCATTTCGCCGGCGCCAGGGGTCATTGGCGTATCGTCGGCACGGCGGCCCAGATCGCCGACGAATTGCAGGCGCGGTTCGAAGGCGGCGCGGCCGATGGCTTCAACGTCATGCCGTCTTACTTCCCCGGCGAACTCGATGCCTTTTGCGAACTCGTGGTGCCGGAGCTGCAACGGCGCGGCCTGTTCCGCAGGGATTATGAAGGCCGAACGCTGCGCGACCATCTGGGCTTGAAGCGGCCAGCCTAAGCGCGGCAAAGCTCAACTGACCATTACCTTGCCATGCGGCACGGGATTTTCGGCATTTGACGCGGCAGCGTGAGCAACCAGCGCCGTCATGATCTCAGCCGCCGCGAGCGCCGCAATAACTTGCGGCCGCTTGTCCCTGACGGCGTTACCGCCGATCGGCGAGACGAGGCGGGCAAACTCCGCTTCCGTGCCATCAGCCGATTTCAGGTACCAGTTCCTGAAGGTCGCTTTCTTGGTCTTCGAGCCGATCATGCCGACATAGGCGGCGTCATCGCGTTTCAGCGCTTCGGCGACGATTAGGAAGTCCAGCGCGTGGTCATGGGTGAGGATGGCGAATGCGGTGCCGGCGGGCGCCTTGCGCACCTCGGCCTCCGGCATGGGCGTCAGCCGCGTCTCAACGGTTTCCGGCATGCCTTCCAGCGCCTCGGCCCGCGTTTCGATAATGACGCCGTGGACGGGAAGCAGTGCTACCGTCGACGCCAGCGCCTGGCCGACATGGCCGCCGCCGAAGATGTAGACATGCGGCAGGTGGGCCTCTTCGGCTTCGGCGCCCGCAATCAGATCGGCGGCAAGCGCGGCATCGACCAGCCGGATCAGAACCTCAACGCGCCCGCCGCAGCATTGGCCGATTTCGGGCCCCAGCGGGACGTCGAGGGTAGCGCGGACTTCGTCGACCTCGATGCGGGCTTCTTCACCCTCCCCCTTGTGGGGAGGGGGACCTTCGAACGCCGCACCCCCACCCCGGCCGGCTTTGCCNGACCGCAGGTTCGGGTGGGGGGCCGGCGCCGCACCCCCACCCCGCTGCTGCGCAGCGACCCTCCCCACAAGGGGGAGGGTGAGGACGCTAGCATCTGCCTGGCCTTGTCGATGGCCATGTATTCGAGCTGGCCGCCGCCGATCGTGCCAAAGGTGGCCGATGCCGAGACGAGCATGAAGGCGCCCTTCTCGCGCGGCGTCGAGCCTTTGGTGCCCGCCACTTCGACCAGGGCGACCCGGTGGGCGCTGGCGAGAAAGGCTTTCAGGCTTTGCACTTTCGAGTTCATTTTTGCATTCCCAATTGGGAAATATAGGCTTTTCACGCTGATTTTGCACGTTTTGGCGACTTAGGCGCCAGCCCTGGCCTCTTTCTTCAGCCGCTCGATCGTCATCAGCACGCGTTCCGGCGTCGCAGGAGCATCGAGACGCGGGCAGATCTTGTGGTCGGCGACACTGGCGACCGCATCCGACAATGCATGCAGCACGGACATGCCGAGCGGGAAGGGCGGCTCGCCAACCGCCTTGGAGCGGTGGATCGTCGGCTCGCTCGCCTCGGGCCAGTCGGCAAGGGTCACGTTGAATATCTTCGGCCGGTCTGACGCCAGCGGGATCTTGTAGGTCGACGGCGCATGGGTGCGCAGCCGTCCCTTGTCGTCCCACCACAGTTCTTCCGTCGTCAGCCAGCCCATGCCCTGGATGAAGCCGCCCTCGATCTGGCCGAGATCGATGGCACGGTTCAGCGAGCGGCCGGTTTCGTGCAGGATGTCGGTGCGCTCGACCACATATTCGCCGGTCAGCGTGTCGACCGAGACTTCCGAGCAGGAGGCCCCGTAGGCGAAATAGTAGAAGGGGCGACCCTGTCCCTTGTCGCGGTTCCAGTGGATTTTCGGCGTCTTGTAGAATCCCGCCGCCGAGAGCTGAATGCGCGCCATGTAGGCTTGCTTGACGAGGTCGGCGAAGGCGATCTCCTGGTTGCCGACGCGCACCCGGTTGGGCAGGAAAACCACCTGGTCGTGCGGCACCTGGTACTTTTCGGCGGCGAAATCGATGAGCCGGGCCTTGATCTGACGCGCACCGTTCTGCGCGGCCATGCCGTTGAGATCGGAGCCGGAAGACGCCGCAGTGGCCGAGGTGTTGGGCACCTTGCCGGTTGTGGTCGCCGTGATCTTCACCTGGTCGAGGTCGATCTGGAATTCTTCGGCCACCACCTGCGCGACCTTGAGGTAGAGGCCCTGCCCCATCTCGGTGCCGCCATGGTTCAGATGCACCGAACCGTCGGTGTAGACATGCACCAACGCACCGGCCTGGTTGTAGTGCGTGGCGGTGAAGGAAATGCCGAACTTGACCGGCGTCAGCGCCAGGCCGCGCTTGATGAAACGGCTGTTGGCGTTGAAGGCCGAAATTTCCCGCCGCCGCCGCGCATAGGAGGCGCTTTCCTCCAGTTCGCCGACGATGCGCTGGATGATGTTGTCCTCGACCGTCTGGTGATAGGGCGTGAGGTTGCGACCCCCCTCGCTATCACCGCTGGTGCCGTAGAAATTCTTCTTGCGGATTTCCAGCGGATCCTGGCCGACCGCGAAGGCGACCTCGTCGATGACGCGTTCGGCACCGACCATGCCTTGCGGGCCGCCAAAGCCGCGGAAAGCGGTGTTCGACACGGTATTGGTGTAGAGCGGTGCCGACTGCGCATGCACCGTCGGCCAGAAATAGGTGTTGTCGCAATGGAACAGCGCGCGGTCGGTGACCGGGCCTGACAGGTCCGACGAAAAGCCGCAGCGCGCCGCGAACATGAAGTCGACGCCGAGGATGTTGCCTTCGTCATCGAAGCCGACTTCGTAGTCGACGAGGAAGTCGTGACGCTTGCCGGTGGCGATCATGTCGTCGTCGCGGTCGGGCCGGATTTTCACCGCGCGATGGTGCTTCTTGGCGGCGATCGCGGCCAATGCCGCGAACTGGTTGCCTTGTGTTTCCTTGCCGCCGAAGCCGCCGCCCATGCGGCGGATTTCCACAGTGATGGCATTGCTCGGCACCCCGAGCGCATGGCTCACCATGTGCTGGACTTCACTCGGATGCTGGGTCGAGGAGTAGATGGTGACGTCCTGGTCCTCGCCGGGAACGGCCATGGCGATATGGCCCTCGAGATAGAAATGTTCCTGGCCGCCGACGCGCATCTTTCCCTTCAGCCGGCGCGGCGCCTGACGGATCGCGGCCGCCGCGTCGCCGCGTTTCAGCGTGAGAGGCGGCGTGACCAACTTGTCCTTCCTCGGGTCGAGGTCGCCGATATCGGTGACGAAGGGCAATGCCTTGTATTCGACCTTGGCCAGCCTGGTGGCGCGGCGTGCTTGTTCGCGAGTTTCAGCAATAACGCAGAAGATCGGCTGACCATGGAACTCGACCTTGCCGTCGGCGAGCAGCGGCTCGTCATGGCGACCAGTCGGCGAGATGTCGTTCTCGCCCGGCACATCCTTCGCCGTCAGCACATCGACGACGCCGGGCGCGGCGCGCACCGCCGAAAGGTCCATCTCGACGATCGTGGCATGGGTCGCAGCCGAAAGGCCGAGGCAGCCATGCAGCGTGCCGGCCGGTTCCGGCATGTCGTCGATATAGACCGCCGTGCCGCTGACATGCTTGTGGGCGGAATCATGCCGCTGGTCGGTGGCGACGCCGCCGACGATTTTCTCAGCCTTGAGACTAGCGGTGGCGTGCTTGTTCATCATGCCGCCTCGTTGCGTGACACCCGGAATGGTGCCCTGGTGCCGGTGGTTTCGACAAAGAAGCGCAACAACAGGTTTTTCGCCGCCAGCGCCCGGTATTCGGCTGACGCGCGCATGTCGGTGAGCGGCGTGAAATCCCTGGCGTACTCAGTCATCGCCGCCTCGACCGTCGCTTCGGTCCAGGGCTTGCCGCGCAACGCGTTTTCGACTGCGGACGCCCGCTTCGGGGTCGCGGCCATGCCGCCATAGGCGATACGGATATCGGCAACCGTGCCATCCTCGGCCAGAGTCAGGGAAAAGGCGCCAAGGGCGGCGGTGATGTCCTCGTCGCGGCGCTTGGTGATCTTGTAGACGGCGAATTTCGCCCCCTTGGCGGGGACAGGAACGTGCACGGCTTCGACGAACTCGCCCGGCTGCCGATCCTGCTTCCCGTAAGCAATGAAGAAATCCTGCAACGGGATCGTGCGCCGCTTCTTGCCCCTGCGCAGCGTCAGCCGCGCGCCGAGCGCGATCAATGGCGGCGGCGTGTCGCCGATCGGCGAGCCGTTGGCGATGTTGCCGCCGATGGTGCCCATATTGCGCACCTGTTCGCCACCGATGCGGTCGAACAATGGTCCGAGCGCGGGGATGCGCTTTGACAGCGTCGAGAAGGCTTCGGTGTAGGTGACGCTGGCGCCGATCGATATGACGCCCTTGTCTTCGGAGATCGTGCAAAGCCCGTCGAGATTGCCGATGAAGATCACCGGCGAGATATCGCGCATGTGCTTGGTCACCCACAGGCCGACATCGGTCGCCCCGGCAACGATGGTGGCCGTGGGTTCCTTGTCCAGTATGGCGGCGAGATCATCGACATTGGCCGGCACCACCAGCCGTGCTTTGCCGGCGCCGATCTCGACCCGCGCGCCGTCATGCATGGCATCGAGCCTTGCCGTGATTGCCTCGCGCTCCGCCGCCAGCGGGTCTTTCGCCGCCTTGCCGTAGCTGGAGATGGCGTGGGCGGCGCGCATGATCGCCTCGTAGCCGGTGCAGCGGCAAAGGTTGCCTTGCAGGGCTTTTTCGATCGTCGCGTTCGATGGGGCCGATGATCTCATCCACAGGCCGTAGAGCGACATGATGAAGCCCGGCGTGCAGAAGCCGCATTGCGAGCCGTGGAAATCGACCATTGCCTGCTGCACCGGGTGCAGTTGGCCGGGCAGGCCGCGCAAATGCTCGACGGTCACGACATGGGTGCCGTCCAGCGAGCCGAGGAAGCGGATGCAGGCGTTGACACTTTCATAGACCAGTCCGCCGGCCGAGAGCTTGCCGACGAGCACGGTGCAGGCGCCGCAATCGCCCTCGGCGCAGCCTTCCTTGGTGCCGCGCAGCGAGCGGTCGAGCCGCAGCCAGTCGAGCAAGGTCGTGTCGGGTGCCACCGAAGACAGCACGACATCCCTGCCATTGAGGATGAAACGGATTTCGTTGCGGATATTGACCTTGGCCATGCCTCAACTTCCCCTGTAGGTCGAATAGCCGTAGGGCGAGATCAGAAGGGGCACATGATAGTGCACCGCCTCCGCCATGCCGAAGCGGATCGGCACCCTGTCGAGGAAAGCCGGCTCGGGCAGCTTTGTTCCCTGGCCGCGCAGATAGTCGCCCGCCGCGAAGATCAGCTCGTATTCGCCGATGCGGAAGTCACCGCCGACAAGCAATGGCGCATCGCAGCGGCCATCGGCGTTGGTCGCGACCGTCTTCAGAAGCGTGCGGGCGGCACCGTCGAGACGGTAAAGAGCGATCGACAGGCCCGCCGCCGGCTTGCCGGTCGCCGTGTCGAGAACATGGGTCGTCAGGCGTCCGCCATCGGCTTTCGACGTCTCTGCCATTGGCCGCCTCCCTTTCCCAGTTGAACGAACTGGCTGGTACAATCGAACACAAGTGATGAATTGTGCGCCAATTAAAGGCGATGCATAAGTCCCGGTCGAGCGGAGTGCGACAAAAACACTTTCAAAAATTTTCGGGGGAATGCGAGAAGCACCCTTTCGATATCCTGCTCATACTTCGGGCGATGCCCCGCGGGAGGGACGATGCGTTACGAAAGAGACATGCGCGGCTACGGAGCCAATCCGCCGGATCCGAAATGGCCTGGCGGAGCGCATGTCGCGGTGCAGTTCGTCGTCAACTACGAAGAGGGCGGCGAAAACTGCGTGCTGCACGGCGACAAGGCCTCGGAAGCCTTCCTGTCGGAAATCGTCGGCGCCGCGGCCTGGGTGGGCCAGCGCCACTGGAACATGGAATCGATCTACGAATACGGGGCGCGGGCCGGTTTCTGGCGGCTGCTGCGCCTGTTCAGCGAGAGCCAGGTGCCGGTGACCTGCTACGGCGTCACCACCGCGTTGGCACGCTCGCCCGACCAGGTGACGGCCATGCAGGAGGCCGGCTGGGAAATCGCCTCGCATGGGCTGAGATGGATCGACTACCGCGACCACAGCGCCGAGGACGAACGCCGCGACCTCAAAGCCGCGATCAAGCTGCATTACGAGGTCACGGGCCAGCGCCCGACCGGCTGGTATACGGGCCGCACCTCGGTCAACACGGTACGGCTGGTCGCCGAGGAAGGCGGCTTCGACTACGTCTCCGACACCTATGACGACGAGCTGCCCTACTGGTACGAGCATGCGGGCGGCACGCAGCTCATCATCCCCTACACGCTCGACGCCAACGATATGCGCTTCGCCACGCCGCAAGGCTTCAACTCGGGTGACCAGTTCTTCGCCTACCTCAAGGACAGCTTCGACACGCTCTATGCCGAGGGCAAGGCGGGCCGGCCGCGCATGATGAACATCGGCCTGCATTGCCGGCTCGTCGGGCGGCCAGGCCGGGTGGCGGCGCTGAAGCGCTTCGTCGACTATGTGAAGTCGCACGACAAGGTCTGGCTGGCGCGGCGCATCGACATCGCCAGGCACTGGCAGGAAAAACATCCCTACAAGCCGGCGGCGCTGCGCCCGTCGAAAATGGAATTCGAGACATTCGTTCACAGCTTCGGCGGCGTGTTCGAGCATTCGCCCTGGATCGCGGAGCGGGCCTACGAACTGGAACTAGGCCCAGCGCATGACACGGCCGGCGGCCTGCACAATGCGCTCTGCCGCGTCTTCCGTTCCGCCAACGAGACCGAGCGGCTCGGCGTGCTCAACGCCCATCCCGACCTTGCCGGCAAATTGGCCAAGGCCAGGCGGTTGACCGCGGAATCGACCCGGGAACAGGCCTCCGCCGGTCTCGACGCGCTGACCGACAAGGAACGCGAATTGTTCTCCAAACTCAACGCCGCCTACGTCACCACCTTCGGCTTCCCCTTCATCATCGCGGTGAAGGGCAAGACCAAGGAGGAAATCCTGGCGGAATTCGAAGCCCGCATCGGCAACAGCCGGGGCGTGGAATTCGAGACCGCCTGCAAACAGGTCGAGCGCATCGCGCTGCTCCGCCTCCGGGACATGCTACCGCAATAGGTTTGAACCCATGGATACGATCAGGATGCCCGAGCGAACCTATTACGCTCCACATGGCGGCCATTCCGGCCAGAACGAGCTTTTGACCGGCCGCGCCGTCTTCACCGAGGCCTATGCCGTCATCCCCAAGGGGGTGATGCAGGACATCGTCACCAGCGCCTTGCCGTTCTGGGACGAGACCCGCGTCTGGATCCTGTCGCGTCCGCTGTCCGGCTTTGCCGAGACGTTTTCGCAGTACATTGTCGAGGTCGCACCCGGCGGCGGCAGCGAGCGGCCGGAACCCGATGCCGGCGCCGAGGGCGCCCTGTTCGTGGTCGAGGGCGAGTTGACGGTCCTGCTTGCCGGGAAGAAGCATATGTTGCGGCCCGGCGGCTTTGCCTTCCTGCCGCCGGCCAGCGGTTGGACCGTTCGCAATGAAAGCAAGGCGGCTGTTCGTTTCCACTGGATTCGCAAGGCCTATGAAGCCGTCGACGGCATCGAAGCGCCGGAAGCCTTCTTCACCAACGAACAGGAGATCGCACCGACGCCGATGCCCGGCACCGAGGGCCGCTGGGCGACGACGCGGTTCGTCGATCCGGCCGACATGCGCCACGACATGCATATGACCATCGTGACGCTCGAGCCCGGCGCCGTCATTCCGTTCGCCGAGACGCATGTGATGGAGCACGGGCTCTATGTGCTCGAAGGCAAGGCGGTCTACCGCCTGAACCAGGACTGGGTCGAGGTCGAGGCCGGCGACTATATGTGGCTGCGCGCCTTCTGCCCGCAGGCCTGCTATGCCGGCGGCCCGGGGAAATTCCGCTATCTGCTCTACAAAGACGTCAACCGGCACGCCAAGCTGGGCGGTGCCGATATTGGCGGTCGCACGCGGTGACCCGCATCGTCGCGCGGCCGCTGACGCGCGAGGCGTTTGCCGGTTTCGGGGACGTCATCGACATGGGCGGCGACAACCATTACCCGATCAATGGCGGCAAGGCCGAGCGCTACCACGATCTTGCCACCGCCGAGGCGACGGGACCGAACGCGCGCGTGCTGATCTCGATGGTGCGCGGCACGCCTTACGAACTGCCGCTGAAGCTGACCATGGTCGAGCGGCATCCGTTCGGCAGCCAGGCCTTCATACCGCTGTCGCCGCGCCCGTTCCTAGTCGTCGTCTGCCATGACGGCAAGGAGGGGCCGGGCGAACCGCACGCCTTCATCACCGCGCCCGGACAAGGCATCAACTATTCCCGCAATCTCTGGCATGGCGTGCTGACGCCGCTTGGCGAAGCTCAGGACTTCCTGATCGTCGACCGTGGCGGCGACGGCTCCAATCTCGAAGAATTCCATTTCTCGCACGCCTACGAGATCCATCTTCCCTAGTTTTTCGCGCATGTCGTTACCCCAGAACCGGGGCACTTTTGGGCGACATGCAGCAGGAGAGCCGTCATGACCGACATTTCGCTGATCGACCGCCTGCTCGACGTCATCGAGCATGACATCGTGCCGAAGACGGAGAAAGGCGTTGCCCACGGCAACAAGCTGTTCGGCGCGGCGATCCTGAGGAAGGACGATCGTTCGCTGGTGCTGGCCGAGACCAACAACGAGATCGAAAACCCGCTCTGGCATGGCGAGGTGCATTGCCTGAAGCGTTTTTACGAGATGCCCAGGGCGGAGCGTGTCGACACTGGCGACGCCATCTTCCTCGCCACGCACGAACCATGCTCGCTCTGCCTGTCGGCAATCACCTGGACCGGCTTCGACAATTTCTACTATCTGTTCAGCCACGAGGATTCGCGCGACAGCTTTGCCATCCCGCACGATCTGAAAATCCTGAAAGAGGTCTTCACCCTCGATCCCGGCGGTTACAATGCCGAGAACGCCTATTGGAAGAGTTTCTCCATACGCAGGCTGGTGCGGGCGCTGCCCGAGACCGAGCGCCAACGGCTGGAAGCGCGTATCGGCAAGATCTCGGCGCGCTACGACGATTTGTCAGGCGCCTACCAGGCGAACAAGAACGAGAACGACATTCCGCTGAATTGAGAGGGATCGCCTAGCTTACCTTCGCGTTTTTCAATACCTCATTTATCTTGGCCTGCCAGCCCTTGCCAGTCGCCTTGAATTTTCTGACGACGTCCTGATCCAGACGGATGGACACAACTTGCTTGGGCTTTTCCACAGGAGGCCGGCCACGAGCGCGCCTTATGCTTTCGAAAAGTTCCGGAAACGCTTCCGCGAAAGGCTTGGCTCGCGCCAATTGCTCGTCAGTCGCCTCCGCGTCGTCGGAATCAGCAGCGATTTGCCTTTGGATTTCCGCTTCCTCCTCATCGGTAAGCGGCCGAATACGTGACTTAGGGTTGTTCATATACTGACCTTTCCTTTCGGCTAGCACGTCGCATCGAGATCACCGAAATCGCTTCGGAACCAAGCGGCTTAAAAATAACGGCGAGAATGATCTCTCCGAATTCGCCAATCGCCTTGAGCCGGCCGGCCTTGGCCGGGAGGACGGTTGAAGTCGCAAAAAACTCGATATCGAGTTTGGCAAAATCGAGACCCCGGTTTTTGAGGTTCGTTACGCGCTTCGGCTCATCCCAAACGATTTTCAGGCGTAATTATCCTCAGTATGTCGAACTGGAGTGAATAAAAGTAATACATAAATTCTCGGGATAACGCAAGATAGAAGTTAAATGTTCGCGCCAACCGTCGTCCCGGCGACACAGGCCGTCGTCCGTTCGACTTCGTAATGTGCGCGCTTCATGCGTCACTGATATCCTGGAGAGCAGCCATGAAAACCGTCACCGAATTTCCCCGCAAGGTCGTCGAATTCCCGGACATGGGCATCGTCATGCCGGATGGCTGCCGGCTGTCGGCGCGGGTGTGGATGCCGGAGGATGCCGGCGACGATCCGGTGCCTGCCATTCTCGAGCACCTGCCCTACCGCAAGCGCGACGGCACCATCTTTCGCGACCAGCTGACGCATCCTTATTTTGCCGGCCACGGCTACGCCTCGATCCGCGTCGACATGCGCGGCAATGGCGATTCCGAAGGGCTGATGGACGACGAATATTCCGAGCAGGAATTGCAGGACGCCTGCGACGTCATTGCTTGGGCCGCAAGCCAACCTTGGTGCAACGGCAATGTCGGCATGATGGGTATTTCCTGGGGCGGCTTCAACTGCCTGCAGGTGGCGGCCAAACAGCCGCCGGCGCTGAAGGCGGTGATCAGCCTGTGCTCGACCGTCGACCGCTACGCCGACGATATCCATTACAAGGGCGGCTGCCTGCTGATCGAGAATTTCGGCTGGGCTTCGACGATGCTCTCCTATTCGTCACGGCCACCGGACCCGCTGATTGCAGGCGACAACCGGTGGCGCGATCTGTGGCTGACCCGGCTGAAGAACCAGTCCTTCCTTTTGCCGCTCTGGCTCAGCCACCAGCACCGCGATGCCTATTGGAAACGCGGCTCCATCTGCGAGAATTTTTCCGCGGTCAAGGCAGCGGTGCTGTCGATCGGCGGCTGGCATGACGGTTACCGCAACACGATCTCCAATCTCGTCAGCAACATCGAGGCACCGGTCAAGGGCATCGTCGGCCCATGGATCCACAAATATCCACATTATGCCGGACCTCAGCCGGCCATCGGCTTCCTGCAGGAAGCACTGCGCTGGTGGGACCACTGGCTGAAGGGCAGCGACACTGGTGTCGAGGCCGACCCGGCCTATCGCGCCTATGTGATGGACAGCGTGCGCCCGGCGCGCTGGCATCCCGAGCGGCTGGGCCGCTGGGTGGCGGAGCAGCAATGGCCGTCGCCCACCATCAAGACGCAAGCGATCGAGCTGATCTCCAAGGGCAAAAAACCTGCCATCGTCGCCTCACCACAAAGCTGCGGTCTCGCTGGCGGCGAGTACTTCCCGTTCACCTTCGGCCCGGAACTGCCAGGTGACCAGCGTCCCGACGATGCTCTGTCGGTGTGTTTCGACCAACCGGAACTCGCCGAGGCGCTCGACATTGTCGGTGCACCGGAAGTCCAAGTCACGCTCACTTCCGATCGCCCGCAAGCCAACATTGCGATCCGACTGTGCGACGTGCATCCGGACGGCGCGTCGGAACTGATCTCCTACGGCGTGCTCAACCTGACGCACCGCGACTCGCACGAATTCCCGCAAGCGCTGGCGCCGGGCGAGGCCATCTCGGCGCGCGTCGTGCTCGATCAGTGCGCCTACCGCGTTCCGGCCGGCCACCGCCTGCGCGTTGCCGTTTCGAACGCCTATTGGCCAATGATCTGGCCCTCGCCGGAGCCGGTTCAACTCACCTTGTCGGCAGCGACACTGGCCCTTCCCTTGCGCCCGCTGGCCACGGGCAGCGAGGTGACATTCGCCGAGCCGGAAGGCGCCGCGCCCTGGGCCACCCAGACGGTCCGGCCAGCGAATTCCGAACGTCATGTCGATCGCGACGAAAAGACCGGAATCGTCACGCTATCCATAGCGGACGACTTCGGCGAGGTGCGCGATCTTGCCCATGGCCTGGCCAATGGCAGCATCGCCCGCGAGACCTGGGCGATCCATCCCGACGATCCGCTGTCCGCATCGGGGAAAACCCATTGGACGCAGACGTTGTCGCGAAACGGATGGTCGGTGCG
The DNA here is from genome assembly GCF_000502435.1 of Mesorhizobium sp. LNHC232B00. Classification (NCBI taxonomy): domain Bacteria; kingdom Pseudomonadati; phylum Pseudomonadota; class Alphaproteobacteria; order Hyphomicrobiales; family Phyllobacteriaceae; genus Mesorhizobium; species Mesorhizobium sp. LNHC232B00. The sequence continues at coordinate 51,431 of NZ_AYWP01000008.1, forward strand.
TACCGAGACATGGGCGGAGATGCGATCGGACGCGCAAAACTTCGTCGTTAGCGCCAGAATCGAAGCTTACGAAGGCGATATCCTCGTCTTCGAACGCAATTTCGAGGAAAAAATTCCGCGCGCGCTGGTCTGATGACTGAACCCGTTGGTCCAAATGCGACATACGATTTACGCCACGGCATGTCGCATTCGGTCTTGCTTACCGCTTTGCCTTGCCGTCATTATTCCCCTCACAAGAAACAAGAAAATCGACCACAGAGTCGAACCAACAGAGTGAGGAACTCAAAATGTCAAAAGAACTCGAATTCCTTAGCCGGCGTGTTGCAGCGGGCAAGCTGAGCCGTCGTGATTTTCTCGGCCGGGCGGCAGCGCTCGGCATCGCAGCACCCTTCGCCAACTCGCTGCTTTCAAGCGCGGCGCGGGCGGCCGGTCCGGTCAAGGGCGGCACGTTGAAGGCCGGTCTGGTCGGCGGTGAATCCACCAACAGTCTCGATCCGGCCCTGTTCATGACCCAGGTGCCGTTCGCCTTCGGCAAGTGCTGGGGCGAAATGATCGTCGAGTTGTCCCCCGACGGCAAGCTCGAGAACCGCATCGCCGAGGAGATCGGCTCGTCCAAGGACGCCAAGGTGTGGACGCTGAAGATCCGCGACGGCGTCGAATTCCACAACGGCAAGAAGGTGACCGCCGAGGACGTGGCCGCGACGCTCGAGCGCCATTCCGACGAGAAATCGAAATCCGGTGCGCTCGGCTACATGAAGGGCATCGAGACCATCAAGGCCAATGGCAAGGAAGTGGTGCTGACGCTGAAGGAAGCCAATGCCGACCTTCCCTACCTGCTCAGCGACTATCACCTGATCGTCCAGCCCAATGGCGGCAAGGACAAGGCCGACGCCGGCATCTCGGCCGGCCCCTATAAGGTCACCACCAACGAGCCCGGCGTGCACCATGGCGGCGAGCGCTTCGCCAATTACTGGCAGGGCGACAAGATGGGCCATGCCGACCAGATCGAGATCATCGTCATCAACGATGCGACGGCGCGCACGGCGGCCCTGCAGGGCGGCCAGGTCAACATGATCAACCGCGTCGAGCCGAAGATCGTCGACCTGATCAAGCGCGTGCCGGGCGTGACCATCCGCAACCACGCCGGCCCGGGCCATTACGTCTTCATCATGCATTGCAACACGGCGCCGTTCGACAACAATGACCTGCGCATGGCGCTGAAGCTCGCCATCGACCGCGAAGAGATGCTGACCAAGGTGCTGCGCGGCTACGGTTCGCTCGGCAACGACTTCCCGATCAACTCCGCCTACCCGCTGTTCACCGAGATCGAACAGCGCAAGTACGATCCGGACAAGGCGAAGTTCCACTACAAGAAGTCGGGCCATGACGGCACCGTGCTTTTGAGGACCTCCGACGTCGCCTTCCCGGGCGCGGTCGATGCCTCGCAGCTCTTCCAGCAGAGCGCCGCCAAGGCCGGCATCAAGATCGAGCTCAAGCGCGAGCCCGGCGACGGCTATTGGAACGAGGTCTGGAACAAGCAGCCCTTCTGCGCTTCCTACTGGGGCGGGCGCTCGACGCAGGACCAGATGTATTCGACCGCCTATCTGTCGACCGCCGACTGGAACGACACGCGTTTCAAGCGCCCGGATTTCGACAAGATGGTGCTGGCGGCACGCGCCGAGCTCGACGAGGCCAAGCGCAAGGCGATGTACCACGACATGGCTGTCCTGGTGCGCGACGAAGGCGGCCTGATCCTGCCGATGTTCAACCAGTTCATCGACGCTACCGGTGCCAAGGTCGATGGCTGGGTCGACGATCCGCATCAGGAACTGATGAACGGCTACGCCTTGGCGAAGTGCTGGCTGCAGGCCTGAGTCCGGCTTTGCGGATATGTCTTCACCCATCCTGAAACTGATTGCCCAGCGCATTGCGCTGGGCATCCTCCTTTTGTTGGCCATTTCGGTCCTGATCTTCGCCGGCACCCAGATTCTGCCCGGCGACGTCGCGCAAGCCATTCTCGGACAATCGGCGACACCGGAGTCGCTCGCCAATTTGCGTGAGCAGCTCGGGCTGAACGACCCGGCCTATGTCAGGTATTTCCACTGGCTCGGCGGCGTGCTGACCGGCGATCTGGGCACCGCCATGTCGAGCGGCCAGGATATTGCGACCTCGATCAAGGGCCGGCTGTGGAACACGCTGTTCCTCGCCTTCTGGGCGGCGGTCGTCGCGGTGCCGCTGGCGATCATCCTCGGCCTGATCGCGGTGCGCTACCGCAATGGCTGGGTCGACAAGCTGATCTCCGGACTGGCGCTGGCGTCGACCTCCTTCCCCGAGTTCTTCATCGGCTATCTCCTGGTCTATTTCTTCGCCGTGAAATGGCAGATCTTCCCCGCCATCTCGACCGTCTATGACGGCATGCCCTTTGGCGAACGCATGCAGGCCATCGCGCTGCCGGCAACGGCACTGACGCTGGTCGTGCTCGCCCACATGATGCGCATGACGCGCGCGGCGATCCTCAACGTCATGCAGTCGGCCTATGTCGAGACCGCGGAGCTCAAGGGGCTTTCAGCCTTCGCGGTCATCCGCAGACACGCCTTTCCGAACGCCATCGCGCCGATCATCAACGTCGTCATGCTCAACCTCGCCTATCTCATCGTCGGCGTCGTCGTGGTCGAGGTGATCTTCGTCTATCCCGGCATGGGGCAGTATCTGGTCGACCATGTCACCAAGCGCGACGTGCCTGTCGTGCAGGCGGTCGGCCTGATCTTCGCGGCCGTCTACATCAGCCTCAACATCATCGCGGACATAGCGGCGATCGTCGCCAATCCGCGTCTTAGACATCCAAAGTGAGGGGCGGGCATGCTTGACATAAGACGCATCCCCATTCCCGCCCTGATCGGCCTGGTGCTGACCGCGCTGTTCGTGCTGGCGGCGATCTTCGCACCGTGGATTTCGCCGCACGACAATGCCGAGATCGTCGGCGACGTATGGGAACCGATGTCGGCGGCGCACTTTCTGGGTACCGACAATCTCGGCCGCGATCTGTTGTCACGCATGATCTACGGCGCCCGCATCACGCTGTTCATCGCCGTGCTTGCCACCGCGCTGTCCTTCTCGCTCGGCGCCATTCTCGGTTTCTCGGCGGCGGTGTTCGGCGGCTGGTTCGACACCATCCTGTCGCGCCTCGTCGATCTCCTGATGTCGATCCCGACGCTGATCATGGGCCTGGTCGTGCTTTCGGTGCTGCCGACGAACCTGGTGACGCTGATCCTGGTCATGGGCATTCTTGATTCGACCCGCGTCTACCGCCTGTCGCGTGCGGTCGCCGTCGACATCAACGTCATGGATTATGTCGAAGCCGCCAAGCTGCGCGGCGAAGGCAGCGCCTGGATCATCTTCCGCGAGATCCTGCCCAACGCGCTGTCGCCGCTGGTCTCGGAACTCGGCTTGCGCTTCATCTATGCCGTGCTGTTCCTGTCGACCTTGTCTTTTCTCGGCCTTGGCGTGCAGCCGCCGGACGCCGACTGGGGCGGCATGGTCAAGGAGAACAAGGACGGCATCGTCTTCGGTATCGCCGCAGCGCTCATCCCGGCAGGCGCGATCGCGGCGCTTGCCATCTCGGTCAACCTTGTCGCCGACTGGATCCTCAACCGCACGACAAGCCTGAAGGGAGGACGCGGGTGATGGCAGATACCAAAGCGAAGCCCGGACAGGCAAAACCAGGCGTGCTGCTCGATATCCGCAATTTGCGCATCGAGGCGACGGTGTACCCGCCGGGGGAAGCGCCAAAGAATATCGTGCTGGTGCACGATGTCTCGCTGACCCTGGAAAAGGGTAAGGTGCTTGGCCTTATCGGCGAATCCGGCGCCGGCAAGTCGACCATCGGCCTGTCGTCCATGGGCTACGGCCGTGGCGGCGTGCGCATCACCGGCGGCGAGGTTTTGCTCAACGGCCGCGATATCCTGAAGGGCGGCAAGGAAGGCTTCCGCAAATTGCGCGGCCGCGAGGTCTGCTATGTCGCGCAGTCGGCGGCGGCCGCCTTCAACCCGGCGCACCGGCTGATGGACCAGGTGGTGGAAGCCACCTTGCTGCATGGCACCGCGACACGGGCCGAGGCCGAGAAGCGGGCCATAGCACTCTTCAAGAAGCTCAGCCTGCCCAATCCCGAAACCATCGGCGAGCGCTTCCCGCACCAGGTCTCGGGCGGCCAGCTGCAGCGTGTGATGACGGCGATGGCGCTCTGTTCCGAGCCCGACCTGATCGTCTTCGATGAGCCGACGACGGCGCTCGACGTGACGACGCAGATCGACGTTCTGGCGGCAATCAAGGACGCCATCCGCGACACCCATGTGGCGGCACTCTACATCACCCACGACCTTGCCGTCGTCGCCCAGGTCTCCGACGAGATCATGGTGCTGCGCCACGGCCGGCTGGTCGAATGGGGCGGCACGCGCCAGATCATCAAGGAGCCGCGCCAGGAATACACCAACGCGCTGGTCTCGGTGCATGAGATCGAGCACGCCGAGCAGAAGCCCGGCACGACACCGTTCCTGTCGGTCAAGAACGTCACCGCCGCCTATGCGGGCGGCCACGTCAAGGTGTTGAAGAACGTCTCGGTCGATATCTACCCGGGTCAGACGCTGGCCGTCGTCGGCGAGTCCGGCTCCGGCAAGTCGACCCTGGCGCGGGCCATCACCGGCCTCTTGCCGCCGGAACAGGGAACGGTGACCTTCGACGGGCGGCCGCTGGCCAACCGGCTCGCCGACCGGCCGAAGGAGGATCTGCGCCAGTTGCAGATGATCTACCAGATGGCCGACGTGGCGATGAATCCGCGCCAGACCGTCGGCACCATCATCGGCCGGCCGCTGGAGTTCTACTTCGGCATGCGCGGCAGGCAGCGCGACGCCCGCGTGACCGAACTGCTCGACAAGATCGAGATGGGCAAGGGTTTTGCCGACCGCTACCCGGCCGAGCTTTCCGGCGGCCAGAAGCAGCGCGTCTGCATCGCCCGCTCGCTCGCAGCCAAGCCCAAGCTGATCATCTGCGACGAGGTGACCTCGGCGCTCGACCCGCTGGTGGCCAACGGCATCCTCAAGCTTTTGCTCGAACTGCAAAAGGAGGAGAACGTCGCCTACCTGTTCATCACCCATGACCTCGCGACGGTAAAGTCGATCGCCGATTCGATCGCGGTGATGTATCGCGGCGAAGTGGTGCGCTACGGCTCGAAGAGTACGGTGCTGACGCCGCCCTTTGATGCCTATACCGACCTTTTGCTGTCATCGGTTCCCGAGATGGAGATCGGCTGGCTGGAAAAGGCGATCAAGGGACGGCGCATGGCCAGCGCCGGGAACTAGCGGCCTACGACTGCCGTCATCCTCTTGCGACAAGACTGCATGGAGCCGCCCATGGCGCTCAAATCCAAGCTTCTGCTGATCGTCCTCGATGGCGTTCCCTACCGCAACTGGCGCCGGCTGATGGGCAATCTTGAGGGTTGGGTGCAATCGGGCGAGGCACGCGTCTGGAAGATGCGTTCCGTGCTGCCGTCGACCTCGGCCTGCTGCTATGCCTCGATCCACACTGGCGTGTCGCCGCAGGTGCATGGCATCCTCTCCAACGAGAACCGGTTCCGCGTCGGGCAGCCCGATATCTTCTCCGAGGTCAGCAAGGCCGGCGGCAAGACCGGTGCGGTCACCCACTCCTACTGGTCGGAGTTCTTCCGGTCCTATCCGTTCGACCTGGTCGAGGACATGGAGTTCGACGAGCCAGGCGGGCCGATCACGCATGGCCGGTTCCACACCATGACCGGCTACAATCTGCGCAACCAGATGACGCCGAGCGATGTCGATCTGTTCGCGACGCTGACCATGTTGACCAAGCGCCACGGCATCGACTACGGCATCCTGCACACCTGCACGCTGGACTCGATGGGCCACCGCTTCGGCCACGACTGCCATGAGATGGACCATGCCGTCTATGCCATGGACGCCATGCTGGCGGGGTTCCTGCCGGGCTGGATCGCGGCCGGCTATGAGGTGATGGTGACCGCCGACCACGGCCAGACGGATCGCGGCCATCACGGCGGCCACGACGACGAGATGCAGGATTTCGCGCTGTATTATTTCGGGTTGGGGAAAGGGCCGGATGCGAACACGCTGCTCGACCAACTGCAGCTAGCGCCGACGGTGCTGAGCCGTCTGGGCGTGCCGGTGTCGGCGACGATGAAGGCGAAGGCGTTTTTGGGGTGATGTAGCGCAACGCCTTCCCCCTTCCCCCCTTGTGGGGGAAGGAAGAGAGCGCACCACTGGCAACCTCCCCTTTCTTCGGTTAGCCTCCGCAAATTCCTTGGCGGAGGATGAACCTTTTTGGACCGATCAGCGACAGAGCAGACAGGAGCCAGGCGGCTCGACCGGCCATGACGGCAGCGACGGACACCGATCGCGCGCTTGTCGACCGGGTCGCGAAGGGCGACCGTGCCGCCGTGCGGCTGCTGTTCATGCGTCATCACGCGCGGGTCTACCGCTTCGTGGTGCGCCAGACGGGATCGGAAATGATGGCTGACGATATCGCGAACGAGGTGTTTCTCGAACTTTGGCGCCAGGCGCCGGGCTTCGAGGGTCGCTCCGAAGTTTCGACATGGCTGCTCGGCATCGCCCGGTTCAAGGCGCTGTCGCTGCTGCGCAAGAAAAAGGAAGACTGGATCGACGACGAGGCCGCCGCCGCGGTGCCCGACAGCGCCGACACGCCCGAGGTCGTGACCATGAAGGAGGACAAGGCCGCCGCCTTGCGCCGTCTCATCGACGCCTTGCCCGAAGAGCACCGCACGGTGATCGACCTTGCCTATTACCACGGACAGTCGGTGACCGAGATCGGCGAGGTGCTCGGCATCCCGGTCGCGACCGTCAAGACCCGGATGTTCTACGCCCGCAAGAAACTCGGCGAGGCCCTCAAGGCCGCCGGTTACGACAGGGGGTGGCCATGAGCGCCGCTGAAAAGATGTCGCGCCGCGACGAAATGGAAACGCTGCTGCCGTTCTACCTGAACGGCTCGCTGGAAGGCTCGGACCTTGAAGCCGTCGAGGAATGGCTGGCCAGCGATCCCTCGGCACTGGCCGCCCTTGGCGAGGCCGAGGCCGAATTCTCGGGCGCATCGGCGGCCAATGAGGCGATCCGCCCGCCNCCCCCCGCCGGCCGATGCGCTCAGCCGCTTCGCAAGGGCGTTCGACGCCGAGGCAGGACCGGCGCGGGCGCCGGCAGGCTCGTCCTGGTTGGCGCAGGCCTGGGGCCGCTTCGTGGCGCTGCCCGCCGGAGTCGCTTGGGCGGCGGCCGCGGTCCTGTTGGCGCTGATCGTGGTGCAGTCGCTCGTACAGCCCGGCGGCAAGGGCGGCAATTTCGAAATTGCCAGCGCGGAAGACGACCTGGCCAAGATGCCGTTCGCGCTGGTCAAGTTCAAGCCGGACGCCAAGGTGTCCGATATTTCGGGCTTCCTCGGCGGCAACGGGCTGAAGGTGATCGGCGGACCGACCGCCGACGGCGTGTTCCGGCTCGGCATTCCCGCCGCCAATGCGACCGACTACACCAGGCAAATCGGCCTCATTGCCGCCCAGCCCTTCACCGACACCGTGATCGAAGGAAGGAAACCGGCAGATGGCGGCTGAGGCGGTCATTCGATTTGCGGCGATCCTTGCGGCGGCGATCACAATCGCCGCCGTGCCCGCGTCGGCACAGACCAACGCCGCCAATCCCGACCGGACGAAAATAGATTGCAGCAACGTGGCCAATGCGGCGGCAGCCGATTGCGCGAAGGACAATGGCGGGGAAAAGGGCGGTCCGGGTGCCGAGCAATCCGGCGCGGTCTTTCTGCCTGCTTTGATCGTCGACCTCTTCCCCAATCCTGCCGAAAGCTCGGCTCCCCTGCCGACACCCGCTCCACGCCAGGACCCGGGCACCTCACCGGCCGTTCCCGCCGATACACAGGCTGGAATCCCGACCGGCGGGCCGATCATCTCGCCGACCGATCTCATCGCGGTTCAGCCGCCGCGCGCGGTGGCCGGCGATTTCGTGCCCGACGAGGTGCTGGTGACCGTCGACGGCGATGCCGGCGCCGTGCAGCAGATCGCCGCCTCCTTCGGCCTCGAGGTGCGCTCGCAGCGCCAGTCCCGACTGCTCGGCACCACTTTGGTGCGCTTCGGCATTCCCGACGGCCGTCCGGTCGGCATCGTGCTGGCGCAGCTGGCCGCCGACGGCCGCACGCAGCGGCGCGAGCCCAACCACATCTATTCGCTGCAGCAGGCGGCCGGCATCGTCAACTATGCCTTCGAGCGCATCGCGCTCGATTCCAAACAGGCCAGCGGCGAGAATGTCCGCGTCGCGGTGATCGATACCGGCATCGACGACACCAATCCGGCGCTGGCCGGGGTGATCGCCGGGCAGTTCGACGCCATGCCCGACGTGCCGATCGAAAAGCGCGATCACGGCACCTCGGTCGATGGGCTGATCGCCGGTGTCGGTGCGCTGGAAGGCATGGCGCCGGGCGCCAGGATCTACCACGCGCGCGCCTTCGAAGGCGGCAAGTCGACCATGGACGTCATTCTCTCCGCACTCGACTGGGCAGCCGAACAGGACGTGCGCATCATCAACATGAGCTTCGTCGGGCCGAAGAACGACCTGCTCGGCGTCGCCTGCAGAAATGCTCGCGCGCTCGGCATCGTGCTGGTCGCCGCCGCCGGCAACAACGGGCCGAAGGCGCCCTATGGCTACCCGGCCGCCTTCGACGGCGTCATCGCGGTGACCGCAACCGACGCCAAGGACGGGCTGATGCCGCAGGCCAATCGCGGCGCCTATGTCTTCATCTCGGCGCCCGGCGTCGAGATGGTGGCGCCGAGCGGCGCCGGTTCGGATGTCGTCACCGGCACTTCGTTCGCCGCGGCGATCGTCAGCGGCGCCATCGCCAATCTGATCCACGCCGCGCCCGACCGCTCGGCCGACGACATCGAGAAGGCCTTGGCGGCAACGGCCAGGGATCTCGGCCCCAAGGGGCGCGACAACGATTTTGGTTACGGGCTGCTGGATATCAAGGCGGCTGGGGCGGGGAAGGAATAGGTTCCCTCAGACCTGTGACGTCGGCGGGACAGCACCCCCCTCTGTCCTGCCGGACATCTCCCCCGCAAGTGGGGAGATTACTCGCTTCGCCGCTTTCGCCAATCGTCGGCACGACCTACGCGGGCGCCCCGGCGACCGATCCCCTGATCACCAGGTCCACCGGCCAGATCTCGCCTCGCGCCCCCTCTTCCAGTCCCGATATCCGCGCCGCCAGACGCTCGGCGACGCGGGCGCCGGCGAGACGGATGGACGAGCGCGTCGTCGACAGCGGCACCGAAAAATTCTCCGGCCGCAGCCAGGGAAAGACATCGTCATGGGCGATCAGGGAGACGTCGCCCGGAATGCTCAGACCGAGGTCGCGCACCGCGCGCACGACGCCCAGCGCCATGATCAGGCTGGAGCAGACGATTGCCGTCGGCGCGTCGCTTGCTTCCAGCAGGCGCCTGGTGGCGCGATAGCCGTTCTCCTCTGTCATGACCAGAGAGCAGACATGGCGTTCGCTCAAGGCCAGCCCGCTCGCCGCGAGCGCACGACGCACGCCGCGCTCGCGATGGATGGCGAAGGTCTCGCCGTCGTCGCCATTGATCAGCGCGAGCCGCCGGTGGCCGAGCTGGACCAGCAGCCGCGCCGCCTCGTGGAAGGCGCCCTCATTGTCGATGTCGAGATAGGGATAGTCGAAATCGAAGCCTTCGCTGCGGCCATGGACGATGAAGGGAATGCCCAGCGTGTTGACCAGCGCTACCCGATTGTCCTGCGGCTTGGGAGAGGAGATATAGACGGCATCGACCTGCCGGTTGGCGACAATGCGCCGATAGGTCGTCTCCTGGTCGTCCGCGTCGGCCGGCGACAGCACGAGGTCGAGTTCGTGCGAACGCGCATAATCGCCAAGGCCGGACAGGAATTCGACGAAATGCGGATCGATGTCGACGGCGGCACCTGTCGGCAGGACATAGCCGATCATGCCCGACTTGCCGGTCGCCAGCCGCCGCGCGCTCGGATTGGGGCGGTAGCCGTGGCGCTTGGCGGCGTCCATGACGCGCCTTCGCGTTTCCTCGTTGACCTCCGGATAGCCGTTCAGCGCCCGGCTAACCGTGGTCTGCGAAAGCGCCAGCATATGCGCAAGCTGCTTGAGGTTCACGAGAGGTCTCCATCCCCAAAGCGCTTTAGATTAAATCGACCCAAGCACCATAAAGGTGTGCCCAAGGTACGGTGACCATAAGCGTGCCCGAGGTGAGTTTGAAACAAAAATTGCTGCTGCACCGCCAAAAAAGCATGCTGCAGCGCACTTCTTTGACCCTGAATGCTTCGAATTAAATCGATTAGTGCATGACCCTCTTGACTCCGGACCGATTCAATGGCGAGATCATCAAAGCCAAAGCGCTTTGGAAGACTCTTCGAAAGGTTGCGGTTCCCTTGCGACTGAGTCACAGTCCTGCGGCGTCGGCGGACGGAATGGAGGTTCCGTCCGGTGTGTTTGACCCACTGGGAGGGAATACCGATGAAGAATATGCTTTTGCTGGGTGCCGCGTTCGCCACGCTCGCCCTGAACGTGCCCGCGCATGCCGAACTGAAGTTCAAGCCAGGCGAGGACGCGCGGTTTCACTGGGCCAACTTCGACGAACTCAAGAAGGTTGACCTCAAGGGCGAGACGCTGACGATCTTTGGCCCGTGGCGCGGTGAGGACGAGACGCTTGCCCGTTCGGTACTCGATTATTTCGCGGAAGCCACTGGCGCCGAGATCAAATATTCCTCGTCCGAAAACTACGAGCAGCAGATCGTCATCGACACGCAGGCGGGCAGCCCGCCGAACATCGCGATCCTGCCGCAGCCGGGCCTGATCCAGGACCTTGCCTCCAAGGGCGTGCTGACCCCGTTGGGCGACGACGTTGCCGCATGGGTCAAGGAGAACTACGCGGCTGGCGATTCCTGGGCCAAGCTCGGCACTTTCGCAGGAAAGGACGGCAAGCCAGGATTCTATGCGCTTCCCTACAAGATCGACGTGAAGGGTCTGGTCTGGTACTCGCCCGATAATTTCGAGGAAGCCGGCTACAAGGTGCCGAAGACGCAGGAGGAACTGGCCGAGCTCGAAAAGAAGATCATTGCCGATGGCGGCAAGCCCTGGTGCATCGGGCTTGGCTCCGGCGGTGCCACCGGATGGCCGGCGACCGACTGGGTCGAGGACATCATGCTGAGGACGCAGCCGCCGGAAGTCTACGACAAGTGGGTGAAGAACGAGATTCCGTTCACCGATCCGGCGGTGGTCAACGCCATCGACATTTTCGGCAAGATCGCCACCGACGACAAGATGGTCGACGGCGGCGCCAAGGCGGTCGCCGCGACGGACTTCCGCGATAGCCCGAAGGGCCTCTTCAGCGTGCCACCGAAATGCTACATGCACCACCAGGCATCGTTCATCCCCTCCTTCTTCCCGGAGGGCGTAAAGCTCGGCCAGGATGCGGACTTCTTCAACTATCCGCCTTACGCTTCCAAGCCGGAACTGGGCACGCCGCTGGAAGTGGCCGGAACATTGGTGATGATCACCAAGGATTCCAAGGCATCCCACGAGTTCATCAAGTTCCTGGAGATGCCGCTCGCGCATGAATTGTGGATGGCGCAAAAGAGCTTCGTGACCCCGTTCAAGGGAGCCAACAAGGACGCCTATGGCAGCGACGCGCTGAAGAAGCAGGGCGAGATCCTGGTCGGCGCGACGACAGTGCGCTTCGACGGATCCGACCTGATGCCCGGCAAGATCGGCGCCGGCTCATTCTGGACCGGCATGATCGACCTGGTCGGCGGCAAGTCCGCCCAGGATGTCGCCACCGACATCCAGAAGAGCTGGGACGGGATCAAGTAGGCAACCGGCGGTGACCGCAGCCTAAAAACGCGTCGCGTCGAGACGGATTCACGCGACGCGCTTTAGGTCTTCGTTTCATGCATGTCGTCCTCCCAATGCTGGACCCGGGCTTCGGCCCGGTCCGACCGGCGGCTTCCGCCGGAAACCTTCGCGTTTCAATTGTTCCGAATGACTGAAAGTCGGTGCATCCGATCGCCAGCATTGCCTGGTCGATCATGCGCAGGGAGAGGGACCCATGGCGGCTCAGATTTTCTCGGCTATTTTCGTCATCATCATCGGCGTCGGCGGCTGCGTCGCCTATTTTTGGGGCGCCAACAGACTGGTCGACCTGATATTCCCGTCGCGCGGCGTCTCTGGCGCGGCGGCCATCGACAATCTGCGCCGGCAGGGACTGGTGCGGCCGTGGCTGTTCGTCGGTCCGGCGATGATCATCCTGACCATCTATCTGATCTATCCCGTCATCGAGACGCTACGGCTGTCGTTCCTCGATCGCGGCGGTGTCAATTTTGTCGGCCTGGCCAACTATCAGTGGGCGTTCGGCGACCGCGACTTCCGCAACTCGATCCTCAACAACGTTTTGTGGCTGGCCGTGGTGCCCGCCGCCTGCACTTTCCTCGGCCTGATCATTGCCGTGCTCACCGACAAGATCTGGTGGGGCACGATCGCCAAGAGCCTGATCTTCCTGCCGCTGGCGATCTCCTTCGTCGGCGCCAGCGTGATCTGGAAATTCATCTACGAGTATCGCGGCGAGGGCCAGGTACAGATCGGCATCCTCAATGCCATCATCCAGCATTTCGGCGGCCAACCGCAGGTCTGGATATCGCTGCCGTTCTGGAACAATTTCTTCCTGATGGTGATCCTGATCTGGATCCAGACCGGCTTTGCCATGGTCATCCTGTCGTCGGCGCTGCGCGGCATTCCCGAGGAAACGCTGGAAGCCGCCGTCATCGACGGCGCCAACCCGTTCCAGATCTTCTGGAAGATCATGGTGCCGCAGATCTGGGGCACCATCGCCGTCGTCTGGACCACGATCACCATTCTCGTGCTCAAGGTGTTCGACATCGTGCTGACCATGACCAACGGCCAGTGGAACAGCCAGGTGCTGGCCAATCTAATGTTCGACTGGATGTTCCGCGGCGGCGGCGATTTCGGCCGCGGCGCAACGATAGCCATCATCATCATGATCGCGGTCATCCCGATCATGGTCTGGAATATCCGCCAGGCCAACAAAGAGACGGGAGGACACTGAGATGGCCGTCGCGACCGGAAATTCCTTCGCCAGCCGCTTCGGCGTTCACATCGCGGTGCTGGTCTTCGTGACAATCTGGACCATTCCAACGCTCGGCATCCTGGTCTCCTCACTGCGTGACAAGGACCAGATCATCGCTTCGGGCTGGTGGAATTCGTTCGCCAGTTCCACCCAGACCGAGGCCGGCCGCCTGCCGCCCGCCTCGGCACAGGTCCAGAAGGACGGCAAGTTCGTTCTGGAAGGCAACATCTTCGGCGACGGCGCCAAGCGCGACATCAGCGCCTTCGGCGTCAAGTCGGCGGCACCGACGCAATATGCGGCCGGCACATCGGCCGATCTCGGCGACGGCGTGACCCTGCAGGTCAATGCCGACGGCAGCTTCGTCATGACCTCGCCCAAGGCTTTCGAGGGCGACCGCGGCCAGCGCCTCTATTACGCCTCGTCGGCGCCGCCGAAATTCACCACCGACAACTACCGGTCCGTGCTGTTTTCAGAAGGCATCGGCCGCTCGTTCATGAACTCGCTGACCGTCACCATCCCGGCGACGGTGATCCCGATCCTGATCGCGGCTTTCGCGGCCTATGCGCTGGCCTGGATGCGCTTTCCCGGCCGGGCGCTGCTGATCGCGGTGATCATCGGCCTCCTGGTGGTGCCGCTGCAGATGTCGCTGATCCCGCTGCTGAAACTCTACAACGGCGTCGGCTCGTTCTTCGGCGTGCCGTCGAAAACCTATCTCGGCATCTGGCTGGCGCATACCGGCTTCGGCCTGCCCTTCGCCATCTACCTCCTACGCAGCTACATAGCCGGCCTGCCGCGCGAAATCATGGAATCGGCGCGCATCGACGGCGCCAGCGATTTCGAGATCTTCGTCAAGATCGTATTGCCGCTGTCGTTCCCGGTGCTGGCCTCGTTTGCCATCTTCCAGTTCCTGTGGGTATGGAACGATCTTCTGGTGGCGATGGTTTTCCTCGGTACGGAAGCAGACCAGATCGTGCTGACGGCCAAGCTCAATGCGCTGCTTGGTTCACGCGGCGGCGATTGGGAGATCCTGACGACATCGGCATTCGTGACCATCATCGTGCCGCTGATCGTGTTCTTCTCGCTGCAGCGCTATTTCGTCCGCGGGCTGCTTGCCGGCTCGGTGAAAGGAGGCTGAGACCATGCAATCCGCTTTGAAAGCCAGTTCGAAACCTGACCTCGCCATCGATCGCGACTGGTGGCGCGGTGCGGTGATCTACCAGATCTATCCGCGCAGCTACCAGGATTCGAACGGCGACGGCATTGGCGACCTCAAGGGCATCATCCAGCGGCTGCCCTATATTGCCGCACTCGGTGCGGACGCCATCTGGATTTCGCCTTTCTTCACGTCGCCGATGAAGGATTTCGGCTACGACGTCTCGGACTATTGCGATGTCGACCCGATGTTCGGCACGCTGGCCGATTTCGATGCGCTGACGGCGGAAGCCCACCGGCTGGGTCTCAAGGTGATGATCGACGAGGTGCTGTCGCACACCGCAGACATCCATCCCTGGTTCAAGGAAAGCCGGTCGAGCCGCACCAATCCCAAGGCGGACTGGTATGTCTGGGCGGACGCCAAGCCCGACGGCACGCCGCCCAACAACTGGCTGTCGATCTTCGGCGGATCGGCCTGGCAATGGGACACCAGCCGCCAGCAATATTACCTGCATAATTTCCTGGCCGAGCAGCCCGATCTCAACTTCCACAGCCGCGAGGTCCAGGACGCCCTGCTCGACGTCACCCGTTTCTGGCTGGAGCGCGGCGTCGACGGCTTCAGGCTCGACACCATCAATTTCTACTTCCACAGCCAGGGCCTGGAAAACAATCCACCGCTGGCGCCCGAGGAGCGCAACGACCAGACGGCACCGGCGGTCAACCCCTACAACTACCAGGACCATATCTACGACAAGAGCCGGCCGGAGAACCTCGGTTTCCTCGAACGTTTCCGCGCCCTGCTCGACGAGTATCCGGCAACCGCCGCTGTCGGCGAAGTCGGCGATTCGCAGCGTGGGCTGGACGTGGTGGCCGCCTATACGGCCGGCGGCAAGCGCGTGCATATGTGCTATTCCTTCGACTTCCTGGCGCCGGAAAAGATCAGCGCCGCCAAGGTCCGCTCGGTGCTGGAAACCTTCGGCAAGGTCGCCACCGACGGCTGGTCGTGCTGGGCGTTCTCCAACCATGACGTGATGCGCCCGGCCTCGCGCTGGGCGGCTGGCGAAGCAGATCCGACCGCCTATCTCAAGGTGATCTCGGCATTGCTGATGTCGCTGCGCGGCTCGGTCTGCATCTACCAGGGCGACGAGCTGGGCCTCGGCGAGGCCGAACTGCGCTTCGAGGATCTGCAGGATCCCTACGGCATCCGCTTCTGGCCGGAATTCAAGGGCCGCGACGGCTGCCGCACGCCCATGGTGTGGGATGGCAACGCCAAGAACGGCGGCTTTTCCCAGGCAAAACCCTGGTTGCCGGTGCCGGCCAAGCACCTGTCGCAGGCCGTCAATGTGCAGCAGGGCGACGAGACTTCCCTGCTCGAGCACTACCGGCGCTTTCTCACCTTCCGCCGCGCCCATCCCGCGCTCGCCAAGGGCGATATCGCCTTCATCGAAAGCCAGGGCGACACCGTCGCCTTCACCCGCCGGGCCGGCAACGAGCAGATCGTCTGTGTCTTCAACCTTGGCGCCAAGCCGGCCAAGGTTGACCTTGGCGGCCGATCACTGCACCCTTTGCCGGGACACGGGTTTTCCGGGCAGGCGAGCACCGGTTCGATCGAACTCGGCGGTTACGGCGCCTGGTTCGGACGCATCGACTGAATTTTAGGAATTACTGGGAGGAACCAATGGCCGATGTCAATTTGAGGCAAGTGAAGAAGTCCTACGGCAATCTCAACATTCTCCACGGCATCGACCTCGATATCAAATCGGGCGAGTTCATCGTCTTCGTGGGTCCGTCGGGCTGCGGCAAGTCGACCCTGCTGCGCTCCATAGCCGGGCTCGAGGAAATCACCTCAGGCGAGCTCAAGATCGATGGCGAGGTGGTCAACGACGTGCCGCCGTCGAAGCGGGGTATCGCCATGGTGTTCCAGTCCTACGCGCTCTATCCGCACATGACAGTCTACGACAACATGGCGTTCTCGATGAAGATCGGCAAGGAGAACAAGGCCGAGATCGACCGGCGCGTCCGTCAGGCGGCGGAGATCCTGCAGCTGACCAAATATCTCGACCGGCTGCCCAAGGCGATGTCGGGCGGCCAGCGCCAGCGCGTCGCCATCGGCCGCGCCATCGTGCGCAATCCGAAAGTGTTCCTGTTCGACGAGCCGCTGTCGAACCTTGACGCGGCGCTCCGCGTCGCCACCCGCATCGAGATCGCCAAGCTCAAGGAATCGATGCCCAACACGACCATGATCTACGTCACCCATGACCAGGTCGAGGCCATGACGCTGGCCGATCGCATCGTCGTGCTCAAGGAAGGCCATATCGAACAGGTCGGCACGCCGATGGAGCTCTACAAGAAGCCCGGAAATCTGTTCGTCGCCCAGTTCATCGGCTCGCCGGCCATGAACATCCTGCCGGCGACCATCGACAAGACCGGAAACCCGACAATCGTCAGCCATGTCGGCGGTCGCAAGGCAACGGTGCCGATCGCGACACCGGCTTCGGCAAAGGGCGCGGCGGTAAGCTTCGGCGTGCGGCCAGAGGATCTGATCATCGCCAGCGGCACGGACTATCTGTTCGAAGGCACGGTGGATTATGTCGAACAGCTCGGCGAGGTCCAGCTGGTCTATGTCGACATCGGCCGCGCCGACCTGCCGCTGGTGACAAAGCTGCCGGGCAATGTCGAGGTCAAGCGCGGCTCGACATTGCGGCTGAGCGCCAATGCGGAGGACCTGCATATCTTCGACGCGGATGGGCGGTCCTTCGCGCTGCACGAGGCGGAAGCAAAGGCGGCTTGAGCTAAAAGCGGCCTAACGACAAAAAACGGCGGGCCTTGCCCGCCGCTCTTTTTTAAAACCGACTTCGACTGTTAGTGATTGCCGACGTGGTCCCGGTCGTTGCTCTGAGGGGCCGGCTTCTGCACGTTGCCCGACGAATTGAGCAGCTTGTAGACAGGCGAGCCGCTGTCGCGGATCGAACCGGTATGCGAAGCGTCCACATCGGCCGAAGTCACGGCAGGCTGGTTGGCGCCATTGGAGCCATAATTGTCGCTGCCGGCGAAAGCACTGCCGGAAATCGCCAGAACGGCGGCGGCAGCAAGGATGATCTTCTTCATTTCAAGTCTCCTGAAGTCTCGAATTCCACGGCATGGCGGGCAAACCCGCCATTGCCGGGTCGGCTTTAGTTGTTGCCGAAGAGGTTGTGGTCGGCGCCGACGACAGGCTTCTGGTCAGCCGGTTCCGACTTCTTGGTCGAAGCCGTGTACGAATTGTCGGTCGAAGTCACGGCAGGCTGGTTGGCGCCATAGTTGTCGCTGCCGGCGAGAGCGCTGCCGGAAATGGCCAGAACGGCGGCGGCAGCAAGAATGATCTTCTTCATTTCAAGTCTCCTGAATTTTGATGAATTTTTGAGTTCGCCAGGACGGCGGGCAAGCAGCCGTCAACCGGCGGTCGCCTGTTAGCGGTTACCGAAAAGGTTGTGGTCGGCACCCTGGACAGGCGTCTGAGCAGCCGGTTCCGACTTCTTGACCGAAGCGGTGTACGAGCTGTCGACGGCAGTGGCTGCAGGGGTCGCATTCGAGCCGTAATGGTCCGAACTATAATGGTCGCTACCAGCGAAGGCGCTGCCGGAAATGGCCAGAAGGGCGGCGGCAGTGAGAACAATCTTTTTCATTTTGGGTACTCCAGTATTTTTCCGTCCGTCTAGCGGCGTGTCTTGGGATGAAATCGCGTCGTTCGGACAGCCCCGATTTGGGAAAGCCAGATGGCCGTTTCCAATCACGAAGTTGTTCCGCGTGGACCATGAATCCACCACTTGAAATTGTACCACCGGCTTCCACATCAATTTTTTTGCTTTTTTATCAATCAGTTAGAAGGATCAAGGGAGCTATCACCAACTGTGTCGGAGGCCCAGCGTTCACAACGTCCTGCACGCACCGTCAACAGAAACGAACCGTTCGGTTCGATTTTAGGTTTCGCTAATAGTCACTTTTCGAAACTGTTAACCTTTTTTTGGCTCCGGCCAAGGATCGAAAAACAACGTTGGGGTGCTGGCGACGAGCCGGTTTCAACGGTCGCGATCCTTGTAGGGACGATCTTGCATGCGTGTCGCGCCGCATGGATGCGATGTCGTTTTCATGCCGACGCCGCGATGCGCGCCGTGATTAGATCACGCCATCTCAGGTGCCGCTTCGTGACGACGGAGTGGAGAATTGGGAAGCCGGTCAGAATCCGGCGCTGCCCCCGCAACGGTGGTGGAGTTCAAGTCGCAACGGGAGACCACTGGGCGAAAGCCTGGGAAGGTGTCGCGATGGTCCGCAAGGACGACTCCAGAGCCCGGAAACCAGCCCGAGATTGCTAGAACTCGACTGATCGCGGTGGGCGGTCAAGGGGCGGATGATGCATGCCCGGCTGGCGCCGGCCTGCGTCCGATCCTTCCTCCATCACCACCAGTTCAGTCCTTGGATATGAGGACAGGACATGGATGCTCGCAACGACATGCTGAGGCTCTTGAACAGCCGCAGACAGGGCTTTTCGCTGGAACAGCCCTTTTACACCGATCCGGACTACTTCAAGCTCGACATGGAGCTGATCTGGTATCGCGATTGGCTGTTCATCGGCCATGATTGCGAGCTGCCCAAGCCAGGCAGCTTCATCACCGTGCAGATCGGCGACTATCCGGTCGTGCTGGTGCGCGATCAGCAGGGCAAGATCAACGCCTTCCACAATTCCTGCCGCCACCGCGGCAGCCGCGTCTGCAACACCGACAAGGGCATGGCCGCCAAACTGGTCTGCCCCTATCACCAGTGGACCTATGAGTTGGACGGCCGCCTGCTGTTCGCCCGCCAGATGGCCGAGGGTTTCGACAAGAGCCAGTTCGGGCTGAAGCCGGTCGCCTGCGAAAGCGTCGCCGGCTATATCTTCATCTGCCTGGGCAAGGAGCCGGCCGACTTCGCGCCGATGCGGGCGATGATCGAACCCTACCTCAAGCCGCACCGGCTCGGCGAGGCGAAGATCGCCTTCGAGAGCACGATCATCGAGAAGGGCAATTGGAAGCTCGTCTGGGAAAACAACCGCGAGTGCTATCATTGCGCGGGCAATCACCCGGAATTGTGCAAGACGTTCCCGGAAGCACCGACCGTGACCGGCGTGCAGGGCGCCGACAGCGATCCGGAGATGCTGGCGCACTGGGCGAAATGCGAGGCGGCCGGCCTGCCGAGCAAGTTCCGCATCGATCCGGCCGGACAGTATCGCGCCACCCGCGCGCCGCTGCTGCGCGATGCCGTCAGCTACACGATGAACGGCAAGCGGGCGGTGAGGAAGAACCTCTCCGACAACGTCTCGGCCGACCGCATCGGCACCTTGATGCACTATCACTACCCGACGACATGGAACCATATCCTCATCGACCATGCCGTCACCTTCCGCGTGCTGCCGGTCAGCGCCACGGAAACCGCCGTGACGACCAAATGGCTGGTCCACAAGGATGCGGTCGAGGGCGTCGACTACGATCTCGCCGAACTCACCCATGTGTGGACCGAGACCAACGACCAGGACCGCCGCATCGTCGAGGAGAACGCCTTCGGCATCCTGTCGCCGGCCTATGAGCCCGGCCCCTATTCGGAGTTGCACGAGGGCGGCGTCATCCAGTTCGTCGACTGGTACGCCCGCTTCATCGGTCCGCGCCTTGCCGAAGACGGCAAGCCGGCGCTGCGCAGCGTTGCGTGAGCTCATGTCGCCCAAACACGACATGAGCCGGGCAAGAAGGACCAGAGGATGAATGCGATGACGGATCTCGGCCTCTATCGCCATCTCGACCAGATGGCGCCGTGGAACGACCGGCTCCAGGTGCTGGAAGTGATCGGCGTCAGCGATGAGGCGCCCGACGTGAAAACCTTCACTTTCCGGTCCGACAACCAGACCTGGTTCCGCTACAAGCCGGGCCAGTTCGTGACGCTGGAGCTGCCGACTTCGGACGGGCCGCTGATGCGCACCTACACGCTGTCATCGTCACCGTCGCGGCCATTCTCGATCGCGGTGACGGTAAAGGCGCAGGCCGGCAGCATCGGCACGCGCTGGATGTTCGACCATCTGGTGCCCGGCTCGCACGTCAAGGCCTATGGGCCGGCAGGCGACTTCTCGCTGCACAGCCATCCGGCGGCCAAATATCTGTTCATCTCGGCCGGTTCGGGCGTGACACCGATGATGTCGATGCTGCGCTGGCTGAACGACTGCGCGCCCTGGACCGATGTCGGCTTCGTCAATTGCGCGCGGCGCGCGGAAGAGATCATCTTCCGCAAGGAGCTCGAACTGCTCGGCGGCCATATGCCCGGCTTGTCGCTCGGCTTCATGATCGAGGAGCGGTCGAGCCGCGAGGGCTGGTACGGCCATATGGGCCGCATCGACGCGATCCGGCTGCCATTGCTGGCGCCGGATTTCCGCGAGCGCGAAATCTTCTGCTGCGGCCCCGATCCCTTCATGCGCGCCGTGCGCGGCATGCTTGAAGCCGCCGGCTTCGACATGACGCAATACCATCAGGAGAGCTTTGCGGCCCCTGCCGTGGAAGAGGTCCCGGCGCCGTTCGCGGCGCCCGCGGAAGGCGGCACGGTCGTTCCGGTCGAAGCGGCAACGCCAATCCGCTTCTCGCTTTCGGAGGTCGACGCCGAATGCGTCGCCGGCCAGACGGTGCTGCAGACGGCGCGCGCTTCGGGCGTGCGGATTCCCGCCGCCTGCGAATTCGGCCTGTGCGGAACCTGCAAGGTGAAGAAGGTCTCCGGCGATGTCGAGATGAGCCACAATGGCGGCATCCTCGATCATGAGATCGACGACGGCTTCATCCTGGCCTGTTGCTCCAAGCCGCTGTCGGCACTGGAAATCGAGGCGTAACCAGCAGGCAGGGCCTGCGGTCGCGCTCGCCGGGCCTGCGGGCCATCTTGCCAAAAACCCTGCAAATGGTTAGACGCCTCTACAACGGTAGGGTTGACCGTGAGGGCCGGCGATCATCCGCGCGGCCTGCTTCGGCGGGGAGCAAACATGCGACAATCCGGCATCTATGCCATAGCGAGCAAGGACATCGTCTTTGAATCCTTCGACGGCGAAGCCGTCGTTCTCGACCTGACGACGGGCAAATATTTCGGCTTCTCGGATTCAGGCAGCAGGCTTTGGGATGCGCTGTCGTCCGGCGTGCCTGCCTCCGAACTGGTCGGCGCCGCAACGGCGACCGGCGCGCTGGGTGCCGCCGAGATTGACGCCTTTGTTTCACAATTGCTCGAATTCGGCTTGCTGGCGGCCGTGACCGATGCCGCGGCAAGACCGGTTCCCAGCGAATTGCTGGCTCAGCTTGCGGGTGCCAGCGAGCCCCTCAAGGTCGATATCCACGACGACCTTGCCGATCTCATCGTCGTTGACCCCATCCACGAGGTCGAGGAACCCCTCGGTTGGCCCGCGGTGAAGCAGGCCAACTGAGGCACGCGCGTCAGGCACTCTCGTCGCTGGACGGCGTCGGAACAGGCAAACCATGCCGAAAGTCACTCTCGAGAACCTGGCGGACTACGCACGTCATGTGCTGGCGCAGGCCGAAAGCAGCGCCGCGCATTATCCGCAGACGCGCACGGTGGGCCTGCCGCATCTGGAGCTGACCGCACATCTGAGTGCCGGCGCGTTGGCGAATGCCGTCGTTCACGGCTTTGTCGCTGCTCCGGGCAATGGGGCCGCTGCCAACACCTGCCGCATCTTCGTCGCCCATCCCGGCGTGGATGGCATCGCGGCGCCAGCCAGTTGGGGCCAAGGACCCTTCACGGAGCATGCCTTCGCCAGCCGGCTGGCGGAAGCCGGACTGCGCGGCAACCATTTCCACGACCTGGATTTCTGGCAGTTCTACGACCCCGATCGCCGTCTGGGCGTTCAACTGATGACCGCCGATGACAGGTTCCCGCCTTGGGAGCCGGGGGCGCCGCTCCGCCCCTTCCTGCATTGGGAATATGCGGCGCGCGGCATGCGGCTGGCCCATGCGGGCACGCTGGGTGTCGGCGGCAAGGGAATTCTGCTCGCCGGAGCAGGCGGCGCCGGCAAATCGGGAACGGTCGTCGCCGGCCTGCTCAACGGGCTCGACAGCGTCGGTGACGACTATGTGCTGATCGACCTTGCCGGCGGGCCGACCGCGCACCCGTTGTTTGCCACGCTCAAGCAGGATCCCGCGGGTTTCGAGCGGCTGGGCTTGGAACATCGGCTGAAATCCTATGGTCCGCTCAACTGGCAAGGCAAGCACCAGTTCCGCATCGATGACATCGCGGCACGGCCAATACCCGCGCGGCTGGACATCATCGCGTTGATGGTGCCTCATATCAGCGGGGACGAGGCAAGTTCGATCATGCCCGTGTCGCGCAAGGAGGCAATGATTGCACTAGCGCCGTCCGGCATCTCGCAAATGCCTGGCGAGCGCGAGAGCGGGTTTCGCTTTTTCAGCGACCTCACCCGGCAGCTGCCATGCTATCAGCTCTCGCTGGGGACGCGCCCACAGGAGATCGCCGGAACGATTTCGGATTTCATCATGCAGAGCAGCGCGTGAGATTGGTGGTTCATGTGACAAGTCGGGCGACGAATTCATGATCCGGGGCGACATATGAAGCTGAGCGTGATCATGCCCCTTTACAATCGCGAACAGCTCGTTGGCCTCGCGCTGCGCTCGCTGCTCAGGCAACGCGAAAACGTCGATCTCGACATCATCGTCATCGACGATGGGTCGACCGACGGCTCGGCGGCCGTCGTGCGGTCGTTGATCGACCAGGCCCCATGCATTCGTCTTTTCCAGCAGGCCAATGGCGGGGTCACCAAGGCGCGCAATGCCGGGCTGAAACAATTGCTGCCGCAGACGCGGCTGGTGTCGTTTCTCGATTCCGACGACATCTCGCCGATAGGGCGCTTCGCGGCGGATATCGCCTGCTTCGAAGAGGACCCTGGCCTCGACCTGACCTATTCGCGCATGACGCTGGTCGACAAGATCGATGGCGAGACGCTGGAGCCGGCCGCCGACAGCCAAGCCGTCACCGTGCGGGGGATCCACCTGTCAGCCGGGATCTTTGCACGGGACCTCATCGAGCGCACCGGCGGCTTCGACGAGGACTTCAAGCAGGCGGAGGACACCGACTATCTGTTGCGCATCTTCGAGAGCCAGGCAAAATACATCATGCCCGATACGATAGCTCTCTATTACAGGCGTCATCCCGGCAACATGACCAAGGAAGCCGACGTGCCCTTTCGCGAGTTCGTGCGCGCCATCCATAAGTCGATGAAGCGCCGCAAGGCCGACCCCAGCTTGCGCCGGGTCGAGGGTATCTTCGACTTCAAGGATCTCGCGCAGTGGCGGTTCCTGTAATGGCGGGCTACGGCGTCGTCATTCCGGCTTTCAACGCGGCCGCAACCATCGGCGCGGCGCTGGACTCCGTTCTGGCCCAGACGGTCAAGGCGGAAGCCATCATCGTGGTCGATGACGGTTCGACCGACGATACGGTTGCCGTGATCGAGGCGATGAACCTGCCGGTGGCGGTGCTGCGGCAAGAGAATGCGGGCCCCGGAAGCGCCACCACCAGGGGTTTTGCCGCGCTCTCGACGCCGTTCGTCGCGACGCTCGACGCCGACGACCTGTGGCTGCCGGACAAGATCGAAAAACAGCGGGCCTGCCTCGACCGCCATCCCGGGACAGCGGGCGTCTTCGCGCACTGGCGGACGTTTCGCGGCGACAGGCCCGATTTGCCAGAGACGACCAGCGTGGCAGGCTGGTCGCGCACGACGATGTTGATCCGCCAGGAGGTGGTGACGGCCGTCGGCCCCATTGTCGACCCACGAGGTGGCCGCGGCGAGATGATCGACTGGATCGCCCGGGTTCGCGAGGCAGGCTTTGTCCTCGCCATGCTCGACGACGTGCTGGCCTTGCGCCGCATCAGGCCCGGCAGCCTCTCTTATGGACGCGACCCGGCGCGCGATCGCGGCTATCTCGAAGTCGCAAGGCTGGCCATGAAAAGGCGCGCGCAAGGCAGAGCGGGTGGCGGCTGATGGCCAAGGCTGTCCGCCGCATCACCCGCCGGTTTCCCGACTATGGCTGGTCCTGGCCGACCGGGGGTCTCGACCAGTTGCTCAAGGCGGCACTCCTCGATGACGAGGAGGCGGCCAGCCAATGCGCGATGCACTGGTTGGCCGTGAACGACATCGACCTCGTCTCCTTCCGCGAACACCGGCTGCTGGCCGCCATTTCGGACCGATTCGGCAGGAAATTGGCTGGCCATACCGCCTTCCCACGGCTTGTGGGCCTGCAGAAGATGCTGTGGACCAAGTCGCGGATGGCGATGCGCGAAGCCGAACCGGCACTGAAGGCGATGGCGGATGCCGGATGCATCGTGATGCTCATCAAGGGCGCCAGCCGAATTGCCCTCGACGCGGCGGCGCAGCGCGGCCGGGTGGCACACGACATCGACATACTGGTGCGGCCGCAGGACATGCAAACAGCCTTCGACGTGCTGCGCGACCGCGAGTGGCAGATCGCCACCGGCGTCAGCCCGCAATATCTGAGGACAAGACTGGCCTCGCTGCGCTCGATGAACTTCTTCAAGGGCAATTTTGGCGACATCGACCTGCACCAGCTTGCCTATGACGGTTCGCAGCAAAGCGATGAAGACGACATCGCCATCTGGCGACGGGCGGATACCGCCATTTTCAGCGGCGTCGGCGTGTTGGTGCCGTCGCCCGCCGACCGCATCGCGCTTGCCATCGCGCATGGCGGGCTCGACGCCCACACGCACAGCGACTGGCTGGTCGATTGTGCGGTGGCCATTCGTGGCGGCGATGTCGACTGGGACGTGTTCCTCGATGTCTTGGCCAGGCGCGGCCTTGCCGTTGCCGCGGCGGTGGCGCTCTCCTACCTCGCGCTTGAAATTGGCGTGACCGCGCCGGACAGGGTGCTGGCCCGTGTGCTGGAGATGGCCGACAGCGCCGGCCCCTCGCGCTGGTCCGGCGTGCTGCAGGCCAAGCCACGAACCGATTTCGGCAGGCTGGTCTGGCTGTCACGCGGCCTTGCCAAGCAATTGCGGCTTCGCCGCAAGAGCGGCCGCCTGCGGCAGGAACCGCCCGCCAAAGCCTGGCGGAGCAAGCCGGGCCGCCCCGAACCGCTGAATGCATCGTCGCCACCGGCGTTCTCCCAGGCCATACCCTGTCCGCGAACGGCGGGGGACATGATGCTGGACATCACCGTCAGGATCAGTGTGCCACCGGTCCGGCGCCGCATCGAGATGGAGATCAATGCCGATGACGACCATGTCGCGCGCCTGCGCGCCATGGCCATCAGCCGATCCGGTGGAGAAAGGGTTCTGCGTTTTCGTGGCAAGGTGACGCTTGACGGCGAACGGCAGGCCATGACGCTGGAGGCGCGACCCTCCCGGCAATTTCGCCGGTGGGATGATGCGGAGACCGTCGCCACCTATGGCGCGCTGCCGTTCCAGCTGATCTCGGCGACATTTTCGCCGCTGCGCTGACAGAAACGCCGCGCCGTCACCTGGCTCCATGGTAACGAGGATGTCCCGCGGCAGAAGCCCCTCCAGTATGGCTCATGCGGCACCCTCGTCCGGCTTGGTCACCCGCCGCAATGTCAAATTGATCCGCCCGCCGTTTTTCAGCAATGCCGAGGTCGACGGGTAGATGCGGTCGACGCCGTGGAAGGCCAGACGGCCCTCACCGCCGAGCACGACGACGTCGCCGCTCTTCAACCTGAAGGATTTGGTGCCGCCGTCACGCGTCGTCTGGCCGACCCTGAACAGGCAATCGTCGCCCAGCGAGACGGAGACGACAGGCGCCGAGAAATCCACCTCGTCGCGGTCCTGGTGCAGGCCCATCTTCGCTTCGGCCGTGTAGAAATTGACCAGGCAGGCTTCCGGCGGATGCCGATAGCCCGAGACCTGCCGCCACAGGTCGAGCAGACGGTCCGGAATAGGCGGCCACGGCATCCCGGTCACCGGATGCGTCGGCTGGTAGCGATAGCCTCGTTCCTTGTCGGTGACCCAGCCGAGCGGGCCGCAATTGGTCATCCGCACGCTCATTTCCTTGCCGGTGCGCGGCATGGCCGGCACGAACAGCGGAGCCTGCTGGACGATGCTTCTCACATCCTCGACCAGCGCCTCCTGGGCGGCGCGCGGCAAATAGGCCGGCATATGGCGGACGCCCTTGGGCAGGACGAGCATGGATTGCCTCGCATGGCGATGGTTCGTCGCTCCAACATGCCACTGTCGAACGCAAACGGCGACCCGAAAGCCTGCGGCAGCGGCTATTGCTACATGGGCCAGGGCCGCAACATCACGGCTTCGCTGAAGCGCCGTTGGTAGAATCGAAAACGCCGCGCATCCTTTGGGATGCGCGGCGCCCGATTTCGCTGCCTCGCATCAGCTTTTCGCGGTGCTTAATCGTTCTCTACACGGCCGCGCAGCTTCTTGATCGTGCCGCGTCCGGCCTTGCTCTTCAGCCGCCGTTCCACCGCGCCTTTCGAGGGCCGCGTCTTCTTGCGTGGCGGCGGTGGCGGCTCGGCGGCCTTGGCGACCAGTGCGGTCAGCCTTGCGCGCGCATCGGCGCGGTTCTGTTCCTGGGTGCGGAAGCGTCCGGCCTCGATGACGATGACGCCGTCCTTGGTGGCGCGCTGGCCGGCAAGCTTGATGGTGCGGGTCCGCACGCGTTCCGACAGGCCCGCGGCGTTTTGCGCATCGAAGCGCAGCTGCACCGCCGTGGCCACCTTGTTGACGTTCTGGCCGCCAGGACCCGACGAGCGGATGAAATCCTCGTGCAGGTCGCCCGAATGGATCACGGCTTCGCCGGATATGATGATGTCGTCGTCGATCGGCATGCCGCAGTCATGGCGCGGCGGGCCGAAAAAGAAAAGGCCCGATCGAAACCGGGCCTACACGACACTGAACGCAACGATGTCGAGCGGGTTGGCGATTACTCCGCCGCTTCCTGCATACGGGGTGCCGCACCCAGTACGACGGCATCGACATGGCTTTCGAATTTCTCGAAGTTGACGGCGAACATGCCGACCAGCCTTGCTGCCTGCCGGTCATAGCCAGCCTTGTCGGCCCAGGTCGAGCGCGGATCGAGAATGGCGCTATCGACGCCAGGCACGGCCACCGGCACCTCGAAGCCGAAATTGGCGTCGGTGCGGAATTCGGTTGCCTTCAACGAGCCATCGAGAGCGGCGGCAAGCAGCGCGCGCGTCGCCTTGATCGGCATGCGCTTGCCGGTGCCGTAGGCGCCACCGGTCCAGCCGGTGTTGACCAGCCAGCAATCGGCGCCATGTTGGGCAATGAGCTCGCGTAGCAGATTGCCGTATTCCGAGGGATGGCGCGGCATGAACGGCGCACCGAAGCAGGTCGAGAACGTCGCCTCGGGCTCGGTGACGCCCTTTTCGGTTCCGGCCACCTTGGCGGTATAGCCGGACAGGAAGTGATACATCGCCTGCGCCGGCGTCAGCCGTGCGATCGGCGGCATCACGCCGAAAGCGTCGGCGGTCAGCATGATGATGTTCTTGGGATGGCTGGCGCGCCCGGTCTTCGAGGCGTTGGGGATGAAGTCGAGCGGGTAGGCGCAGCGCGTGTTCTCGGTGAGCCGGCCGTCGTTGAAATCCGGCGCGCCATCGGCGTCGAGGATGACATTTTCCAGCACGGTGCCGAAGCGCTGCGTGGTGGCGAAGATCTCCGGCTCGGCTTCGGCCGACAGCTTGATCGTCTTGGCGTAGCAGCCGCCTTCGAAATTGAAGATGCCGTGCGGCCCCCAGCCATGCTCGTCGTCGCCGATCAGCGTGCGCGACGGATCGGCCGACAACGTGGTCTTGCCGGTGCCCGACAGGCCGAAGAAGATGGCGGCGTCGCCGCCGGCACCTTCATTGGCCGAGCAGTGCATCGGCATCACGCCTTTTTCCGGCAACAGATAGTTGAGCATGGTGAACACCGACTTCTTCATCTCGCCGGCATAGGAGGTGCCGCCGATCAGCACGATCTTGCGGGTCAGATCGACGGCGATCACCGTTTCGGTGCGGCTGCCGTGGCGGGCGGGATCGGCGCGGAAGGACGGCAGGTCGATGATCGTCATCTCGGGCACGAACTGCTCGAGGTCCGTCTTGCCCGGTCGGATCAGCAGATTGCGGATGAACAGCGAGTGCCAGGCGAATTCGGTGATCACCCTGGTGGGCAGCTTCAGCTCGGCATCGGCGCCGCCGACCAGGTCCTGTACATAAAGATCCTTGTCCGCGGCGTGGGCGCGGAAATCGGCAAGCAGCGTTTCGAACTGCGCCGGCGAGATCGCCCTGTTGTTATCCCACCAGACATGCGGCTCGGTGGCAGCGTCGCGGACCACGAACTTGTCCTTGGGAGAACGGCCTGTGTGTTGGCCGGTCTCGGCGACCAGCGCGCCATGCGCGGTCAGCCGGGCCTCATTGCGCCGGATCGATTCCTCGTAAAGCGCCGCCGCACCGAAATTGTAGCGCACCACGCCAGAGGTTTTCAGGCCGATACGATCGATCGCGCAAGCAGGATTGCGTGTGCCGACTTCCGACATGGGTGTCCCTTCTTAGATTTTCCGCATCTTTGCCGGCGCATTTCCGGCATGCCCACTGCGCAGGCTAATATGGTCAGAACCAGAAAAGCCAAATGATATCAAATCATTAATCGATTTAAAAATTTTGAAAGTTGTTTAAATCGTTTATATATGCGAAAAGTTTCACGGTTGCCCAAAGGATTGGCGATGTTCGTTCGTCCAATCCATGTCGAGGTTGGATTGTGGCCGGCGGCACCCCGCGCGTGACAGCGGACAAGGCCTATGCCACATTTTGTACCTAATTTGTCCTGCAAAAGCCCCTTCTCTACTAAAGAAGGGACAGCTCATGAGGGAGCCGCTTGAAATGGCAACAATCGCGCTTGTCGATGACGACCGCAACATTCTGACGTCGGTGTCGATCGCCCTCGAATCCGAGGGATATCGCGTCGAGACCTATACGGATGGTGCGTCCGCGCTGGAAGGCCTGGCGGCGCGCCCGCCAAATCTTGCCATCCTCGACATCAAGATGCCGCGCATGGACGGCATGGAGCTGCTGCGCCGGATGCGCCAGAAGTCCGACCTGCCGGTGATCTTCCTGACCTCCAAGGACGACGAGATCGATGAATTGTTCGGCCTCAAGATGGGCGCCGACGACTTCATCCGCAAACCGTTCTCGCAGCGCCTGCTGGTCGAGCGGGTACGGGCCGTCCTGCGCCGAGCCAGCGCCCGCGAGGCCGCGGCAAAAGCGCCCAGCCAGCAGGCCCGTTCGCTCGAGCGCGGCCAACTGGTCATGGACCAGGAACGCCACACCTGCACCTGGAAAGGCGAGCCGGTGACGCTCACCGTCACCGAATTCCTGATCCTGCATTCGCTGGCGCAGCGCCCCGGTGTGGTAAAAAGCCGTGATGCGCTGATGGATTCGGCCTATGATGAACAGGTCTATGTCGATGACCGTACGATCGACAGCCACATCAAGCGGCTGCGCAAGAAGTTCAAGGCTGTCGACGACGACTTCGAGATGATCGAAACCCTTTACGGAGTCGGATACCGGTTCCGCGAAGCGTGAATAGGCAGTAGGCAGTAGGGAATAGTCAGTAGTCCGTTTTTGAATGGCGCGAGCGGCCACTTACACATGGCCACGATCTCAGCCACTTCTCTATTCCCTACTGCCTACGCACTACTCACTAATTAAGCGGGAGCTGCTATTCGATGGCAGTGGAAGCACAGCGAAGCAGGCCGACGGGCGCCGCCAGGCGGCCGTCGCGCATCATGCCGTCCTTCGTTTCGAAGATCACGGTGCCGATGCGCCGCTTCCTCGGCCACCACATCTTTTCCAGCCTGACGCGGCGCATCCTGTTCCTCAACCTTGCCGGACTGGCTGTCCTGGTCACCGGCATCCTCTACCTCAACACATTTCGCGACGGGTTGATCGACGCCCGCGTCGAAAGCCTGATGACGCAGGGCGAGATCATCGCCGGCGCGATCGCGGCGTCGGCGACGGTCGAGACCGATTCGATCAGCATCGACCCGGAGAAACTGCTTGAGCTGCAGGCCGGCGAAAGCCTCGGGCCCGGTTCGGACCAGCTCGATAATCTCGACTTCCCGATCAATCCGGAGCGCGTCGCGCCGGTGCTGCGGCGGCTGATCTCGCCGACGCGAACGCGGGCCCGAATCTATGACCGCGACGCCAATTTGCTGCTCGATTCGCGCCATCTCTATTCGCGCGGCCAGATCCTGCGCTACGACCTGCCGCCGGTCGAGGAGGAGGAGCCCGACCTCGTCGAGCGCATCCAGAAGTTCATCTTCGACTTCTTCCGCAACACCGACCTGCCGGTCTATCGCGAGCAGCCGGGCGGCAATGGCGCTGCCTTCCCGGAAGTGGTCAAGGCGCTGACCGGCAGCCCGTCGACCATCGTGCGCGTCTCGGAACAGGGTGAGCAGATCGTTTCGGTGGCGGTGCCGATCCAGCGCTTCCGCGCCGTCCTCGGCGTGCTGATGCTGTCGACCGAAGGCGGCGACATCGACAAGATCGTCGCCGCGGAGCGCAAGGCGATCCTGCGCGTGTTCGGCATCGCGGCTCTGGTCACCGCCATCCTGTCGATGCTTTTGGCTTCCACCATCGCCAACCCGCTACGCCGGCTGTCTGCCGCGGCGGTGCGGGTCCGGCGCGGCGTCAAGAGCCGCGAGGAGATCCCGGATTTCTCCGACCGCCAGGACGAGATCGGCAACCTGTCGATCGCCGTGCGCGACATGACCAACGCGCTCTATGCGCGCATCGAGGCGATCGAGAGCTTCGCCGCCGATGTTTCACATGAATTGAAGAACCCGCTGACCTCGCTGCGCAGCGCAGTGGAAACGTTGCCGCTGGCCAAGAACGACAATTCGCGTAGCCGGCTGATGGAGATCATCCAGCATGACGTCAGGCGGCTGGACCGGCTCATCACCGATATTTCCGACGCCTCGCGTCTCGACGCCGAGCTCGCGCGCGAAGACGCCGGGACGGTGGACCTGAAGAAATTCATCACCGACCTCGTCGCCGTGTCGCGCGAAGCAACGCGCAACAAGAAGGCAGTCGAGATCGAGTTCAAGGTCGCCAAGCTGCCGCAGGGCGTCAAAGGCTATTTCGTCGTCGGCCACGATCTGCGCATCGGCCAAGTCATCACCAATCTGATCGAAAACGCCCGCTCCTTCGTTCCCGAGGACCATGGCCATATCAGCCTGTCGCTGGCGCGTGCCGGCAAGTTCAACATCCTCACCGTCGACGACAACGGTCCCGGCATCCGCGCCGACAACATCGACCGCATCTTCGAACGCTTCTACACCGACCGGCCGGCCGGAGAGGCGTTTGGCCAGAATTCGGGCCTTGGCCTGTCGATCTCCAGGCAGATCGTCGAGGCCCATGGCGGCACGCTGACCGCCGAAAACATCCCCGGCACCAAGCCCGGCGAGATCAAGGGCGCGCGCTTCGTCGTGACGCTGCCGGCCGAAGCGTGAATGCTGGTCCAGTCGTGCGGCCTGAAAACATCCACGCTACGGGCTTGCTGATCGGCGAACGCGGCATTCTCGTCAGCGGGGCTTCGGGTTCGGGCAAGACGACGCTGGCGCTGACGCTGGTCGACCATTGCCGCCAGCGCGGCCTGTTCTCACGGCTCATCGGCGACGATCAGCTTTTCGTCGAGGCGCATGCGGGGCGGCTGGTGTGCCGCGCGCCCGCCACCATAGAAGGTCTCGCCGAGGTGCCGGGACTTGGGCCGCGGCCGCTGGCGTTCGAACCTGCCTGCGTCGTCGACCTGCATGTACACCTGCTACCGGCTGGTGAAATCGCCCGCTTCCAGGAGGACGCCAGCGAAGACATCGCCGGCTGCGCGGTACCGCGGATCGATCTTGCCGAGCGCAATGTCCAGGCTGCCCTGCCCGCCGTGATGGCGCGGCTGTCGATCATGCCTTTTCTATGATCTGCCCCGGGTTTTTTGCTGCAATGCGTCAAAATGGCATGGGCCGGCGCAATTTTGGGCTTGTCAACGGGCCTCGCGTCGACAAGATAGCGCTCCCGCCGCCTGGAATGGCTGGCGAGCATAAAATGCGCCTGTGAAGCGGCGATGACGGGAGCCACCAAAGAATGATCGGACTCGTGCTTGTAACGCACGGTCAACTGGCCACCGAGTTCAGACATGCCGTCGAACATGTCGTCGGGCCACAAGACAATTTCGAAACCGTGGCGATCGGTGCCGACGACGATATGGAGCAGCGTCGCCGCGACATCATCGACGCCGTGGCCCGCGTCGACACGGGGGCGGGCGTGATCGTGCTGACCGACATGTTCGGCGGCACGCCGTCGAACCTTGCCATCTCGGTGATGGAGTCCGGCCGCACCGAAGTGATCGCCGGCATGAACCTGCCGATGCT
Organism: Mesorhizobium sp. LNHC232B00; assembly: GCF_000502435.1. NCBI lineage: Bacteria > Pseudomonadati > Pseudomonadota > Alphaproteobacteria > Hyphomicrobiales > Phyllobacteriaceae > Mesorhizobium > Mesorhizobium sp. LNHC232B00. Next base: position 84,265 of record NZ_AYWP01000008.1, read on the forward strand.
GATCAAGCTGTCATCGATCCGCAAGGGCGACAACATGGCCGCCGCGCTCGACGAGGCGCAGGCCGCCGGCCGCAAATACATCAACGTCGCCAGCCAGCTTCTGAGCAGCAAATGAACGCACTATCCCCGGAAAAAGACCAGATTGTCCGGGAGTTTCCGATCGTCAACCAGCGCGGCCTGCATGCGCGCGCCTCGGCGAAGTTCGTCCAGCTCGCCAGCGGTTTCGACGCCTCGGTCCATGTCGAGAAGGACGGCGTCAAGGTCGGCGGCACGTCGATCATGGGCCTGATGATGCTTGCGGCAAGTCCTGGATACTCGATCCGCGTCACCGCCAGCGGCCCGGAAGCGCTTGAGGTCATGGACGCGCTGGAGCAGCTCGTCGCCTCCCGCTTCGGCGAGGAAAGCTGACCCGAAGGCCCAGCCTAAGCAGTCTCTAGGGACATGCAGGGATAAAGATTTCTTTATATCCCATTGTCGTCTCGGCGCCGATCTGCTAGTCAGGCCGGCAATTCGCGCCCTTCCACGCGCCAACCAACGCGGGCGCATCCGCAACCAATTCGCACGCACAACACTTCGCACGGAGCACTGCCATGACGGGTAGCAAGGACTATGTGGTCGCCGACATCTCGCTTGCCGGCTGGGGCCGCAAGGAACTGGATATCGCCGAAACCGAAATGCCGGGCCTGATGGCCTGCCGCGAGGAATTCGGCGCCAAGAAGCCGCTCAAGGGCGCGCGCATCACCGGCTCGCTGCACATGACCATCCAGACCGCGGTGCTGATCGAGACGCTGAAGGCGCTCGGCGCCGATATCCGCTGGGCGTCCTGCAACATCTTCTCGACCCAGGACCACGCGGCCGCGGCCATCGCCGAAACCGGCATTCCGGTGTTCGCCGTCAAGGGCGAGAGCCTGGAGCAGTACTGGGACTACACCGACCGGATCTTCCAGTGGACCGATGGCGGCCTCTCCAACATGATCCTCGATGATGGCGGCGACGCCACCATGTACATCCTGATCGGCGCCCGCGCCGAGGCCGGCGAGGACGTGCTGTCCAACCCGCAGAGCGAGGAAGAGGAATATTTCTATGCCCAGGTCAAGAAGCGCCTGAAGGCTTCGCCCGGCTTCTTCACCAAGCAGAAGGCGGCGATCCGCGGCGTCACCGAAGAGACGACCACCGGCGTCAACCGGCTCTACCAGTTGCAGAAGAAGGGCCTGCTGCCCTTCCCGGCCATCAACGTCAACGACTCGGTCACCAAGTCGAAGTTCGACAACAAGTATGGCTGCAAGGAATCGCTGGTCGACGGTATCCGCCGCGGCACCGACACGATGATGGCCGGCAAGGTCGCGGTCGTCTGCGGCTATGGCGACGTGGGCAAGGGCTCGTCGGCCTCGCTCAAGGGCGCCGGCGCCCGCGTCAAGGTCACCGAGGTCGATCCGATCTGCGCCCTGCAGGCGGCGATGGACGGCTTTGAAGTCGTCACGCTCGAAGACGCGGCTCCAACCGCCGACATCGTCATCACCACCACCGGCAACAAGGATGTCGTTACCCTCGACCACATGCGCTCGATGAAGGACATGGTGATCGTCGGCAACATCGGCCATTTCGACAATGAGATCCAGGTGGCGTCGCTGCGCAACCTGAAGTGGACCAACGTCAAGCCGCAGGTCGACATGATCACCTTCCCGGACGGCAAGCGTATGATCCTTTTGTCGGAAGGCCGCCTGCTCAATCTCGGCAACGCGACCGGCCATCCGAGCTTCGTCATGTCGGCGTCCTTCACCAACCAGGTGCTGGCGCAGATCGAGTTGTTCACCAAGGGCGAGCAGTACCAGAACCAGGTCTATGTCCTGCCCAAGCACCTCGACGAGAAGGTCGCGCGCTTGCACCTCGACAAGCTCGGCGCCCGCCTGACCGAACTGTCGGGCGAACAGGCCGCCTATATCGGCGTCACGCCGCAGGGTCCTTTCAAGCCGGAACACTACCGCTATTAACCAAAGCTAAATTTACTACCAGATATTGACGCCGGGCGATTGACTTTCGCCCGGCTTTATTTTTGCGCGCGATCAGCCTTCACGGCGATTCGGCGAGGGTTTATTGTCAGGTGATTCGCGACGCTTCCGGCCCGAGAGGGGATCAAGAGAGGCGCGTATCAGGGCGGTCTTGCATTCAGTCGGCGGAGAGGACCAAGACATGCCGGGGCAATACCCGCACGGAGCGGGACAGGCCGTTTCCGGCGGCCATGACGATTCGGGGACCACTGGCTCCGCAACCCGGCGCGAACGTCTTTCATGGCGTGGCCGCGCGGGGCTGCTGCTTGCCGGCTCCATGCTTGCCAGCCCGCTGTTTGGCGCGGCGGCGCGTGCCCAGGCTGCCGGTGTGTCGACGGCCGGTCTTTCGATCAGCACGATCGAGGTGATGCAGCTTGCCGTGTTCGTCGGCGTGACAGGCACGGCATTTCTGTCGGCTATCGTGCTGATCCGCGAACGCGCCCGCACCTCGGCGGAGAATGTCGAATTGAGAAGCCGCGTCGCCGACGTCAACGCGGCGCTGCGCCGTTCGGAGGCGCTGCTCAATCTGCGCGACCAGCGCGTGATCGTCTGGGCCTCGGAAAACAAGAAACCCGAGCTTGTCGGGGTATTGCCGGTCGAAAGCGGCGCTCCGGAGGAACGGGCGGCGTTCCTCGCCTTCGGCCGCTGGCTGATGCCGCGCTCGGCGGCGGCGGTCGAACATGCCATCGCGGCGTTGCGCGAAAAGGCCAGACCCTTCGACCTCGTCATCGAATCGCAGGCCGGCGCCCCGCTCGAAGTGCATGGCCGCAAGAGCGCGGCGCACGTTCTGGTGCGGTTTGTGTCGCTTTCCGAAACACAGCGCAGCCAGGCGCGGCTGAAGATCGAGAACCACCGGCTGGCCGCCGACCACGACACCATGATCGGCCTGCTCGAAGCGCTGAAAATGCCGGCGTGGCTGCGCGACGAGCATGGGCGCCTGAAATGGGTCAACCGCGCCTATGCCGACGCGGTCGAAGCCGAGAGCGCGGAAGCCGCCGTGCGCGACGCCAAGGAATTCCTCGGCGGCCAGGCGCGTGAGGCGATCGACGCCCAGCACAAGCTGCATCCGGTTTTCGAGCAGTCGCTCTCCACGGTGATCGAAGGCGACCGCCGGGTGTTCGCGGTGACCGACTTCGCCAGCGCCGACGGCTCGGCCGGCCTTGCCTGCGACACCAGCGCCATTGAGTCCATTCGCGGTGAGTATGAGCGGACCGTGCGAAGCCACGCCGACACGCTCGACCAGCTCAACACCGCGGTCGCCATCTTCGACACCGACGAGAAACTGCGCTTCTTCAACCAGGCCTTCCAGAAATTGTGGGGGCTGGACAGCGGCTTCCTGCACAGCGCACCCGACAACGCCCTCTTGCTCGACCGGCTGCGCAGCGAAGGCAAGATCGCCGAGCAGCCCGAATGGCGCCGCTGGAAGGAAGGCCTGCTTGGCGCCTACCGCGCGGTCGAATCGCAGGAGCACTGGTGGCACCTGCCGGACGGCAAGACCATCCGCGTCGTGGCCAACCCGCAACCCAAGGGCGGCGTGACCTGGGTGTTCGAGAACCTGACCGAGAAAATGGATCTCGAAAGCCGCTACCGGACAGCCGTGCGTGTCCAGGGCGAAACGCTCGACAATCTCGCCGAGGGCGTGGCGGTGTTCGGTCCCGATGGCAAGCTTCGGCTGTCGAACCCGGCCTTCGCCACCCTGTGGAGGCTGGATGCCGAAGCGACCAAGCCGAATGTGCACGTTTCCACCATACGCGATCTTTGCGACCGGCAAGCGGTGGACAGTCCCTGGCCCAGCTTCGTCGCCGCCATCACCGGCTTCGACGACGAACGCCGCGACCGCCACGGCCAGACCGAACTCAACAACGGCACCGTGCTGCGCTACGCCATGATCCCGTTGCCCAACGGGCAGGTGATGATGACCTTCGTCGACGTCACCGACGGCGTCCGTGTCGAACGCGCGCTGAAGGACAAGAACGAGGCGCTGGAAAAGTCCGACCAGCTCAAGAACGACTTCGTCCAGCACGTGTCCTACGAGCTGCGTTCGCCGCTGACCAACATCATCGGCTTCACCGAATTGCTCTCGCTGCCGACGACCGGGCCCTTGACGCAAAAGCAGCGCGAATATGTCGAGCATGTCGGTTCTTCGTCCTCGGTGCTGCTGACCATCGTCAACGACATACTGGACCTCGCGACGGTGGATGCCGGCATCATGCAGCTCGACATTTCCGAGGTGCATGTCGACCGCACCATCGCAGCGGCCGCCGAACTGGTTGCCGACCGGTTGCAGGAACATTCGATCCGGCTCGAGGTCGATGCCAAGGCTGCGCCCAAGACGTTCCACGGCGACGAGACCCGCATCCGCCAGATCCTCTACAATCTGCTCAGCAACGCCGCCAACTATGCGCCGGAGGCCAGCACCATCCGGCTCGCCTGCCGCCATCTGGCGGACGGCGTGGAATTCTCGGTTCATGACGACGGGCCCGGCATGCCGCCCGATGTGCTCGATTCGGTGTTCCGCCGCTTCGAGCCGCGCGCCAATGGCGGCCGCCGGCGCGGCGCCGGGCTCGGCCTGTCGATCGTCAAGAGCTTTGTCGAGCTGCATGGCGGCGGCGTCCGCATCGAAACCGGCAAGGACAAGGGCACGACCGTCATCTGCACTTTCCCCGACATGCCCGGCATCCGCGCCGCGGCCGAGTAGCGCGCTTCGATGACGGCCCCGGTACTGGAGCGTTTGCTCGCTGACGAGACAGAGACGGCGCGGCTGGGCCAGGACCTGGCGCTGGCGCTGCGCGCGGGCGACGTGCTGGCGCTCAAGGGCGATCTCGGCGCCGGCAAGTCGACGCTGGCGCGGGCCCTGATCCGGACGCTGGCGGACGATGCCGGTCTCGACGTGCCGAGCCCGACCTTCACCCTGGTGCAAAGCTACGACACGCGCATTCCAGTCCATCATTTCGATCTCTACCGCCTGTCCTCGGCGGCCGAACTCGACGAACTCGGTTTCGACGAAGCGCTGACGCAAGGGGCCGCCCTGGTCGAATGGCCTGAACGGGCAGAGGGTTATCTGCCCAAGGCATCGCTGTTGATCGAGCTTGTCCAGCATGGCGAAGGCCGGCTGGCACGATTGTCGGGGCAAGGGGCGGCCTTCGACCGCGCGGCACGGTCGCTGGCCATGCGCGGTTTTCTGGAAAGCGCCGGCTGGGGCGAGGCACAACGTCGCCATTTCATCGGCGATGCCTCTGCCCGTTCCTATGAGATCGTGTCGCTTGCCGGCCAGGAGCCGCGGGTGCTGATGAACTCGCCGCGGCTGGTGCTCGGCCCGCCGGTGCGCGACGGCAAGCCCTATGCGGTGATCGCCCACACCGCCCAGTCGGTGTCGGCCTTCGTCGCCATCGACCATGCCTTGAAGGCCGGCGGCATCAGCGTTCCCGAAATCCATGCCGAGGACCAGGACCAAGGATTCCTGCTCATCGAACATCTCGGTTCGGAAGGGTTTCTCGGCGGGGATGGCGCGCCGCTGGCGGAGCGCTACGCGGCGGCCGCCGAACTGCTGGCCATGATGCATGGCAAGACCTGGCCGCATCGCCTAGAAGCCGGGCCGGGCAGGTTCCATACCGTACCGCCATTCGACCGCGCCGCGATGATGATCGAGGCCGACCTGCTGGTCGACTGGTACGTGCCGGCGATATCGGGCAATCCGCCAAGCGACGATTTGCGCGCCGGCTATACCAGGGAGTGGAACGCGCTTTTCGACCGGCTGCGGGCCAGTGAATACACGCTGATGCTGCGCGACTTCCATTCGCCCAACATCATCTGGCGCGGCGACCGCTCCGGCCATGACCGGCTGGGCATCGTCGATTTCCAAGATGCGCTGATCGGGCCTTCAGCCTATGATCTGGCGTCGCTTGCCATGGATGCCCGCGTCACCATATCGCCCGCGATCGAGCGAAAGACGCTCGATGCCTACGTCGCGGCGCGCCATGCGGCGGGCGCCTTCGACGAGGCGAGCTTCCTGGAATCCTATGCAATCATGGCCGCGCAGCGCAATTCCAAGATCCTCGGCATTTTCGTGCGGCTCGAAAAGCGCGACGGCAAACCCTATTATCTGAAGCACCTGCCGCGCATCCGCGACTATCTGCGCCGGGCACTGTCCCACCCCGCGCTCGGCAGCCTGCGGGAGTTCTACGATGCGCACGGGCTGCTGGAGGAACGTGCGCTGTGACAGCGAGACCAGACACTGCGATCGTACTCGCCGCCGGGCTCGGCAAGCGCATGCGGCCGATCACCGACACCATCCCCAAGCCGCTGGTCCGGGTCGCCGGCAAGACCTTGCTCGACTGGGGTCTCGACAGCCTGGCCGCCGCCGGTGTCGGCAAGGCCGTGGTCAACGTCCACTATCTCCACGAACAGATCGTCGCCCATGTCGCTCAACGCCATGTGCCGCGCATCATCATCTCCGATGAAAGCGAGCGGCTGCTCGATTCTGCCGGCGGCATCGTCAAGGCGCTGCCGCAACTAGGCGCGCAGCCCTTCTACATCCTCAACGCCGACACGTTCTGGATCGATCATGGTCCGCTCAATCTCGGCCGCCTCGCCCTTGCATGGGACGCGGCGAAAATGGATATTCTGCTGATGCTGGCGGATCTCCATCAGGCGACCGGACATTGCGGCTCCACCGACTTCCTCGTGGCGCCAGACGGCGCCTTGCGGCGTTCGAAAGGAGACCCGGCGGGCCTGATCTATGCCGGCGCGGCGATCATCCATCCGCGTCTGTTCAAGAATGCGTCGACCGAACCGCATTCGCTCAACGCCTATTTCGACAAAGCCATTGCAGCCGGCCGCCTGTTCGGCATGCCGATGCACGGTCATTGGATCACCGTCGGCACGCCCGATGCCATCCCGCTCGCCGAAGCAGCAGTCGCCGGCGCGCTATACGAGTCGCAATGAGCGGCCCAAGCCGCGTTTTCTCCATTCCCTCCGGTGCGCCGTTCCTGCCGACGCTGGCCGAGGCGCTGCTTGCCGGCCGACTGGTTCCAGGGTTTCGCTTCGATGGCGATCCGCTCGCTTTGGCCGACGTCACCATCTATGTGCCGACGCGCCGCGCGGCGCGGGCCTTGCGCGGCGTCTTCGTCGACAGCCTGAAGGCGCGCGGCGGCGGCGGTTCGGCGATCCTGCCGGTCATCCGGCCGCTCGGCGAATTCGACGAGGACGAAGCCGCTTTCGAGGCAGAGCCGTCGGCGGCAATCGATCTTGCGCCACCGATCGGGGCGACCGAACGGCTGTTGCTGCTGACGCCGCTGGTGCGCGCCTGGAAACGCCGGCTGCCGGCCCATGTGGCCAAACTTTTCTCCGAGGAGATCGTCATCCCGGCCTCGACTGCCGACGCGATCTGGCTGGCGCGCGATCTCGCGGGGCTGATGGACGAGATCGAGACGGAAGGCACGGACTGGGCGAAGCTTGAAGGCCTGGTGACCGGCAATCTTGCCGGATGGTGGCAGGTGACGCTTGAGTTCCTCGGCATCGTCACCGATGCCTGGCCGAAATTCCTCGAAGAGCAAGACCGCTCCAATCCGGCCGCGCATCGCAGCGCGCTGATTAGGGCGGAAGCCGCGCGGCTGCGGCGCAATCCGCCCGCCGGGCCGGTGATCGCCGCAGGGTCGACCGGTTCGATACCCGCGACGGCTGAACTGCTTGCCGCGATTGCCCGATTGCCCGGCGGCGCCATCATGCTGCCCGGGCTCGACCGGACGCTGGACGAAGCGTCCTTCCAGGCGCTTGTCGCACCCGGCGCGCGGCCGGCCGTGCTCGGCCATCCGCAATATGGCTTGGCCAGGCTGATCGGCAAGATCGGCGTGCTGCGCGGCGATGTCGACGAGATCGGCGTGGCCGAACCCCGGCTTGCGCTTCGCGCGGCCCTTGTCGGCGAGGCGCTGCGGCCGGCCGAAACCACCGAATTGTGGGCCGAGACGCGTAACGCATTTTCGGCGCCAGACATTGCCGGCGCCTTCGCGGACGTGACGCTGCTCGAAGCCGCCAGCGAACGCGACGAGGCCGTAGCCATCGCCGTCGCGCTCAAGCAGGCGGTCGAAGAACCGGGCCAAAGGGCGGCTCTCGTCACCGGCGACCGTGCACTGGCGCGACGCGTCTCGGTCGAACTCAAGCGCTTCGGCGTCGTCGCCGATGATTCCGGCGGCACGCCGCTCGCCAACAGCCCGGCGGCAAGCCTGCTCAGGCTGGCGCTCGAAGCGGTGTTCCGGCCAGGCGATCCGGTCGGCCTCTTGTCCCTGCTCAAGCATCCCCTGGTCTGCCTGGGTCTGCCGAGAGCCGACGTGCGCCATGCGGCGGAACTGGTCGAACTGGTGGCGCTGCGCGGCGGCACCGGCCGCCCCGACATCGCTTTGCTGCCGGACTTGTTCGAGGCCCGCCTCACCAACCTCGGCGAAGGCAGCCGGCCGCCCTTCTGGGTTGCGCGGCTGACCGTGCGCGCCATTGAAAGCGCGCGGGATTTGCTCGAACGTCTCAACCGAACGCTGGCGCCGCTTGCAGCGTTTCGCGGCCAGGCGACCGCCGACCTTGCCGCGCTGGTCGAAGCCAGCGTGATGGCGCTGGAGGATCTCGGCCGTGCCGCCGATGGCGGGCTTGGCGAACTCTACGCCGGCGATGCCGGCGAAAAACTCGCCGAATTGCTGCGCGGGCTGGTCGCGGCTCCGGCAACGCTGTCGTTCGCGGCGAACGAGTGGCCCGACGTGATGGACGCGCTGATCGCACCCGAAACGGTCAAGCCGGCACAAGGCACCGACCGGAACATCGCCATCTGGGGCGCGCTGGAAGCACGCCTGCAGGATGTCGACACGCTGGTCATCGGGGGGCTCAACGAAGGCGTGTGGCCGCGCAAGCCCGAGAGCGACCGCTTCATGTCGCGGCTGATGAAGACCGGCATCGACCTCGAGCCTCCCGAACGGCGCATCGGCCTTGCCGCTCATGATTTCCAGATGGCGATGGGCGCGAGACAAGTGCTGTTGGCGCGCTCGGCGCGTTCCGGCGACGCACCGGCGGTCCCATCACGCTGGCTGCAGCGGCTGCTGACCTTCATCGGCAACGACCAGGCGGCAACACTGCGCCGGCGAGGCGACGAGCTGCTCGCTTGGGCGCGTGCGCTGGATACCGGGCCTAAGCAAGATTTCGCACCACGGCCGCAGCCCAAGCCGCCGCTGTCGGTGCGCCCGACGCACTTCTCCGTCACCGAGATCGAGACCCTGCGCCGCGACCCCTACGCCGTCTATGCCAGGCGGATCCTCGGCCTGATGCCGCTCGAGCCGCTCATCCGCGATCCCGGTGCGGCCGAGCGCGGCACGCTGTTCCACGCCATTCTCCACCTGTTCTCCTCCAGCGTGGCCGACCCGCGCGCGCCAGACGCGCTTGCCGGCCTTATCGCTGCCGGGCGCGCCTGTTTTGCCGAGGCCGCCCTGCCGCCCGATGTCGAGGCGGTGTGGTGGCCGCGCTTCGAAAAACTCGCCGCCAACATCGTCGAATGGGAGCGCACCCGCGCCGACGCGGTGATACGGCGGCATGCCGAGGAACGCGCCGGAAAAACCGTCGTCGGCCAGTCCGGCGTGACGCTGTCCGGCTATGCCGACCGCGTCGACCTGCTGGCCGGCGGCATGGCCGACATACTGGACTACAAGACCGGCTCCTCGCCCTCCAAGGCACAGGCACACACGCTGCTGGCGCCGCAGCTGGCGCTCGAAGGCGCACTGCTCAGGCGCGGGGCCTTCAAGGATCTGGGCGCATGCGAGCCCTCGCAATTGGCCTTCATCAGGCTGAAGCCCAACGGCGAGGTGTTCGAAGAGTCCATTCTCGAGCACAATCGCCAGCCGCGAACCGCTTCCGATCTGGCGGAAGAAGCCTGGGCACGGCTGGAAAAGCTGCTGATCCATTATGCCGACCCGAAGACCGGCTATCTGTCGCGGGCGCTGCCGTTTCGCGAAGGCGAGACCGATGGCGACTACGATCACCTCGCCCGCGTGCTCGAATGGTCGGCCGGCGGCGATGCCGGTGACGAGGGAGGGGAGGCATGAAGAAGGCCTATCCCATCCCGAGCGACACCGCGACCAGCCAGGCCCGTGCAGCCGATCCCCAGAACTCCGCCTGGGTGTCGGCCAACGCCGGCTCCGGCAAGACCCATGTGCTGGCCCAGCGCGTCATCCGGCTGCTGCTCAACGGCACCGATCCGTCGAAGATCCTGTGCCTGACCTACACGCGCGCCGCGGCCGCCAACATGTCGAACCGGGTGTTCTCGACGCTGTCGGAATGGACATCCCTCGGCGACCCGGACCTCGCCGCCAGGATCGAAGCGCTGGAAGGCCGCCGGCCCGACCGCGACACCATGCGCCGCGCCCGGCGCCTGTTCGCCGAGGCGCTGGAGACGCCGGGCGGGCTGAAGATCCAGACCATCCACGCCTTCTGCGAATCCGTGCTCCACCAGTTCCCGCTGGAAGCCAACATCCCGGCCCATTTCGAGATGCTGGACAGCCAGATGGAAGCGTCGCTCTTTGCCGCCGCGCGCCGGGAGATGATTTCGGCCGCCGGTGACGCGGATTTGACCGAGGCCTTCGCAACCGTACTGGAGCGCGGCGGCGAAGCCGGGCTCGATGCCTTGCTGGGCGAGATCGTGCGCAAGCGCGACGGCTTGCGTCCTTTCCTCGAAGCGGTCGGGCGTGACGGCTTCCAGCCCTTGTTCGATGAATTCCATTTTCGCCCTGGCCAGACCGCCGAGGGCATAGCGGCCTCGGCCTGGCCGCTGCCCGGCTTCCTGCCGGACTATTTCACCGGCTTTGCCCAGGCCGCCGAATCCACCGACGCCCGGTCGGTGCTGAACAACATCCTGCCCTATGCGCGCCAGGCCTTTGCCGAGACCGATCCGGTTCGCCGCCTGCAGCAGCTTGCAAGGGCCTTCCTCAAGACCGATGGCGATCCCTACGATCCGGCAAAGGCCTTCAAGAAAGCGCTGACCGACCGGCTGCCGGATCTGGCCGAGCGTTACCTGTCGGCATCCAGCGCCATCATCGAGACCGTCGACCGGCTGGCGCTGTTCCGGATGCTGGAAGGCACGGCTGCCGCGCTGACCATCGCCGACTGGCTGATCGCCCGCTACGAGGTGCTGAAGCGCGGCCGCGGCTTTCTCGACTTCAACGATTTGATCACCCGCACGGTCAACCTCCTGGCGCGGCCCGATGCCGGCCCGTGGGTGCAATACAAGCTCGACCAGGGCATCGACCACATCCTGCTCGACGAGGCGCAGGACACCAGCCCGGATCAATGGGAGGTGGTGAAGCGGCTGGCGGAAGAATTTTTCGCCGGCTTCGGCGCCCGCGACCGTGTCCACCGCACGGTGTTCGCCGTCGGCGACGAGAAGCAGTCGATCTATTCCTTCCAGGGTGCGGCCCCGGATTCCTTCGCCGACAGCCGGCTCTTGTTCGCCGGGCGGGTGCGCGATGCCGAGGCGTCTTTCGCCGACCTCAAGCTGACCTGGTCGTTCCGCTCGACCGACGATGTGCTTTCCGCCGTCGACCGCGTGTTTGCCGATCCTGTCGTTCGGCGCGGCATCAGCCACGATCCCGACCCGCTGAGCCACAAGGCGATCCGCACCGACGCGCCGGGCTATGTCGAGGTGTGGCCGTCGATCGGTGCCGATATCGTCGACGAGCCCGATGATTGGACGCAGGCGATCGACCACGCCCACGCGCCGGCGGTGCGGGTTGCCGAGAATGTCGCGGCCACGATTGCCGGCTGGATCGGCAACGGCGAGATCATCGAGGGCCGCGGCAAGCGGCTGCGGCCGGGCGACGTGCTGGTGCTGGTGCGCAAGCGCGACAGCTTCGTCCATGCGCTGACCCGGGCGCTCAAGCGCCGTGACATTCCGGTCGCCGGCGCCGACCGGCTGAGCTTGCCCGGCCACATCGCGGTCAAGGATCTGATCGCGCTCGGCCGCCTCCTCATCCAGCCGCAGGACGATTTGTCGCTCGCCGCCGTGCTGCGCAGCCCGATCTTCGACCTGCCGGAGGAGACGCTTTTTGCGCTGGCAGCGCAACGAGCGCCCGGCCTGTCGCTGGCCGCGTCGCTGCGCCAGCATGCCGGCGAAAGCGAAGCGCTGGCGCTAGTCGTCGCCCAACTCGACATCTGGACCGATGAGGCCGCCTTCGAGCCGGTGTTCGAATTTTATGCCGGCCTCCTGGCACGTGATGGCGTGCGCCGCAAGATGATCGCCCGGCTCGGCCCGGAAGCCGGCGACATTCTCGATGAGTTCCTGAGTTTCTGCCTTGCCGAGGAACGAACCGGCCTGCCCGGGCTGGAAGCCTTCCTGTCGACGCTGGAAAATGCCGGACCCGAGATCAAGCGCGAGATGGACCAGACCCGCGACGAGGTCCGCGTCATGACCGTGCATGCCGCCAAGGGCCTGGAAGCGCCTGTCGTGTTCCTGGTCGACGGTGGCTCCGCCCCGTTCAGCGACCAGCATTTGCCACGCCTGATGCCGTTCGAGGGCTCCGGCTGGGCCGGCAAGGGTTATCTCTGGCGTTCGGCCAGCGATGTCGCGAACGGCTTCTCGAAGGCGGCGGCGGCGCGGGCCCGCGAACTCGCCGACGACGAATACCGCCGGCTGCTCTATGTCGGCATGACCCGCGCCGAGGACCGGCTGATCGTCTGCGGCTATCACGGCAAGCGGGCGCCGAACACCGGCACCTGGCATTCGATCGTCAGCCGTGCGCTGATCGGGGCGCCGGAGAGCGAACAGCGTGCGCATCCTGCCGGCGGCGAGCCGGTGTACCGTTTCCATGTCACCGAGCTGCCCCCGGTCGCGCCAAGCGCTGTCGAACAGAGGCGCCAGACCGATGCTTTCGGCCCTTTGCCGGCGAACCTGTTTCGGCCCTTGCCGCCCTTCGAGGATCTGCCGCGCCCCCTGTCACCGTCCGGCGCCTCGGCGCTGATCGAAGAAGGCAAGGAAACGGTGGTCGACAAAGCTTCGCCGGTGCTCGATGCCGATGCCGAGCCAGGATTTGCCGTGCTGCGCGGGCTCGCGCTGCATAAATTGCTGCAAATGCTGCCCGGCATTGCCGAGGACCAACGGGAGGGCGCGGCGGCACGCTACCTCGCGCGAACGGGTGCGGAATGGCCGCCGGCAGAGCGCGAAAAAGCCTTGGCGTCGGTCACCGCCATCCTTGCCGACCCCCATCTCGGCCAGCTGTTTGCGCCATCCTCGCGCGCCGAGGTCGCGATCATGGGCAGCCTGGAGGTAAGGGGTAAAACGCGCTCGATTTCGGGCAAGATCGACCGGCTGGCGGTGACAGCGGACGCGGTGTCGATCGTCGACTACAAGACCAACCGGCCTGCGCCCGCCTCCCTGGCGGAGGTCCCGCCGGCCTATCTGCTGCAGTTGGCGCTCTATCGCGCCCTCTTGCAGCCGCTTTATCCAGGGCGCGAGGTCAAGGCGGCCTTGCTGTTCACCGAAGCGCCACGGCTGATCGAACTGCCGGCCAGGGCCATGGATGATGCCCTTGCCCGACTCACGGGAGCGTGACACAAGACCTGCTTGAAGAAGGGCGCGATAACCACCACATTTGGTGGGACGAAAACTTTCGAAAGGATTTTCCGCATGACTACGGTCAAGGTCGACAAGAGCAATTTCCAGGCCGATGTGCTAAACGCCAACGTACCGGTGGTGGTCGATTTCTGGGCGGAATGGTGCGGTCCCTGCAAGATGATCGCCCCGGCGCTCGAAGACATCGCCACCGAACTTGGCGCTAAAGTGAAGATCGCCAAGCTCAACATCGACGAGAACCCCGAACTCGCCGCGCAGTTCGGCGTGCGCTCGATCCCGACGCTGATGATCTTCAAGGGCGGCGAAGTGGCCGACATGAAGGTTGGTGCCGCGCCCAAGACCGCGCTGTCGCACTGGATCAATGGCAGCCTGGCCTGACCCCCGGAAAAATTCGGATTGAAAAGCCCGGCCTCGTGTCGGGCTTTTTGTTGGCGTCATCGGTGACGTGTACTGGCCCTCGCGTGCAGGCACGCCATGTCTTCTGTTGGCAGCAGAAGCAGGGAGAACGTCATGACCGGATCCGCCAAGGCCACTGTCTTCATCGACAATGAGCGCGTCATCGTCACCGAATACCGCTTCCAGCCGGGCGACAACACCGGCTGGCACCGCCATGGCCACGACTATGTCGTGGTGCCGCTGATGGACGGCAAGGTGAAACTGGTGACCAAGGATGGCGAATCCTTCGCCGAAATGAAGAAGGGCTCGCCCTATTTCCGCAAGGAGGGTGTCGAACACGACGTCATCAACGCCAATGAGGGCGAATACGCGTTTATCGAGGTCGAGCTGAAATAAGCCGGTCGCACCGCTGAGCGATCACCAGTCGGCGATGCGGTCGCCGCCGACGAATTGCGCGCTTTCGTCGGTGTATTCAAACAGCTCGATCTTCACCCCGTCGGGATCGCGGATCCAGGATTGGTAGGTGCTGTCGCATGCGTGTTTCTTGGCCGTGACCTCGATGCCCTTTGACTTGATATGGGCAATCGCCGCGTCGATGTTTTCCACCTCAAGGCATAAGTGGTTGATCTGGTTCTGCTCGCTGTATGCAGTGCCATCCTTCTGGAACACCTCGACATGGCTGCGGCCGCCGCAATTGAGATAGAACCCGAACACCTTGCCGTCGCGCAGAAAATTGAACTGCGTGTCGAGGCCGAGCACGTCGCGATAGAAGCTCCGCGTCGCTTCCAGGTCATGCGCGAAGATGCAGACATGGGCGAGCTGCTTGACCTTGATCATGACTGGCTCCTCGCAGTGAATGGCCTCAGGTCGGTGGCGTGCCGTTCTCGTCCAACACCGCGCCGGCCAGGTAGAGCGAGCCGCCGATCAGGATACGCGGCGGCGGGCCGTCCCAGGTGTCGCGCAGCAGCATCAGCGCGTTGGCGACGGAACTCATCGGCTCGGCCGTCAACCCGGCTTCCGTGGCGCGGATCGCCAGTTCGTCATTCGGCACGCCGGCATCGCTCGTATTCACCGGCACGGTGTAGACATGCCGGACGAGGCCCTTGAAGGCACGGAAATAGCCACTCTGGTCCTTGGTGTTGATCATGCCCGAGATGAGAAACAGCGGACGCGGGTTCTTTTCTTCCTGTTCGGCCAGTGCCTCGGCAACGACCACGCCGGCGCCCGGATTGTGACCGCCGTCGAGCCAGATGTCGGCGCCCCTTGGCGCCAGCTCCGCCAGCCGGCCCTGCGCCNCACGATCTACAACAAATATTGCCGACCGAACGACGCGGTGGCTGATCTCGAAGCCGGCTGCCTTGACCGCGGCGATCGCCGCCGCCGCGTTGGCGACCTGGTGGCGCCCGGGCAGGCGCGGCAGCGGCAGGTCCATCAGCCCGTCCTCGTCCTGATAGACCATGCGGCCGTTTTCCTCGAAGGCGAGGAAATCCTGGCCGTAGACGAAGGTCGGGCATTCCAGCCGCTCGGCGGTTTCGATCAGCACCTGCAGCGCCGTCTCGCTTTCCTGCGCGCCGATCACCACCGGGCAACCGCGCTTCATGATGCCGGCCTTTTCGGCGGCGATCAGCTCGACCCGGTCGCCGAGATAGGCCTCATGGTCCATCGACACCGGCATGATCACCGACACGGCGGGCCTCTCCACGACATTGGTGGCGTCGAAGCGGCCGCCGAGGCCGACCTCGATGATGGCGGCTTCGGCCGGGTGTTCGGAAAACAGGATGAAGGTGACGGCGGTGAGGATCTCGAAGACGGTGATCTTCTGGCCGTCATTGGCCTTGGCGACACGGGCGATGGCCTCGGCGAAGACATCGTCGTCGACCAGCCTGCCGCCACCCTCGGCGGCAAGCCGGTAGCGCTCGTGCCAGCTGACCAGATGCGGCGAGGTGTGGACGTGGACGAGACGGCCGGAAGCCTCAAGCAGCGCCCGCGAGAAGGCGGCGCAGGAGCCCTTGCCGTTGGTACCGGCGATATGGATGACCGGCGGCAGCAGATCCTGCGGGTTGCCAAGCCGCTCCAAGAGCCGCGTGATGCGGTCGAGCGAAAGGTCGAAGCCTTTCGGGTGAAGCGCCATCAGGGCTTCGATTTCGCGGTCGGCGGCGAGCGTCGTCATGACAGATTCCCCGAGCATGGCCCGAGAACCAGAATCGATTCCGGAATGGCCATGGCAATCAGAAGGCTACAGCGCGCGACTGCCCTCGTGCAATCACGGTCGCGGCGTGTCGTGTCGCGTCAGGCCTGCGGCCGTGCCTCGGCGGAGACCACCGCCGGCGGCAGGATTTCCGGCTGCAGCGGCTTTTGCTCTTCCGGCATCTTGAGCAGCATCTTCAGCAGCCGTGAGATGGTCTGGCGCAGTTCCAGCCGCGACACCACCATATCGACCATGCCATGCTCCATCAGATATTCGGAGCGCTGGAAGCCGTCCGGCAGTTTTTCGCGGATGGTCTGTTCGATGACGCGCGGCCCGGCAAAGCCGATCAGCGCGCCGGGTTCGGCGATGTGCACGTCGCCCAGCATGGCGTAGGAAGCGGTGACGCCGCCGGTGGTCGGATTGGTCAGCACGACGATGTAGGGAAGGCCGGCTTCCTTCAGCCGGTCCACACCGACCGTGGTGCGCGGCAATTGCATGAGGGACAAAATGCCTTCCTGCATGCGGGCGCCACCGGAGGCGGCAAACAGGATCAGCGGCCGCTTGCGCTGCAAGGCGACCTCGAAAGCGTGCACGATGGCGTCGCCCGCCGCCATGCCGAGCGAGCCGCCCATGAAGGCGAAGTCCTGCACCGTCACCACCACCGGCAGGCCCTCGACGGTGCCCAGCGCGTTGACGATCGCATCTTCCAGGCCGGTCTTGGCCTTGGCGTCCTTCAACCGGTCGGTGTAGCGCTTCTCGTCGCGGAACTTCAGCGGGTCCTGCACCACCTTGGGGTTTTCGAGCTGCTCGTACTTGCCGTCATCGAGGAAGTATTTCAGCCGCTCCTTGGCCGAGATCTTCATGTGGTGGCCGGAGGACGGGATGACGAACTGATTGGACTCCAGGTCCTTGTGGAACACCATCTCACCGGTCTCGGGATCCTTGATCCAGAGATTCTCGGGCATGTCGGTGCGCCGGCCGAGCATCGAATTGATCTTCGGGCGAACGTAATTGGTGATCCAGTTCATCGCTTCGGCTCCTGTCCTGACGAAGAGTTAGTGCAGGCCACGCGGGAGAACGACATGCACAAGACCAGAGGTAGGGAAACTATTCGGCGGCAGCAAGGCGGGCCGAGCGCACGCCTTGCGCCAGCCCGCTGACCAGCGTGGCGACGGCCTCGGCCGGGTCGGCGGTCTTTTCGCCCTTCGGCCCCAGCACGTTGGCGACCGCGTTGACGATCGCGGTGCCGACGACGACGCCATCGGCGTTGGCGCCGATCACGCGCGCCTGCTCGGCGGTCTTGACGCCGAAGCCGACGCAGACCGGCAGGTCGGTGTGGCCCTTGATGCGCTGGACCGCCGCCGCCACCTTGCCGGTGTCGGCGAGCGCCGAGCCCGTGATGCCGGTCATCGACACGTAGTAGACGAAACCCGACGTGTTCTGCAGCACCTTGGGCAGGCGCTTGTCGTCGGTGGTCGGCGTCGCCAGCCGGATGAAGTTGATGCCGGCTTTCAGCGCCGGAATGCAGAGTTCCTCGTCCATTTCCGGCGGCAGGTCGACGACGATCAGCCCATCGATGCCGCTGGCGATGGCGTCCTTGAGGAACCGGTCGACGCCGTAGATGTAGATCGGGTTGTAATAGCCCATCAGCACGATCGGCGTTTCATTGTCACCGGAGCGGAAGTCCGACGCCATCTTCAGCGTCTTGACCAGCGTCTGGCCGCCTTTCAGCGCGCGCAGGCCTGCCGCCTGGATCGCCGGGCCGTCGGCCATCGGATCGGAAAACGGCATGCCGAGCTCGATGACGTCGGCGCCGGCCTTGGGCAGCGCCTTCATGATCGACAAGGAGGTGTCGTAGTCGGGATCGCCGCCCATGAAATAGGTGACGAGCGCCGGGCGGCCCTCGGCTTTCAGTTTTGCCATGCGGCGGTCGATGCGGGTCACCATGATCAGATCTCCATGCCCAGCATCGAGGCAACCGTGTGCACGTCCTTGTCGCCACGGCCGGACAGGTTGACGATGACGATCTGGTCCTTGTCCATGGCGGGCACGATCTTCACCGCGTGGGCAATGGCGTGGGCGGATTCCAGCGCCGGGATAATGCCTTCGACGCGGGTCGTCAGCTTGAAGGCCTCCAGCGCCTCGTCGTCGAGGATCGGCACATAGTCGACGCGGCCGGAGTCGCGCAGCCAGGAATGTTCGGGGCCGACGCCGGGATAATCGAGGCCGGCCGAGATCGAATGGCCGTCCATGATCTGGCCGTCGGCATTCTGCAGGAGGTAGGTGCGGTTGCCGTGCAGCACGCCCGGCGCGCCTGCGTTCATCGAGGCGCAATGCTCGATGCCGTCGAGGCCGCGCCCGCCGGCTTCGATGCCGATGATGCGGACCTCCTTGTCGTCAAGGAAGGGATGGAACAGGCCGATGGCATTGGAGCCGCCGCCGACAGCCGCGATGATGGTATCCGGCAACCGGCCTTCCTGCTCGAGGATCTGCGCGCGCGCCTCCGTGCCGATGACCGACTGGAAGTCGCGCACCAGTTCCGGATAGGGATGCGGGCCGGCGGCGGTGCCGATCAGGTAGTAGGTATCCTCGACATTGGTCACCCAATCGCGAAGGGCCTCGTTCATGGCGTCCTTCAGCGTGCCGTGACCGGCTGTCACCGGCCGCACTTCGGCGCCGAGCAGCTTCATGCGGAAGACGTTGGGGCTTTGGCGGGCGACGTCGGTGGCGCCCATGTAGACGACGCAGGGAAAGCCGAAGCGGGCGGCGACGGTGGCGGACGCGACGCCGTGCTGGCCGGCGCCGGTCTCGGCGATGATGCGCTTCTTGCCCATGCGCTTGGCGAGCAGGATCTGGCCGAGGCAGTTGTTGATCTTGTGCGAACCGGTGTGGTTCAGGTCCTCGCGCTTGAAATAGACCTTTGCGCCGCCGCCGAGGCCCTTCGCCGCGGAAACCTCGCGAAGATGCCTGGTCAGGCCTTCGGCGAAATAGAGTTTCGATGGCCGCCCGGCATAGTGGGTCGAAAGATCCGTCAGTTCAGCCCTGAACTCCGGATCGTTCTTGACCTCGTTCCAGTGCCGTTCGAGGTCGAGGATCAATGGCATCAACGTTTCGGCAACGAAACGACCGCCGAAGATGCCGAACATGCCCTGTTCGTCGGGACCGGTGCGGAAGGAATTGGGTGTCGCCGGCTTGTTCATCGCCGATCTCCTGGTTTGAAAGAGTTATTCAGGCGGCGCGATCGTCGCGTGCTGCCCTGACGGCCCGGAAAAACTGTTCGATCAGCGCCGGATCCTTGACGCCCGGCGCGCTTTCCACGCCCGAGGAAATGTCTATTGCGGGCGGATTGGCAAGGCGAAGAGCATCGCTGATGTTGGCGGCGTTGAGCCCCCCGGAAAGCATGTAATCGACGCCGGCGTCAAGGCCGGCGAGAATGCGCCAGTCGAAGGTGATGCCGTTGCCGCCCGGCAGCTCGGAACCTTTTGGCGGCTTGGCGTCGAACAGGAACCGGTCGGCGACGCCGATGAAAGGCCTTATCCGGTCGAGATCGGCAGCCTCGCTGAGCGGCAGTGCCTTTATCACCGGCAGGCCATGGCGGGCCTTGACCTCGGCCACTCTCTCGGGTGTTTCCGAACCGTGCAGCTGCAGCATGTCGGGCTGCATTTTGGCGACGATCTCGTCCAGGAAGGCGTCGACGGCGTCAACCGTCACGGCGACGGCCAAGGCCTTGCCGCGCGCGGCTTCGCGCAGACGACCGGCCTCGGCCGGTTCGAGATAGCGCGGGCTCTTGGCAAAGAAAATAAAGCCGACATGGCTGGCACCGCCGGCAAGGGCTGCGGCCATTGCCTGGTCGGTCTTCAAGCCGCAGATCTTGATGTCGAGCGCCATGACGCGGGAATTGGCATGAAACGCGCCAAGAGTCGAGAAAAAGCATGCTGTTTGCCGGCAACGCCAAAGGCACTACCTATGGATGGAGTGAATGCCAGGCGGGAGCACAATCATGGCCGACAGAACCGTTGCCGAATTGAGGCAGAAGATCGTGCAGGCGCGCGAGGTCATCGCCCACCTGATAGACAAGGCCGCCTTCAACGGCGCCGAGGCGCACCGGGCACTGGACTATTTCGGCAGCGACGCCTTCGACCGCCACTTCCTGCCCTGGCCGCATCATGGCGACGAAGGGCTGCGGCCGGATGAGCTCAATGCGGCGAACGACGATTGAGGCAGCCTACTCGAACATGATCGCCTGCAGCGCTCCGCCATTGCGCTTCAGCCAATCCTTGCAGCGGTCGGTGTCGGGGCAGAGTTTCTCGCACAATTTCCAGAATTTCGGGCCGTGGTTCATCTCCTTGAGATGCGCCACCTCATGGGCGACGAGATAGTTTATGACGGGCTGCGGGGCCATCATGATGCGCCACGAGAAGGACAGGTTGCCCTCCGAGGTGCATGACCCCCAGCGGCTGGAGGTGTCCTTGTAGCGGATCGCCTTGGCACGCTTGCCGAGCGCCCCGGTGTGCTTGACCACCAGTTTTTCGATCTCCTTCTTGGCCTCGCGCTTCAAGAAGTCGGCAATGCGGCGCGGCAGGTGGATCCGGTCGCCATGCACGATCAGCAGCGGGCCGCGCTCGTCACGCGACACCGTGACGGTGCCGCGCTTCAACGGCTCATGGACGATGCGGTGCGGCACGCCGCGTATCGGGATCCTGATGCCGGGCCGCACCTGCGGCCGGGTCGGCACCTTGGCCAGCCGCTGCTCCAGCCAGTCCTGGTGGCGCTCGAGGAACCGGTCCACCTCGCCTCGGCGCAGGCCCGGCGGGACGGTGATGCGCAGGCCCTGGCCGCCGGAATCGATGCGCAGCGTCAGGCGCCGCGCCCTGGCGCTCTCGACGATCTTGAGCGGCAGCGTGCGGCCGGCGACACAATATTCCCGCTCCACGGCGGGCGTGGGTTTGGGCTTCGTCAGATTGCGAAAGAATCCGATGGTCATGGCGGGACGATACGCGATTCGAGAAAACGAATAGAACAAAAAAGAAACGGCGCCGCTCACGCGACGCCGTCATCATACCTTGGCCCTGTCGCTAGGCTTCAGTCGTCGAGCAGGTTCGAACCTTTGCCACGCTTGGTGGGGGTCGTTCCGGTGCTCGGATCGGTCTTCGTCGGGGCAGTCGACTTGTTGCGGTTCGCCATGAAGCGATCGAACTCGTCCTGGTCCTTGGCGCGGCGCAATTCGCGGGCATACTCGTCGAACTGCGTCAGCATCTCGTCGAGCTTGCGGCGCTCTTCGTTCAAGCGCTCAAGTTCCTTTTCGCGCCAGTCGTCGAAAGCGACGTTGCCGGTGCGGGCGGAGCCGTGACCCCAGCGCGCGGCCTTGTCGGAACCACGGCGGCAGCCGGCGAAGATGCCGTCGGTCGCGCGGTTGACGTCACGCTTGAAGCCGTCGAGCCGGTCGCCCCAGATGATGTAGGCGAGCATGGCGAAGCCGAGCGGCCAGAACACCATGAAGCCGATCACCATCAAGGCGATGGTCGCCGGCGTCCAGGCCGGGCGGATCAATGCAGATGTGTTCATTTTCTCCCATTCCTTCGGTTGGAGACAGCCAGGACCGGCTGCGTGGAATCGAAATGGGAAGGCAAAAACGGCGATTCAAGACAATGTCCGCCAAAACCGGACAAAGGTCTGAAATGATTATCGCTTTTTGAGCGTATCGAGGAAAAGCACGACCAGGCCGGCAATCAGCCCCCAGAATGCGGCGCCGACGCCGAACAGCGTCAGCCCCGAGGCGGTGACGACGAAAGTGACCGTGGCGGCCATGCGCTGCCCCTCGTCCTTCAATGCGATGGCCAGCGCGTTGGCGAGCGACGCCATCAGCGCGAGCCCTGCCACCAGCACGATCAGGCTCTGCGGCAGGACGGCGAAGATCGCCACCAGCGAGGCGCCGAAAATCGCGAAGATGAGATAGGCGAGCGCATAGAACGGCCCGGTTTTCCAGCGCTCGGCTGGGTCGGGGTGAACGTCCGGCCCGGTGCAGATCGCCGCCGAAATCGCCGCCAGATTGGTGGTCGAGCCGCCAAACGGCGCCGACAGCAGCGAAAACAAGCCGGTGACGCCGATCAGCGGACCGGGCTCGGGGTGGTAGCCGGCGGCGCGCAGCACGGCGAGGCCCGACAGGTTCTGCGAGGCCATGGTGACGAGGTAGAGCGGCAGCGCCAGGCCGATCATCGCCTTGGCGGTGAAATCGGGCGCGATCAGCGTCAGCGTCGACAATTCCGGTGTCGGCAGGCCGCCGACACGGCCGGTCAAGAAGGCGGCGAGACCGCCACCGATCAGCACCGCCAGCACCGACAGCGCCGGGTTGAACAGGCGGATGATGAAGAAGGCCGCGATCAGCGGCAGGATCAGCCAAGGGTCGACGGGAACGGTCTTGACCGCGTTGAGGGCGAAGGTGACGACGATGCCGGCCAGCATGCCGGAGGCAACCGAGGGCGGTATCCTGGAGATCAGCTGCGTCAACGGCTTGAACAGGCCGGTGGCGATCAACAGGATGGCGGTGACGATGAAGGCGGCGACGGCCTCGCCGATCGAAAAACCGCTCGACGCCGCCATCAGCGCCAGGCCCGGCGTCGACCATGCGGTGATGACGGGCATTTTCGTGCGCCAGGACAGCCACAGGCTCTCGATTGCCATGGCAAGGCAGATGGTCGTCACCCAGCTCGCTGTCTGGATTTGCGTCGCGCCGACCGCATGGGCGGCGGCTATGACAATGGCCAGTGTGCCGCCAAAGCCGACGATGGCCGCGACAAAGGCTGAGATCGGGATGGAAAGGCGCATGCTCATCAGCCCCGCTTGGCCATGTCACTGACCGACCGCACCAGCATGTCGAGATCCTGCGGCCGCGACAGGCGGTGGTCACCGTCGGGGATCAGCGACAGCGTCACATCATCGGCCGGCAGCAGGCTGACCAGCTTCAGCGCATGGCTCGACGGCACGTCCGCATCGGCCAGGCCTTGCAGGATGTGAACCGGGCAATGGGTGTCGATCGGGCCGGTCATCACCCGGTTGTCGCGCCCGTCCTCGATCAAGGCGCGCGTGTAGATGTAGGGTTCCTGGGAATAGTCCGACGGCTCGGCAAAGAACCCCTTCTTTGCGAGGTCGCGTTTCTGCGCCTTGGTCAGCACCGGTTCGATCAGTTCGGCGGTAAAATCCGGCGCCGGCGCCAGCAGCACCAGACCGACGACGCTTGCATCACCCGCCTTGCGCAATTCCTGCACCATGCGCAGCGCGATCCAGGCGCCCATCGAGGAGCCGACCAGGATCTGGTTGCCCCTGGCGAAGTTCCGGAACACGGCAAGGCTCTGCGACAGCCATGTCGAAATCGTGCCGTCGGCAAAGGCGCCGCCGGACTCGCCATGGCCCGAATAGTCATGGCGCAGGAAAGCCCGGCCTTCGCTCGCGGCCCAGTCCGACAGGGTCTCAGCCTTCGTGCCCAGCATGTCCGACTTGTAGCCGCCCAGCCAGACAATGCCCGGCGTGGAACCCGTCGAATGGCGCACTGCTATGCGCGATCCATCGACATCCAGAAAGGCTGGGGGCGTGGCGGTCATGGCTTTTTCCTCGGGCCCTGTTCGGCGCGGGGTTCTTGTGACACAGCCACAGGCGTGGCGAAAAGTGCTCACGATGCTCTTTGTTTGGTGCAGGCCCGCGATCAGGGTGATTTTCTGTCAATGCTGTGCTATTGACTCCGCCCGCGCGCTCACCACATTGACGCGTCCACACATCAGACCGACAAAACCCGGAACGAAACGGCCAAGGAGACCACGACCATTCGCAGACCTTTCAAAGCAGCGGCGCCGACCAAGGATGGGCCGCGCTCCAACCGTGATATCCGGGTTCCCCGGGTCCAGCTTATCGACGCAGAAGGCCAGAACCGCGGTGATGTTTCCATCAACGACGCATTGCTGCTCGCCGAAGAGGCAGGGCTCGATCTCGTCGAAATATCGCCCAATGCGGTGCCGCCCGTCGTAAAAATCCTCGATCTCGGCAAGTTGAAATACGCCAACCAGAAGAAGGCGGCCGAGGCGCGCAAGAATCAGAAGGTCATCGAGATCAAGGAGATCAAGATGCGCCCGAACATCGACAGCCACGACTACGAGACCAAGATGAAGGCGGTTCGCCGCTTCTTCGAGGAAGGCGACAAGGTCAAGCTGACGCTGCGCTTCCGTGGCCGCGAGATGGCGCATATGGAGCTCGGCATGCAGCTTCTGAACAAGGTGCGCGAAGAAGTGGCGACCATCGCCAAGGTCGAAGCCGAGCCGAAGCTCGAAGGCCGCCAGATGATGATGGTGCTGGCGCCGCGCTAGGTGTGCTGAACATCTGAGATCACGATAAAGTCAGGCGTGGCCAGCGCTCCAAATCCGCCTGAATTGTCTTGCAGAGCGTCCCGGCGATCGGCGGGACGCCTGTTTCTCGGCTAAAGCCGCGATCGCCGGCTAAGCTCCTCGACGATCGGACACCCCTTGGACAACGAACTCAAATACGGGCTGGGCAATTACCAGCAGATGCGCCGGCTCGTGCTTGCCGTGCTCGTGGTGGTGCTGTTTCTGGCGCTGCTTTTCGGCCAGTCGACCTTCCCACCCGACACGCCGGTGCATGAAACAATCGAGATGTTCGGCGTGCTGCTGATCTTCCTCGGCATCGTCGGCCGCCTCTGGGCGACGCTCTATATAGGCGGGCGCAAATCGTCCGAGGTGGTGACGGGCGGACCCTATTCGATGACCCGCAACCCGCTCTATGTGTTCTCGACCGTGGCGGCGGCCGGCGTCGGCGCCCAGATCGGCTCGTTCTCGGGCATCATCCTGTTCGCGCTGCTCTGCGCGGGCGCCTTCCACATCGTCATCCTGCGCGAGGAGAAATTCCTCAAGGAAGCGCTCGGTGCGCCCTATGCCGCCTATCTGGCGCGGGTGCCGCGCTTCTTCCCGAACCTTTCCCTCTACCAGGAAGGCGATACCGGTAGCTTCAAGCCGCGTCTGCTGTTGACCACGCTGCTCGATGGCCTGGTGTTCCTCATTGCGCTGCCGGCGTTCGAACTGATCGACGGCGCCCAGCAGTCGGGCATGCTGCCGGTCTGGTTCACGCTGCCCTGACCGAGGCTGCAAAGGCGCGGCGCGGTGGGTGTTGCACACAGGCCCGCTTTGACGTATAGGACCGCCGTTCAAGAAAACCGCCCGGCAGGGCATGCCGTGGCGGTTTCATTTGCTTTTCGGGCTTTGGTCGGCCCGAAGCGAACAAGAAGCGCGATAGTGCGCCAACGAGACGGAGTAGCAAAATGCCCAAGATGAAGACCAAGTCGGCCGCCAAGAAGCGGTTCAAGATCACAGGTACGGGTAAAGTCCTGTCGGCTGCGGCCGGCAAGCGTCACGGCATGATCAAGCGTTCCAACAAGTTCATTCGAAATGCCCGCGGCACGATGGTTCTGGCTGAACCGGATGGCAAGAAGGTCATCAAGAATTTTCTGCCGAACGGCCTCTGAGGCATTCGGTCTGGACAGCGTTTGTTTTTACGCAATTCCGAACGGAAAACCGCAACACACTTTCCTGGAATTGCTTTTAAGGAGATCATGACATGGCACGCGTAAAGAGAGGCGTCACCTCGCACGCCAAGCACAAGAAGGTCCTGAAAGCCGCCAAAGGCTTCTACGGCCGCCGCAAGAACACCATCCGCATCGCCAAGCAGGCGGTGGAAAAGTCGCTGCAGTACGCTTACCGCGACCGCAAGAACCGCAAGCGCTCGTTCCGCGCGCTGTGGATCCAGCGCATCAACGCCGCGACCCACGAGCACGGCCTGACCTATGGCCGCTTCATCGACGGCCTCAACAAGGCCGGCATCGAGATCGATCGCAAGATCCTGTCCGACATGGCTATCCATGAGCCGCAGGCTTTCGCCGCGCTGGTCGCCAAGGCCAAGGTCGCGCTCGAATATCTGAAGAACACCACGCCGAACGCTTTTGAAAGCGCTGTCGCCTAAGACCAGCGCTTCCCAAGCATTCGCAATTCTGATTTGGGGAACCCGCGCTGGCACGGCTGGCGCGGGTTTTTCTTATGCCTGACCTTTCAACTTAGAAGTGACTTTCACTTTAAAGCTGACTTCCAACGTAGCGAGTTTGACCGTGAACGACGTAACTACCGGCTTGGATACGCTCGAAAATTCCCTGATGGCCGACATCGCATCGGCCGCCGATGAGCCGGCCATCGAAGCCGTGCGTATTGCCGCCTTCGGCAAGAAGGGCACCGTGTCCGAAATGCTGAAGACGCTTGGCGCCATGACCGCCGAGGAGCGCCAGGTGAAGGGCCCTGCCATCAACGGCCTCAAAAACCGGGTCACTGAGGCTC
The DNA here is from genome assembly GCF_000502435.1 of Mesorhizobium sp. LNHC232B00. Lineage (NCBI taxonomy): Bacteria > Pseudomonadati > Pseudomonadota > Alphaproteobacteria > Hyphomicrobiales > Phyllobacteriaceae > Mesorhizobium > Mesorhizobium sp. LNHC232B00. The sequence continues at coordinate 110,872 of NZ_AYWP01000008.1, forward strand.
TGACGGCCCGCAAGGCTGAACTGAAGGACGTGGCGATCGCCGCGCGGCTGGCTTCCGAGAAGGTCGACGTGACGCTGCCGGTGCGGCAGTCGCCGGCCGAGCGCGGCCGTATCCATCCGATCAGCCAGGTCATCGACGAGATCGCGGCGATCTTCGGCGATCTCGGCTTCGCCATCGCCGAAGGGCCGGATATCGAGACCGACTATTACAATTTCACCGCGCTGAATTTCCCCGAAGGCCATCCGGCGCGCGAGATGCACGACACCTTCTTCTTCCAGCCGGACGAGAAGGGCGAGCGCAAGCTTTTGCGCACCCACACCTCCCCGGTGCAGATCCGCACCATGGAGAAGCAGAAGCCGCCGATCCGCATCGTCATTCCGGGCAAGACCTACCGGCAGGATTCCGACGCCACCCACTCGCCGATGTTCCATCAGGTCGAGGGTCTGGTGATCGACAAGTCGGCCAATGTCGCCAACATGAAGTGGGTACTGGAAGAGTTCTGCAAGGCATTCTTCGAGGTGCCCTCGGTCAAGATGCGCTTCCGGCCGTCCTTCTTCCCGTTCACCGAGCCTAGCCTCGAGGTCGACATCCAATGCGACCGCTCGCGGCCCGGCGAAGTGCGCTTCGGCGAAGGCTCCGACTGGATGGAGATCCTCGGCTGCGGCATGGTGCACCCCAACGTGCTGCGCGCCGGCGGGCTCGATCCGGACGAGTACCAGGGTTTTGCCTGGGGCATGGGCATCGACCGCATTGCCATGCTGAAATATGGCATGCCGGACCTGCGCGCCTTCTTCGATGCCGACGTGCGCTGGCTGTCGCATTACGGTTTCAGGCCGCTCGACATGCCGACACTGTTCGGAGGCCTGAGCGCGTGACAGCCCTGAACATTCCTGCTGCCAGCTATTACGGAACAGCATCATGAAATTCACCCTCTCCTGGCTCAAGGATCATCTCGAGACCGACGCCACGCTCGCCGAGATCGTCGAGCGGCTGACCTCGATCGGCCTCGAAGTCGAGCATGTCGACGACAAATCGAGCCTGAAACCCTTCGTTATCGCCAAAGTGCTGACGGCGATGCAGCACCCAGATGCCGACCGGCTGCGGGTGCTGACCGTCGACACCGGCGACGGCAAGCCGCCGGTGCAAGTGGTGTGTGGAGCGCCGAACGCCCGCGCGGGCCTGATCGGCGCCTTTGCCGCGCCCGGCACCTATGTGCCCGGCATCGACGTAACGCTGACGGTCGGCAAGATCCGGGGCGTCGAAAGCCACGGCATGATGTGCTCCGAGCGCGAACTGGAGCTTTCCGACGAGCATAACGGCATCATCGACCTGCCCGCCGATGCGCCGGTCGGCACCAGCTTCGCGACCTATGCGCATCTCGACGATCCGGTCATCGAGATCAATCTGACGCCGAACCGGCCTGATGCGACCAGCGTCTACGGCATCGCCAGGGATCTGGCGGCAAGCGGGCTCGGCCGTCTCGTCGGTGGCGCCATCATGCCCCACGCCGGCAGCGGCATGTGTCCGGTCAAGGTGACGATCGAGGCCCCGGAACTCTGTCCCGGCTTCGCGCTCAGGCTGGTGAAGGGCGTGAAGAACGGCCCGTCGCCGAAATGGCTGCAGCAGCGGCTGATCGCCATTGGCCTTCGGCCGATCAGCGCGCTGGTCGACATCACCAATTACGTCACCTTCGATCGTGGCCGGCCGCTGCATGTGTTCGATGCCAGGAAGGTCGCCGGCAACCTGGTCGTGCGCCGCGCGCGCGACGGCGAGAAGGTGCTGGCGCTCGACGGCCGCGAATACACGCTGACGCCGGAGATGTGCGTGATCGCGGATGACGATGGCGTCGAATCGATCGCCGGCATCATGGGCGGCGAGCATTCCGGCTGCGACGAGAACACCACCGACGTGCTGATCGAATCCGCGCTTTGGGAACCGATCACCACCGCCCGCACCGGCCGCACGCTCGGCATCATCACCGATGCGCGCTATCGCTTCGAACGCGGTGTCGATCCCGAATTCATGGTGCCAGGCCTAGAGCTGGCAACGAAACTGGTGCTCGATTTCTGCGGCGGCACGCCGACGGAGGTCGAAGTGGCCGGCTACACCGGCCACCAGCCCAAGATGGTCTCCTTCCCGCTGTCGGACATCAAGCGCCTGACCGGGATCGAGGTTCCGAGAACGGAAAGCCTGGACATTCTCTCGCGCCTCGGTTTCACGGCGGACGGATCGGGCGATGTCGTCAACGTGACCGTGCCCTCCTGGCGTCCCGATGTCGACGGCAAGGCCGACCTGGTCGAGGAGGTGATGCGCATCCACGGCGTCGACAACATCGCCCCGCAGCCACTCGGCGCGCATGACGCGGTCAATGCAAAAATCCTCACCACGCTGCAGGTGCGCACCCGCACGGCCAAGCGCGCATTGGCAGTGCGCGGCATGATGGAGGCCGTCACCTGGTCGTTCATCCCGGCAAGGCATGCCGAGCTGTTCGGCGGCGGCCAGACGGCGCTCAAGCTCGCCAACCCGATCGCCGCCGATATGTCCGACATGCGGCCCTCGCTGCTGCCGGGGCTGATCGCCGCTGCCCAGCGCAATGCCGACAAGGGCATCGGCGACGTGGCGCTGTTCGAAGTCTCGGGCACCTATGAGGGCGACGGCGCCGACCAGCAGCGCCGCGTCGCTGCCGGCGTGCGCCGCGGCACCGCCAAGCTCGACGGCTCTGGCCGCAACTGGGCCGGCAATTCCGGGCCGGTCGGCGTGTTCGACGCCAAGGCCGATGCGATGGCGGCACTCGAAGCCTGCGGCGCGCCGGTCGACCGGCTGCAGATCGAGGCGGGCGGTCCGGCCTGGTACCATCCCGGCCGCTCAGGCACGATCAAGCTCGGGCCGAAGACCGTGCTCGGCACGTTCGGCGAATTCCACCCGAAGACGCTGGAAGGGCTCGACGTCTCCGGACCGCTGTGCGGCTTCGAAGTGTTCGTCGACGCCGTGCCCGAGCCGAAGGCCAAGCCGACGAAGACCAAGCCGAGGCTGGGTCTGTCCGCCTTCCAGGCGGTGAAGCGCGACTTCGCCTTCGTCGTCGATAGATCCGTCGAGGCCGGCACGCTGGTGCGCGCCGCCCTTGCCGCCGACAAGAAGCTGATCACTGGTGTCTCGGTCTTCGACATCTTCGAGGGTGCATCGCTCGGCGCCGACAAGAAATCGATCGCCATCGAAGTGTCGATCCAGCCGGTCGAAAAGACGCTGACCGACGAGGATTTCGAGGCGCTCGCCAAGCGCATCGTCGAGAATGTCGGCAAGCAGACCGGCGGTGTTCTGCGCGGCTGAAGCAATTCCAGGAAAAGTGTTTAGCGGTTTTCCGTTCGGAATTGCGCAGGAATTATGGATTGCGGGCAGATGGCGAATCGTCCTCCAAAAGGCGATGGACCATCTGCGCTATTCCGGGCTGCCGTTCGAAGCACAACGCGAAGCGTTTCTCGACATCGTGTCGGCCGATCCGCTCGTCCGCGAAGCGCTGGTGCGTGCCCGAGCGCTCAACCTTCCGGACTGGCTGGTGGTTTCCGGCGCGCTCTACAACAGCGTCTGGAACCATCTGACCGGCAAGCCGTCGGGCTACGGCATCAAGGATGTCGACTTGTTCTATTTCGATGATGCGGATTTATCCTACGAGGCCGAGGACGCCGTCATTCGCCGGGCGGCACCGCATTTCGAAGGGCTGGCATTGCCGGTCGAGGTGCGCAACCAGGCGCGGGTGCATCTGTGGTATCCGCAGAAGTTCGGGCAGCCCTGCCCGCGCTATACGAGTTCCAGCGACTCGGTTGGGCATTTTGCCTCGAAGACCCATGCGGTCGGGGTGCGATACGATGCCGACGGGCAATTGGAGCTTGTGGCGCCGTTTGGGGTCGACAACATTTTTTCGTTCCGCATCACGCCCAACCGGGTGATGGATAACCAGCGAACGCATGATGCGAAGGGCCGCCGCGCGAAGGAATATTGGCCGGAGATTTCGGTGGTGCCTTGGTAGGGAATGTCGACGCGAGGCGCCCCCCTCTGGCCTGCCGGCCATCTCCCCCTCAAGGGGGGAGATTGACAGCTTGGCCGCCGCGCACATCTCTCAACGTTGACGATTAGCGAAAGCCGAAAGGAAAGCCGATCTCCCCCCATGAGGGGGAGATGTCCGGCAGGACAGAGGGGGGCGCCTCGCGCCGGCCTCACAACAAGAGCGCCGATGCGCTCCTCACCCATTCACCAGCGCCAGCAACTCCTCCGTGTAGCGCTTGCCAACCACCTTATCGGGCGAAAGCGCGTCACCAATCGCCGCCACCTCGGCCGCGCTCAGTTCGATCGCGGCCGCCGCGGTGTTCTGCTCCAGATGACGTATCTTTCTTGCGCCGGGGATCGGCACGATGAAATCGCCCTGGTGCAGCACCCAGGCGAGCGCCAGCTGCGCCGAGGTGACGCCTTTTTCAGCCGCCATCTTCTCCAGCGTGGCGACAATTTTGGCGTTGGCTTCCATCGCCTCGGTCTGGAAGCGTGGCAAGGTGCGGCGCCAGTCATCGTCGCTCAAGGCCTCGGGGTTGGCGATCGTACTCGTCAGCAGGCCACGACCCAGCGGGCTGTAGGGAACGAAGCCGATGCCGAGTTCGCGGCAGACGGCGAACACCTCGTCTTCCGGGTCGCGGCTCCACAGTGAATATTCGCTCTGCACGGCCGCGATCGGATGCACGGCGTGCGCCCGGCGGATGGTCGCGGCACTCGCTTCCGAAAGGCCGAGCGCCCGCACCTTGCCCTCGCGCACCAGTTCGGCCATGGCGCCGACCGTGTCTTCGATCGGCACGCTGGGATCGACGCGATGCTGGTAATAGAGGTCGATCACATCGGTGCCCAGCCGCTTCAGCGATGCCTCGGCGACAGCCTTGACGTGCTCGGGGCGGCTGTCGACGCCGGCCATGCGGTCCATACCGGCACCTTCCTCCAGGATCTTGAAGCCGAATTTGGTGGCGATGGTCACCTTGTCGCGCACCGGCTTCAGCGCCTTGCCGACCAGAATCTCGTTCTCATAGGGGCCGTAGACCTCCGCCGTGTCGAAGAAATTGACCCCGATGTCGACGGCGCGGCGCAATGTGGCGATCGCTTCAGCCTCCGGCTGGCCGCCATAGGCGAAGCTCATGCCCATGCAGCCGAGGCCGACGGGGTGGACGTTCAATTCAGTTCCTAGCTTGCGGGTTTGCATAACGCGTCTCCTTGTTGCAATGCGGGACAAATAGCGCCTTGCCTTGTGTTCGATAATCGGCTCTCATTTGCACGGGCTGTTCTAGAATATAGATCAATGAACCGAGCGCACCTTTCCCAACTGGCCGTGCTGGCAACCGTCGCCCAATGCGGCAGCTTTCGCGGCGCCGCTAGGGAGTTGGCCATCGCGCCGTCGGCGGTTAGCCACGCAGTGTCCAGCCTGGAAGCCCGGCTTGGTGTTCGCCTCCTGTCGCGCAGCACACGCAGTGTCGCGCCCACCGAAGAAGGTGCGCAATTGCTGGAACGGCTGCGGCCGGCGCTGTCTGAGATCGACCTGGCGCTGGAGACGGCGGTTGAAGCGCGCGACCGGCCCGCCGGCAATCTGCGGCTCAGCGTGCCGCGCACGGCAGCGCATCTGGTGCTGACGCCAAGGCTGGGCGCTTTTGCGGCAGCCTACCCCGACATCGTGCTTGAGATCGTCGTCGAGGATCGCTTCACCGACGTGGTGGAAGGTGGCTTCGATGCCGGCGTGCGACTCGGTGAGAGCCTGCAGCGCGACATGATCGCGGTGCGCATCGGGCCGGATATTCGCGGTGCGGTGGTCGGCGCGCCGGCCTATTTCGAAGCGATGCCCAGACCGCGCCACCCGCGCGACCTTGCCGGCCATCGCTGCATCCGTTTCCGCTTTTCCAGCGGCATCCTCTATCGCTGGGAATTCGAGAAAGGGAGCGAGGAGATCGAGATGGCGGTGGAAGGGCCGCTGATCCTCGACGAGGACCATCTGATCGCGCAGGCCGCGGTCGACGGCGCCGGGCTGGCCTTCGTCTTCGAGCCCTATGTCCGCGCGCCGCTCGCCGACGGCAGGCTGATCCGCGTGCTGGAGGACTGGTGCCCGTCCTTCGACGGGTTCTTCGTCTACTATCCGAGCCGCCGCCAGATGCGTCCGGCGCTGAGGGCTTTCGTGGATTTCTTCAAGGTGAGCGCATGAGGCGCGCTTTACCTTCTCTCTTGTGGGGAGGGTCGGCTCGCAGTCGGAGCGAAGCGGAGATTGCGAGACGGGGTGGGGGTACGCTACGAAGACCCCCACCCCGATCCGCTGCGCGGATCGACCCTCCCACAAGGGCATATGCGCTAAGATAGTTTCGGCATGGACTGAAATTTGCGCTTTCGTGGTGGCTCACGCCATCGATGTCGCAAGGCACGGAGATTTTGGCGCAGGGTTGCCAAGGGAGGCTGAGCAAAGATCGCTGCGATCAGAGAGGCGACGATCTGGCGGGTGGCGCGCCACAGCAGCGGGCGCCCGTCGCTCAAGGGGGAGAGACACCCAACTCCTGCGAAAGGGGTTCGGTCACAAGCGCGATGAGGAAGTGGGCAAGAATCCAAGGCCTTGCGATCCTTGGGTCTTTGGCGGGAGGCGCGCGCAGTCCGATCAGGCTCTTCAGGCGCTTGAAAGCGAGTTCGATGCGCCAGCGCATGCGATAGAGCTTGAGAACTGTACCGGAGGGAAACTCCTCCTGGTCAAGCGAGGTCACAAGGATGACAAAGCCGGCGGCAATCAGCGTCTCCGGTTGAACCTGCTTGCCCTTGGCCTTGGCTTCCTTGTTGATTTTGCGCCGCGCTTCTTGTGTCGCGGCCTCGGATTTGCGCAAGGCGATCAGGCGCATCTTCAGGGGCTCACCCTTCTTGAGGCCCAGCCAGACAGGCGTTTCGATGACCTCCTCCCGGCAGCTCTTCAGGTGGCCGATGAGATCGAACGCCTTGCCGCTGGCGTCGAGCCATCGCACATTCTTCCACGGCGCGCGCACGACAACGTCGCCGTCTTGCGCCATGACCTTTGCGATCCGCTCGGCCTGCAGATAGGCGCGGTCGCCGATGCGGATCTCGCCCGGCACCACCGGCACGCGGTCGATCAGCTCGGCCTCGCTCTGGTCGGTGATCTCGAGGAAATCGAACTGCTCGCGCTCAAGATCGAAGGCGCAGTGCATACGCCAAAGGCCATTGTTCTTCTTCTCATGCACACCCGCCTTGGCAACCGACGTCGCATCGAGGATGCGGATCAGCCGACCCTTAGGCAAGCCTTCCTCCTCGCACTTCAAAAGATGCCCGATCAACTGCTGCAGCCAGGGTCCTGCATTGCGCAGCCGCCCGAGCAACGCCACGTCCGAGATGTCAGCGATCCCGCTTGCCGCCGCCCAGGCCACGACGCCCCGCATGCCAACCTTGCCAAGGCAGTAAGCCAGTGTCAGGCGCAACAGATCAGTAGCCGACCTGACGCCCCGCGGCCGCAGAAACGCCTTCGTATCGCGGGCAATCCCCGCAATCAACTCTTCACCGCCGAGCAGCTCAATCGTCTCGGCCCAGCCGTCATCTACAAGCGATTCGTGTGTCATCGCAGCGTAGAATCACAACCGATTCCCCACTGCAACGCCTATCTTAGCGCATATGCCCACAAGGGGGAGGGTGAGGAGCGCTGGAAGAAAACCGTCCTGCCGTTCGTTCGCCTCCCATGCAGGCGTCAATCACCAACACCGCGACCCGCTACGGCTGGGCAACCATTCTTATTCACTGGCTGATCGGGATCATCTTCATCGGTCAGTTCGGGCTCGGCTTCGTCATGGTGCGGCTCACCAGCCAGCGCACCGCCTTCGAGCTGATCCAACTGCACAAATCCCTGGGCTTCCTGCTGCTTGGCCTCATCATCCTGCGCATCGCCTGGCGGCTCGGCAATGCGGCGCCGGCCCTGCCGTCCTCGGTCGGCACGCTTGAGCGGCGCGCCGGGCCGATGGCGCATCTGGCGCTCTATGCCTTCCAGATCGCCTTGCCCTTGTCAGGCTGGGCATTGGTGTCGGTGTCGACGCTGGAAATCCCGACCATGCCATTCAACCTGTTCGTGATGCCCAGCCTGCCGCTCGCCGAGTCCGACTTTGCCGAAAGCTTCTGGGCATCGGTGCATTGGTATCTCGCCTATGCCGGCATCGCGCTCGTCGCGCTGCATGTCGCCGCCGCGTTGCGCCATCACTTCCTGCTGCGCGACAGCGTGCTCACGCGCATGATCACACCTTCGTCAAGCCGGGATTAGATCTGGCCGGGAATAGAACTGGCAGTTGGTTCGTTGGTGGGGCGAGGACGCGAACAGCGTTGCCTCCAAAAAGGATTACTCCCCATGTATGCACGCATCTTCGGATTTGCGGCGGTTGCCGCTTGTCTTGCCATGCCTGTTTCAGCGGCCATTTCGCTTGGTGACGCCGCTGGCAGCTACACGATCAATCCGGCAGCCTCCAGCATCCGTTTCACCATCGGCAAGGCCGGTGGCGGGGGCTTCGATGGCGCCTTCGGCCGCTTCAAGGGCACGATCCGCATCGACAATTCCGATGTCGGGCGCTCCAAGGTCGACTTTACCATCTATCCGGAAAGCGTCGGCACCGGCCAGGGCCGCATCGATGCCTTCCTGCGCTCCGACGCTGTGTTCGACGCCGCCAACAGCCCGGAGATCCAGTTCCGTTCGACCAGCGTGACCCGCACCGGCGACACATCAGCCCTTGTCACCGGCCGGCTGACGGCACGCGGCAAGACGTTCGCGGAAAAGTTCACCGCCGAGTTCGATGGGTCGAAGGGCGGCACGATCAAGTTCCACGTCACCGGCAAGGTGTTGAGGTCGCGTTACGGCATGGATGTCGGCACGCCGCTCTATTCCAACATCGTCGACTTCGACATGTCGCTAACGGGTAAGCGGGGCTAACCCCGGGGTAAGCGGGGCTAACCCGGGGTAAGCGGGGCTGACCCGGGGTAAGCGGGGCTGACGTGGGGTAAGCGGGGTCAGTTGCCACGGCACATCGCATTGGCTTTTCCGGCGACTTCAGGCAAACCTCGTCGCCTGTAAAAATCGACATGGAGAAGCGTGATGTTCCGATGGGGTGTGTTGTCGACGGCCAAGATCGGCCGCGAGCAGTTGTTGCCGGCAATTGTCGAGGCGGAGAACGGCGTGCTGTCGGCGATCGCCAGCCGCGACCTGTCGAAGGCCAAGGCATTGGCCGAGCGCTTCGGCGCACGCCATGCTTTTGGCTCCTATGAGGAACTGCTTGCCTCCAAGGACATTGACGGCGTCTACATCCCGCTGCCGACCTCGCAGCATGTCGAATGGACGGCGAAGGCCATCGAAGCCGGCAAGCATGTGCTGGTGGAAAAGCCGCTGGCGCTCGACGCCAAGGACATCCCGCCGCTGATCCAGCTGCGCGACCAGAAGAAGGTGCTGGTCTGCGAGGCGTTCATGGTCATCTATCATCCGCAGTGGATCAAGGTGCGCGATCTCATCGCCAGCGGCGCCATCGGCCGGCTGCGCCACGTGCAGGGCGCGTTTTCCTATTACAATGTCGATCCCAATAACATGCGCAACCAGCTCGATCTCGGCGGTGGCGCGCTGCCCGACATCGGCGTCTATCCGACCGTGTCGACGCGCTTTTCGACCGGCAAGGAGCCGCTGCGCGTGCAGGCGACGATCGAACGCGACAAGAAATTCGGCACCGACATCTACTCCTCGATCCGCGCCGATTTCGGCGACTTCGAACTGTCCTTCTATTTGTCGACGCAAATGGCGGCGCGGCAGGTGATGGTGTTCCACGGCGAGAAGGGTTTCATCGAGGTTTTTTCTCCGTTCAACGCCGGCCTCTACGACCATCACCGCGTCGAACTGCACAACCAGAACCACACCGAGGCGCAGGTGTTCCGCTTTCCGGGCACGCAGCAATACCGGCTGGAGGTCGAGACCTTCGCGCGGGCGGCGCAAGGCGGCAAGGAGCGCGTCTTCACACTGGAGGAGTCCGTGCTCAACCAGAAGGTCATCGACGCCATCTTCCGCGCCGGCGGCAAGGACGGCTGGGAGGCTGTCTAGCTGCTTGCATTAAAATAGCCGGCTAACTCTCGGAGGGGCAATGGCTGACGATGCGGATGTGATCATTGTGGGCGCCGGCCTGGCTGGGCTGGTTGCGGCCGCCGAACTTGCCGAGGCCGGCAAGAAGATCATCATCGTCGACCAGGAGCCGGAGCAGTCGCTGGGCGGTCAGGCGTTCTGGTCGTTCGGCGGGCTTTTCCTCGTCGATTCACCCGAGCAGCGGCGCATGCGCATCCGCGATTCGCATGATCTGGCGCTCGAGGACTGGCTGGGCACCGCAGCTTTCGACCGGCCGGAAGATTACTGGCCCCGCAAATGGGCGGAAGCCTATGTCGGCTTCGCCGCCGGCGAGAAGCGCTCCTGGCTGATGGAGCGCGGCTTGAAGTTCTTCCCCGTGGTCGGCTGGGCCGAACGCGGCGGCGGCAATGCCATCGGGCACGGCAATTCGGTGCCGCGCTTCCATGTCACCTGGGGCACCGGCCCCGGCGTGCTGGAACCCTTCGTCCTGCGCGTACGCGAGGCGCAAAAGCGCGGCTTGATCAGCTTCAGATTCCGCCACCGCGTCAACGAACTGACGCGGACGGGCGCTGCCGTCACCGGTGTGCGCGGCGACATCCTTGAGCCGAGCATGGTCGAGCGCGGCCACAAGAGCTCGCGCGAAATATCAGGCGATTTCGAAGTTCATGCACAAGCGGTGATCGTCGCTTCCGGCGGCATCGGCGCCAACCATCAGCTTGTCCGGAAAAATTGGCCCAAGCGGCTTGGCGCGGCGCCGAAGCGCATGATCACCGGCGTGCCCGACCATGTCGACGGCCGCATGCTGGCGATCACGGAGCAGGCCGGCGGCTCGATCATCAACCGCGACCGCATGTGGCACTATGTCGAGGGCATCAAGAACTGGGCGCCGATCTGGACCGATCACGCCATCCGCATCCTGCCTGGCCCGTCGTCGCTGTGGCTCGATGCCCGTGGGAAACGCCTGCCGGTACCGCTCTATCCCGGTTTCGACACGCTGGGCACGCTCAGCCATATTATGAGCACCGGCTTCGACTATTCCTGGTTCATCCTGACCAAGAAAATCATCCAGAAGGAGTTCGCCCTGTCGGGCTCGGAGCAGAACCCGGACCTGACCGGCAAGAGCTGGCGCCAGGTTCTCGGACGCGCCACCTCGGGCATTCCGGGACCAGTGAAAGCCTTCATGGACAAGGGCGAGGACTTCATCGTCGAGGCCGATCTCTCGAAGCTGGTCACCCGCATGAACGCGCTGGCCGGCGGCGAGCCGCTGCTCGAGCTTGCCCAGGTCGAGCGCGAAATCCGCGCCCGCGACCGGCAGCTGGACAACCCGTTCTCCAAGGACATGCAGGTCACCGCGCTGCGTGGCGCGCGAGCCTATCTCGGTGACCGGCTGATCCGCACGGCCAAGCCGCACAAGATGCTCGACCCGGCGAATGGCCCACTGATCGCGGTGCGTCTCAACATCCTGACGCGCAAGACGCTGGGCGGCCTGCAGACCGATCTCGACAGCCGCGTGCTGGGCGAGGATGGCCAGCCGGTGCCGGGACTCTATGCGGTTGGCGAGGCCGCCGGTTTCGGCGGCGGCGGCGTGCATGGCTACGCCGCGCTGGAAGGCACGTTCCTCGGCGGCTGCATCTTCTCCGGCCGCGGCGCAGGCCGGGCAGCGGCCGCGGCTATACAGTAAACTTGGGTGGCCAGCCTGCGCTCACCAGAGCCAGGCGCCCTGGCCGAGGGCCGCCACCGCGTCGACGATCCGGGTGAAGCTGGCGCGGGCGCGGCTGACCGTGTGCCTGGCCCGGAGATAGCCGTGCACCAGCCCCGGTTCCTCGAACCAATATGCCCGTCCGCCCGCCGCGACGATGCGGTCGCGGTAGGCCTCGCCGTCTGATGACAGCGGGTCGCACTCGGCTGTGATCAGCACCGTCGGCGGTAGGTTGGCGAAATCGGCGTCGGCGAGCGGCGACAACGTTATGTCGCCGGTCCGGTCCACTCCGCCGGTGCGGATATGCTTGTAGAATTCTACATCGCGCGCCGTCAGCATCGGCGCCTCGGCATGCGTCACATAAGAGCCGCGCGAGCGGTCGCCGCCGAGGCCGGGATAGATCAGCACCTGGCCAAACGGCCCTATCGCATGACCCCGCGTGGCATGGCTGACGGCGGCGCAGAGATTGCCGCCGGCGCTGTCGCCGCAAAGCACGATGGGATGGTCGCGATTTGCCACCGCCCATTCGAAGGCGCTCATCGCATCGTCGAAGGCGGCCGGATGCAGGTGCTCCGGCGCCAGCCGGTAGTCGACCGAGACCACCTCATATCCGGTGCGGGCGCAGAGTTCGGCGCAGACATCGTCATGGCTGTCCAGCCCGCCAAGGATGAAGCCGCCGCCATGGATATAGAGCACCGTCGCCGCTGCCTGGCGCGCGCTTCGGTAAAGGCGGATCGGGATGTCGTGCGTCGATGTCGCTATGGCGGAGGTTTCGACCGCAACGCCCTCGGGATAGCCGGCAAAGAATTCCCGGCACATGCGGTCATAAATCGCGCGCTGTTCGGCGATCGTGTAGTCGATCGTATCGGGCGGGTAATAGGAATTGGTGCGTTCGATGAAGGCCCAGGTCTCGGCGTCGATGAGGGTGCTGTAGTCGATCATGGAAGAAGGCCAATCTGTGATGCAAGCGCCCGAGCGCCCCCCTCTGACCTGCCGGCCATCTCCCCCTCTAGGGGGGAGATTGGATGTCGCGAAAGCTTTCGCCAATCTTTTGCGTCGCAAGAAGAGCGCCGAGACCGAAACAGCCAATCTCCCCCCTTGAGGGGGAGATGTCCGGCAGGACAGAGGGGGGCGCCACGCGCCGTCATCTCCGCGGGCTCACTTCCCCTTCCACACCGGGTCGCGCTTCTCGGCAAAGGCGCGAAAACCTTCCATGTTGTCCTCGGAACCGTAGAGCGCATCGACGGTCGCCAACTGGCGGCGCGTCACCCGGTTCATAGCATCCTGGAAGGTCAGCGTCTCGGCGACGCGCGCGGTCTCCTTGATCGCGGCGAAGACCAGCGGCGGGCCGCCGGCGAGCAGCCTTGCGATCTCCCAGACGCGGTCCTCGAGCTTGTCCTTGGGCAGCACTTCGTTGACCAGGCCCCAGCGATGCGCCTCGGCGACGTCCATCCAGCGGCCGGTAAGCAGAAGGTCCATGGCGACATGGTAGGGAATGCGCTTCGGCAGCTTGATCGTCGCGGCGTCGGCAAGCGTACCGGCGCGGATTTCGGGCAGTGCGAAGGAGGAATGGTCGGAGGCGTAGATGAGGTCGCAGGACAGCGCCAGCTCGAAGCCGCCGCCGACCGCCATGCCGTTGACGCAAGCAATGACCGGCTTGTTGAGGTCGCGCAGCTCCTGCAGGCCGGCAAAGCCGCCGACACCATAGTCTCCGTCGACCGCGTCGCCGCCGGCAGCCGCCTTCAGGTCCCAGCCGGCGCAAAAGAACTTGTCGCCGGCGGTCTTGACGATGGCGACGCGAAGCTCCGGATCGTCGCGGAACGCCTTGAAGGTCTCGCCCATCAGCCGTGACGTCTTCAGGTCGATGGCGTTGGCCTTGGGCCGGTCGAGCGTGACCTCGAGGATGGTGCCCTCGCGGCGGGTCGAAATGACGTCAGACATTCTTGTTGTCTCCCAGCACCAGCAGCGCGTCGGCGATCCAGGCAGCCTTGCCTTCCGCGCAGACGATCAGCGGGTTAATGTCCAGTTCCTCGATCTCGCCGGCATTCATCTGCACGAAGGCGGCGATACCCGCGATGGCATCGATGGCGGCCTGGACATCGGCCTTCGGCCGGCCGCGATAGCCTTCGAGCAGCGGGAACAGCTTGAGACCGCGCAGTGCGGCCTCGATGTCGTCGCGCGTTGCCGGCAGCATCAGCGTGACGCTGTCGCGCAGCAATTCGACCAGCACGCCGCCGGTGCCAAGCGTCATCACCGCGCCGAACATCGGATCGCGGGTGAAGCCGACGATCAGTTCGGCTACGCCGTCGCGCACCATGCGCTCGACATAGAGCCCGGTGCCGAGCGGCAGCAGATCATGCGCCGCCGTGCTGACCGATTCCGCGTCCTTGAGGTTCAGCCTGACAGCGCCGACTTCGGATTTATGGGTGACGCCCAGCGCCTTCAGGGCAACGGGAAAGCCGAGTGCCATCGACGAGATCACCGCCTCGACGGCATTGCCGGCGCGCTCGCCCTTCGGCACCGGCAAGCCGGCCGTGATCAGCCGCGCCTTGGCTTGCGCCTCGTCAGGCGTGACATGCTCCCCACCGGCGGCACCCGAGGCGGAGGTGTCGACCGGCTGCGCCTGCGGCTCGCGCCAGGCCCAGCCGATGAAGGCGGCGGCCTGGGCGGCGTCCATCGCCTCGGAAATGCCGAACAGCGGCACCATGCCCCGCGCCATGAGCTCGGCGGTGTATTCCTCGGGCAGGTTCTCCGGCAGCGAGGAGACGATGGCGCCGTGCGCCTTGTTGGTCTTCAGCGCCGATTCGAAGGCGCGCAGCGTCGCCCACCAGTCGGTGACCGAGCAGCGGTCCGGGCGCGGAAAGTCGAGCACCAGCATGTTGAGGTCAAAGCCGCCCGACACCATGGCGGTGAAGGTGGCCGTCATCGCCGGCTCGTTGTTCCAGATGAAAGTGTGGTAGTCGAGCGGGTTGGCGACCGCGACCAGCGGCCCGAGCGTCGATTTGACATGCGCGCGATGGCTGTCGGTGAGAACCGGGAAGTTGACCCAGCGGCCTTCGGCGCTGTCGGCCATGACCGACGCTTCGCCGCCCGAACAGCTCATCGACGACAGCCGATAGCCGGGCAGCGGGCCGGTGATGTGCAACAGCTTCAGCGCTTCGATGAAGGCCGGGATGGAATCGACGCGAGCGATGCCGAGCCGCCTGAGGAAAGCGCCCGAGGCCGCGTCCGAGCCGGCGAGCGAAGCGGTGTGCGAGACCGTCGCCTGCCGCGCCTGCTCGGAACGGCCGACCTTCATGGCGATGATCGGCTTTTTCAGCTCGCGGGCACGCGCGGCCAGTCTTTCAAAGCCGGCTACCGAATCGAAGGCCTCGATATGCAGGCCGAGCGATGTTACCCGCTCGTCCTCGATCAGGCCCAGCGCCATTTCGGAGAGGCCGGTCTGCGCCTGGTTGCCCGCGGTCATCAGGAAGGCGATCGGCAGGCCGCGCTTCTGCATCGTCATGTTGATGGCGATGTTGGAGGACTGGGTGATGATTGCGACGCCTTTGCCGCCTTGTTCCAGCCGGATGCCGCCATGCTGGTCGGGCCACAGCAGCGCGCCATCGGCATAATTGATCAGGCCGTAGCAGTTGGGCCCGATGATCGGCATCTCGCCCGCCGCCGCCACCAGCTCGGCCTGCAGCCGCTCGCCATCATCGTCATAGGCCTCGGTTTCGAGGAAGCCGGCGGCAAAGCAGACGGCGCCGCCGGCACCCCGCTCGGCCAGCGCCTTGACGACCTCGATGGTCAAATGCCGGTTGACGCCGACAAAGGCGGCATCCGGCGCGCCGGGCAGATCCGCCACGGACCGATAGGCCTTGCGTCCGGCAACCTCGTCCTTGGTCGGGTGCACCGGCCAGATTTCGCCGGCAAAGCCCATCTTGATCGATTGCGCGACCACGGCGGCGGCCTGCACGCCACCGAACACGGCGATCGATTTCGGGCGCAGGAGACGCTCAAGCTTATGCATATATCATGCCCCGAACGGGCGCAGCAGCGCCCGCGAAATGATGTGGCGCTGGATTTCCGACGTGCCTTCCCAGATGCGTTCGACGCGAGCGTCGCGCCAGATGCGCTCCAGCGGCAGGTCGTCCATCAGCCCCATGCCACCATGGATCTGGATCGCCTCGTCGGCGACGAAAGCGAGCATTTCGGTGGCCTTCAGCTTGGCCATGGCCATGTCCTGGTCGGTGACTGTGCCCTGATCGTACTTCCAGCCGGCTTCGAACACCATCAGGTCGGCGGCCTTGAGCTCCGTCGCCATGTCGGCGAGCTTGAACGACACGCCCTGGAACTTGCCGATCTGCTGGCCGAACTGCTGGCGCTGCGCGGAATATTCGATGGCATGGCCGAGCGCCCGCTCGGCACGGCCGAGACAGGTGGCGCCGACCTGCAGGCGGGTGGCGCCGAGCCAGGAATTGGCGACGTCAAAGCCCTTGTGCACTTCGCCGAGAACCTGGCTTGCCGGCAAACGGCAATCGTCGAATTCAAGGATGGCGTTGGTGTAGCCGCGATGCGAGACGTTGCGGTAGCCGTCGCGCACCGTGAAACCCTTGGTGCCCTTGTCGACGAAGAAGGCGGTGATCTTCTTGCGCTTGCCGCGCGCCGTCTCTTCCTCTCCCGAGGCCATGAAACAAATCGCGAAATCGGCAAGATCGGCGTGGGAGATAAAATGCTTGGTGCCGTTCAGCACCCAGTCGTCGCCGTCCTGCACGGCGGTCGCCTTCATGCCGCGCAGGTCCGAGCCGGCGCCCGGCTCGGTCATCGCCAGGCAGTCCCATTTCTCGCCACGGATGCAAGGGAACAGGTATTTCTCGCGCTGCTCCGGCGTGCCGGCGAGCAGGATGTTGGAGGGGCGCGCCACGCAGGTCCAATGCAGCGCGTAGTTGGCGCGGCCGAGTTCCTTTTCGTAGAGAAGCCATGTCACCGTATCGAGGCCCGCGCCGCCGACATCGGCGGGCATGTTGGCGGCATAGAGACCGGCTTCGATCGCCTTGGCCTTGATCTCCTCGATCAGTTCGCGGCGCAGCACGCCGGTGCGTTCGACCTCGCGCTCATGCGGGTAAAGCTCATTCTCGACGAAGGCGCGCGTCGTCTCGACAATGAGCTTCTGTTCCTCCGACAGACCGAAATCCATGGTCTTCAGCCTTTCTTCTTTTTCTTCGGCTTTTCGGCTTTCTTCACCGGCTTGCCGGCCTTGGCCTTCTCGGCCGCCTTGGAGGCCTCCGGCTTCTTCGCCGCCAGCTTGGCCAGCTGCTTGGTATAGTCCTTGTGCAGGGCGCCGGCGCCCCAGCCCTTGCCCTTGTTCTGCTTCGACAGCGCATCCATGATCGCGACCAGATTGTCGTCGCGGATCTTTTCCAGCTCGCGGATCGACAGGCCGTGGGCCTGGTCGTCCGACTGGGTGGCGATCAGGTCGACCAGTTCGTCGTTGAACTCCGGCACGTCCATCAGCTTGGTCCACGGCCATTTCAGGCACGGCCCGAACTGCGCCATGAAGTGGCGCATGCCGGCCTCGCCGCCGGCGACGCGATAGACCTGGAACATGCCCATCTGCGCCCAGCGCAGGCCGAAGCCATAGCGCATGATGTCGTCGAGTTCCTCGACGGTGCAGATGCCGTCCTTGATCAGCCACAGCGCCTCGCGCCATGCCGCTTCGAGCAGGCGGTCGCCGACGAAGGCTTCTATCTCCTTGCGGATGACGACAGGCTTCATGCCGATCGAGGCATAGATCTCCCTGGCGACCTCGATCGCCTCGGGAAAGGTCTGTTCGCCGCCGACGATCTCGACCAGAGGCAGCAGATAGACCGGGTTGAACGGATGGCCGACAACCAACCGCTCCGGATGCTTCTTCATCGCCACCTGCATGTCGGTCGGCTTGATGCCGGAGGTGGAAGACCCGACGATGGCGTTGGCCGGTGCGTGGGTATCGATCTCGGCCAGCACGCGGTGCTTGAGGTCGAGCCGTTCCGGCACGCTTTCCTGGATGAAATCGGCATCGGCGACCGCTTCGGCGATGGTCTTGGCGAAAGTCAGCTTGCCCTCCTTGGGCAGGCCGCCGGGAACCATCTGCTTGTAGGCGCGCCGCGCGCCTTTCATCACTTCCGAAACCTTGCGCGAGGCCTCGGGATCGGGATCGAAGATCGACACGTCGATGCCGTTCAAGAGAAGGCGCGCCACCCAGCCGGCGCCGATGACACCGCCGCCGATGGCGGCTGCCTTGTTGACGATGCTCATGCGGATGCTCCGGTTCTTGTCTTGGCTGTTGTGGGATCGACGAGGGGCACGCGCTCGCCGGCGCGAATGACCGAGGGGTCGTAAGCCTTGCGGGCAAAGACCTCGAGCACGAAGGGCCGGAAAAACTCGATCGGCAGCGTGTCGTAGTCGGGGTCGAAGCTCGACTGGTCCCAGCGTTCGCAAAACTGGTCGCAATCGTCGAAATAGGCGTGGCCGGCGAAGCGGTCGCGGGCATGGCGATTGCCGCCCACATGATGGGCGTAATAGAGGCGCTGGAAATCGCCGTGCTTTTCCACCACCCACGTGCATTGCTCGCGCACGAAGGGCTTCAGGATCGAAGCGGCATACTCATCGTGATTATAGGGCGCATAGATGTCGCCGATGTCGTGCAGCACCGCGCAGGCGATCCAGTCGGTGTCGGCGCCGTCACGCCAGGCGCGCGTCGCCGCCTGCAGCGAATGGCCGAGCCGCGTGATCTTGTAGCCGGAGAGGCCCTCGTCGAGCTGCACCAGCGCGTCGAGCAACCGCTCGCCGGTCTTGGCGGCGTAGTCGGTTTCATGCGCGGTCAGGAACTCGTAATCGTCCCTGTCGCCATCCTTCATCGCGGTGAATTTGACGGTTGTCATCGTCGACTCCCTCAAGTCACGCTGCGATCGGCGCCCGCTTGGTCAGGTTCAGCTTCTTGCGCACTTCTTCCGGTCCGATGATCCTGGCGCCGAGATTGGTGACGATGCTGGCGGCGCGCTCGACCAGCTGCGCGTTGGTCGCAAGAACCCCTTTGTCGAGCCAGAGATTGTCTTCCAGCCCGACGCGGACATTGCCGCCGGCCAGCACCGCCGCGGCGGCATAGGCCATCTGGTTGCGGCCGATGGCGAAGGCAGACCAGTTCCAGGTCGACGGCACATTGTTGACCATGGCCATGAAGGTGTTGAGGTCGTCAGGCGCGCCCCACGGCACCCCCATGCAGAGCTGCACCAGCGCATCGGGATTGAGCACCTTTTCCTCGACCAACTGCTTGGCGAACCAGAGATGGCCAGTGTCGAAGGCCTCGATCTCAGGCTTGACGCCGAGCGCCGTCATCATGCCGCCCATGGCGCGCAGCATGCCGGGCGTGTTGGTCATGACGTAGTCCGCTTCGGCGAAGTTCATGGTGCCGCAATCCAGCGTGCAGATCTCCGGCAGGCACTGACGCACATGCTCCATGCGGTTGGTGGCGCCGCCCATGTCGGTGCCCTTTTCGTTGAGCGGCAGCGGGGCTTCGGGCGAGCCGAAGACCATGTCGCCACCCATGCCGGCTGTGAGATTGAGCACGACATCGACATTGGCTTCGCGGATGCGCTCGGTGACTTCGCGGTAGAGACGCACGTCGCGCCTAGGCTTGCCGGTTTCGGGGTCGCGGACATGGCAGTGGACGATCGCGGCACCGGCCTTGGCCGCATCGATGGCCGAATCGGCGATCTGCTTGGGCGAGCGCGGCACATGGGGAGAGCGGTCCTGCGACCCGCCGGATCCGGTCACGGCACAGGTAATGAAGACCTCACGGTTCATCGCGAGCGGCATGGAACTCTCCTCCCATAGAAACAGATTTCAACAATGACTGACTTGCCGGAAACTGTTTTGCGTTTTACGAAGCTTCCATGATCAAAAGCGAAAAACCGACTATCTTTCGCGCCGAGCGCTCGCCGCTCAAGGTGACGCTGCTGGTGTTTTCCGGCTCGTCGATCATGTGCGTGGCCTCGGCCGTCGATCCGTTGCGCGCCGCCAACCGCATCTCCGGCGAGACCCTGTTCGATTTCAAGCTGGTCTCGGTGACCGGCGAGGCTCTGGTCACCACATGCGGGCTGCCGGTGGCGGTCAGCGGCCGCTTCGACGCGGCCGAGCCAAC
Organism: Mesorhizobium sp. LNHC232B00; assembly: GCF_000502435.1. Taxonomy (NCBI): domain Bacteria; kingdom Pseudomonadati; phylum Pseudomonadota; class Alphaproteobacteria; order Hyphomicrobiales; family Phyllobacteriaceae; genus Mesorhizobium; species Mesorhizobium sp. LNHC232B00. The sequence continues at coordinate 130,873 of NZ_AYWP01000008.1, forward strand.
CGACGTTCTCGTCGTCGTCGCCGGTTTCGGCACCCAGAATTATGCCACGACAGCGCTGCTGTCAGGGCTGCGGCGAGCGGCTCGCGCGGCCCGCGCATGCGGCGGCGTCGAGGCCGGCACCTGGCTAGTGGCCCGCGCCGGCCTGCTGGAGGGGCGCAGCGCCACCACCCACTGGGAAGACATGGAGGATTTCTCGTCGGCCTTTCCCGGCATCGATGTCCGCCCGGATCGCTATGTCATCGACGGGCCGGTGTTCACATCGGGCGGCGCCTCGCCGACCTTCGACCTGATGTTGCATTTGATTCGCACGCGGCTCGGCATGGCCGTAGCGCTCGATGTCGCCAGCGTCTTCATCTACGACCAGGCCCGTGCCGCGACCGACGCACAGCCATTGGTCTCGCTCGGCCGGCTCGACGGCTACGATCCGCGCCTGGCGCAGGCCATCCGGCTGATGGAATCGCATGTCGACCAGCCGCTAACCATCGAAGCGGTGGCCAAGCGCGCCGGGGTGACGGCACGAACGCTGGAAAGCATTTTTCGCAGATCGATCGGGGAGACCCCGGGCGCCTACTATCTCAGGCTGCGGCTGGGCGCGGCGCGCCGGCTGGTGGTCGACACGCGGGTGGCCATGGCGGATATTGCCGGGCGGACAGGGTTCTCGTCCGCCGCGGCATTTTCCAGAGCGTTTTCAAGAGCTTTCGGCGAAGCACCAGTCAGGCTGCGCAGAGGATAGTTTTAGTTCGGGGAGATTATGCGGCGTTCTGACGATCGCCGCCAGCGTCGATCTGCGAGCGCATCTGTCTCGCCAGCCGGACTTCAAAACGGTTGCTGACGGCGCGATCCCATTGGTTTTTCACGTCGTCGGTCGGCCTCGGCAGCGCCATCAGCCGGTCGATGATCGATCCGGTCTCGCCGGATGCCAGTAGGGCGTCGATTTCGCGTTCGTGCTGCATATCGGTTCGCCTCCTTCCTTTTCACCCGCCACAGGTACCTCTTATACGAGATACGTGACGGCTGTTTGAAGGCAAGAGCGAGGCCATTGAGGGGCGTCTGGGGGCAAAAGCTTGTCGCCGGACGGGCGCTTTGGTGCAGGCTGTTCCAGGGCGGCGGGAGTGTTATCCAGCCGCCCTCGAGCAATACGAATCGGCCTTCCGTCTCAGACGTAACGGTTGACGATATTTTCCAGCAGTTCCTGGCGGCCGGAGCGCGGCTGCGGCTCGATCTTCTTCTTCACCACGCGCTCGGCGATCTCCTCCAGCGTGCGCTTGCCCGACAGCATTGCCTTGGCCTCGGCGCTGTTCCAGCCGGCATAGCGCTCGGCAAGGGGCGCGGACAGTGCCTTGTCCTCGACCATGCGGGCGGCGGCCTTCAGGCCGCGTGCGCAGGCGTCCATGCCGCCGATATGACCGATCAGCAGATCCTGCGGATCGAGCGACTGGCGGCGCAGCTTGGCGTCGAAGTTGGTGCCGCCGGTCTTGAAGCCGCCGGCCTGCAGGACCTGATAGTAAGCCAGCGCCATTTCCGGCACGTTGTTGGGGAACTGGTCGGTGTCCCAGCCCGACTGGTAGTCGTTGCGGTTCATGTCGATCGAGCCGAAGACGCCGAGCGCATTGGCCAGCGCCAGCTCGTGCTCGAAGGAATGGCCGGCCAGGATGGCATGGCCCTGCTCGATGTTGAGTTTTACTTCCTTCTCCAGGCCGAAGCGCTTGAGGAAGCCGTAAACGGTGGCGACGTCGTAATCGTACTGGTGCTTGGTCGGCTCCTGCGGCTTCGGCTCGATCAGGATGGTGCCCTTGAAGCCGATCTTGTGCTTGTAGTCGACGACGAGGCTGAGGAAGCGCCCGGCCTGTTCCTGTTCGCGGCCAAGGTCGGTGTTGAGCAGCGTCTCATAGCCCTCGCGGCCGCCCCACAGCACGTAGTTCTCACCCTTCAGCCGCTTGGTAACGTCGATGCAGCTTTTCACCGTCGCCGCCGCATAGGCAAAGACATCCGGATCGGGATTGGTGGCGGCGCCCGACATGAAGCGGCGGTTGGAGAACAGGTTCGCCGTGCCCCACAAGAGCTTGACGCCGGTCTGCTTCATCTTGCCGGCAAAGTAGTCCGCAATCTCGTCGAGGCGAGCGGCACTTTCGGAAAAGTCCTTGCCTTCCGGCCGCACGTCGGCGTCGTGGAAACAGAAATAAGGTGCGCCGAGCAGCGAGAACATCTCGAAGGCGACGTCGGCTTTCAGTTTCGCCAGTTCCATCGTGTCGACGCCGCCGGCCTTGGGGAACCACGGGCGGTCGAAAGTCTGGCCGCCGAACGGATCGCCGCCCGGCCAGGCGAAGGAATGCCAGTAAGCGACGGCGAAGCGCAGATGGTCTTCCAGCCGCTTGCCCGCCACCACCTCATCGGGGTTGTAGAACCGGTAGGCCAGCGGATTGGTCGAATCCGGTCCCTCGTATTTGATCTTCTGGATGTCGCCGAAAAATCCGCTGCTCATGATTGCTGTCCTCTCTCGAATAGGGCTCGGGTAATTCGCCTTGATTACCTCAGGCGTAATTGGTTTCGGGTCCGCGGTGGTCGAAAAGGCTCATGTCAAAGCCGTCAAGCAAAGGAGACAGAGCATGACCGACCTCAACACAATCGCCGAGGGCTACATCACCGCCTGGAACGAAAGCGATGCCAGCCGCCGCGCCGAACTGCTGAAGGCCACCTTCACCGAAGACGTCAGCTATCGCGATCCGATCATGCAGGGCGACGGACACGAAGGCGTCGCGATCCTGATCGACGGCGTGCAGCAGCGCTTTGCCGGCTTCCGGTTCTCGCTGAAGGGCACGCCGGACGGGTTTGCCGACAAGATCCGCTTCTCCTGGAATCTCGGCCCGGAGGGCACGCCGTCCGTTATCGAAGGCACGGATATCGGCATCATCGAGAACGGCCGCCTGAAGAGCGTCACCGGCTTCCTTGACAAGGTGCCGACGCAGTGAGGGTTTCTGGGTAAGGCAGGTGCGAGGCGCCCCCCTCTGGCCTGCCGGCCATCTCCCCCTCAAGGGGGGAGATTGGCTGTCTTTCCCGCCTTCGCTAATTATCAACCTTGCAAGACGAGCAAAGCCGTCAACGCTGCCGATCTCCCCCCTAGAGGGGGAGATGCCCGGCAGGGCAGAGAGGGGCGCCTCGCGCTCACTCACGCGGTCACAGCCCTGATCGCCGGATAAAGCGCCCGGTAGCGGTGGTAGGCAGCGGCGTAAGCACCGCCAAGCGCTGCATCCGGTTCGATCGTGGCGTCCGTCTTAGGCGCCGTGCACACCGCCAGCGGATCCGCGCCGGTCGCCGCGATCAGGCCGAGCCTGGCGGCGCCGAAGGCGGCGCCGAAATCGCCGTCGGCTGGAATATCCACCGGCAGCTGCAGCGCGGTGGCGATCGCCTTCAGCCAGTAACGCGAGCGCGAGCCGCCGCCGATCGCCGTCACGCGCGTCAGCACGGTGCCGGCTGTCTTCAGGGCTTCGAGACTGTCGCGGAAGGCAAAGGCGACGCCTTCGAGCACCGCCTGGGTCAGCACCACACGGCTCGATTCATGCGCCAGCCCGGTGAAGGAGCCGCGAATGGCGGAATCATTATGCGGTGTGCGCTCGCCCGAAAGGTAGGGCAGGAAGGACACGCCGCTCGGTGCCTTCAACGCATCGCCGAGTTCCGTTGTCAGCTCGCCCGCGCCCTTGCCCGTGATCTCCGACAGCCAGTTGAGCGAATCGGTCGCGGACAGGATGACCCCCATCTGGTGCCAGGTGTTGGGCAGCGCATGGCAGAAGGTATGGACCGCACTTGCCGGGTTGGGCAAATAGGAGGCGTTGGCGGCAAACAGCACGCCCGACGTGCCCAGCGAAACAAAGGCATGGCCGGCACCGACGGTGCCCATGCCGCAGGCCGAAGCCGCATTGTCGCCGGCGCCGCCGGCAACCGGGATGCCCGCCTCGGCGCCCCATTTCGATGCCAATTCACCGCGCAATCCGCCGGCCTTCTCGGTGCCCTCGACAAGGGCCGGCATTTGTTTCTCGTCGAGCGAGGTAGCGGCGAGCAGGTCCGCGGACCAGCGGCGCTTGCCGACATCGAGCCAGGCCGTGCCGGCCGCGTCGGACATTTCCGAAATGTGTTCGCCGGTCAGCCAAAGCCGCAGGAAATCCTTCGGCAGCAGAACCTTGGCCACTTTGGCGAAGACCGCGGGCTCGTTGTTCTTCACCCAGGCGAGCTTGGGCGCGGTGAAGCCAGGAAAGACGATGTTGCCGGTGAGTGCGCGGAAACGCGGATCGGCGTCCAGTGCTGCCGCCTCGACATGGCTGCGTGTGTCGTTCCACAAGATGCAGGGGCGCAGAACATGATCGGCCGCATCGAGCAAGGTCGCGCCATGCATCTGGCCCGACAGGCCGATGCCTTTCACCGCCGCGAACTGCCGGGGATGGGAAGCTTTCAGTTCGGCAATCGCCTCTTCGCAGGCGCGTATCCAGTGCGAAGGATCCTGTTCGGACCAGCCGGGATGCGGCCGCGAGACGTCAAGCGAACCATGGCCGGAGCCGATGACGGATTGTCCGGCATCGATCAGCAGCGCCTTGACGCCCGACGTGCCCAGGTCGAGGCCGAGATACATGTTATCCTCCCATGCCATTATTTTTTTCGGATCTCGAAAAAATCTGGCCGAGCCAGTTTTTAAGGCAAGATCCGCTTCGGGTCAATTCTCCGACAAATCGGCCGCGCGTCGCGAAAACAGCACCGACAGCGGACTGTCCGGCCGCGCCGCCGAACGCTCGGCCGTGAGCGCCCGGGCAAGCGCGCCGTCACCGGCTCGCAGGGCGGCTTCGATCAGCGTCAGGTCGATGACGTCGCGCTGTGCGTGGCTGCCGCCGAAACGATGGGCGATCGCCCGGATCGGCCTGATAAAACGTATGACCTCGGTGTAGTTGCCCTCGCCGAATGCCTTGATCGCCCGCGTCAGCGGATGGCCGACATCGCGGGTGAAAGCCGCATTGTCGTCGCTGCCATGCATGGCCTCACGCTGCGCATCGAGCAAGCCAAGGGCTGCCGCGTCGAGACCGGCTCCGACAAAAGCCATCATCGCGTGTGCGTCGTTGAAGGCATAGTTGCCGGCGCCGACCTTGGGCCAGTTGGCGGAGAGCGCAGCCCAGCGATCGCCGACATCGACGCCGCCGAGATAGAGCCGCCACAGGATCGCCGACGCATCGACCATGTTCAGCGCCATCGCCGACGGCGTGCCGTAGATCGGCCCGTCATAGAGCGCCAGCACCTCGTCGGTCTCGCCGAGATCGTAGTGAAACAGCGCCAGGTGCCACCAATTGTGCACCTGCAGGAAGCTTTCCCGCGTCCACGCCTCGGGATCGGCGCGCATCCAGGCAATGCCGTCCCTTTGCCGGCTTTGCATTTCCATGACATGGGCAACCGCGTGCTGCGCCCAGCCGTCGCGCGGCTCGATCTCGACCGCCGCGCGGCCAAGCCTCTCGGCCCTGCCATAGTCGCCCATCTCTTCCAGCCCGAACGCCTGCATGCCGAGGATGGCATGGTAGCCGGGCATGCCGCTTTGCCAGGATGGCAAGGCGCGGGCGATGCGGTCGCGTAGCATGCGGGCATTGCCGGTGAAGAAGTCGACCTGGTGACCGACCTGCAATGCCACGGCGTCGAGCGGGAAATCGATGGCGATGTCCTCGAGAATGTCGGCTGCATCATGCCAGCGCCCGTTGGCGAGGTGACCGAGGGCCAGGACATGGGCTTGCTCGCGCGTTGTCGCGGCAAGCGGCAGCGCCGCCTCGTGGCAGGCCCTGGCCACGGCCGTCGCCTCCTGCTCGGTGGCAAGGCCAAACAGATAGCCCTTGAAGACATGGGCCATGACGAAACCGGGATTTTCCGCGATAGCGCGATCGGCCGAGGCTACGGGATCGCCGATGAAGCACTGCAATTCGCGCACCGCCTGGCTGTAAGGCGTGAGCCCGGCTTCCGTAGCGCCCGAAAATGTGATGCCGAATCCATCCCTGATCGCCATGCGAAATCCCTCGATTGGACCGTCATGGGCACGCTGCCCCTCGGTCCAAGCGATCTTAACGCATGGGCCACGGGCGCGCCAACCGCATGTCGCGCAGGTCCGTTCCAGTAATTTTTGCAGTTCATCAACCATGGAGTGCAGATTAGGCTTTGTAAAAGCGAACGAATTGTGTCTTCATTGCGGCGCGGCGGCAGGCTTGAAATCGCGATCTGAGAGGGGACGCGATGCGGCATAGTGAAATACAGCTTCCGAACTGTCGTTCGGAGTACCCCAGCGAATCGGTTGCTTTGCTGCGGCAAAGGCCGCGACGAATCAATCCACGGCTTATTAGCTTTCTTGCAACTACAGCACTGACGTTGCTGCCCAATTCCGCGGCCTTCGCGGCATGCGTGCTGGGCCCAACCGCGGGGAATACCGTCTACACCTGCGATAGCGGCGATTCGGGCGGAAGCCTCACCGATACCGACGGCGACAACACGCTGAACTTTCCCGCAGGTGGTACCGGGCAGATCAGTGGGAACGTCACCTTTGGCGTCGGAACGGACCGCATCGACATGCAGTCCGGCACCATCACCGGCACGGTCGATCAGGGTGGCGGCACGGATTTCTTCACTATCGGCGGCGGCACTGTGGCCGGCAATGTGCAGCAGGGCGCCGGCATCGACGACTTCAACATGAGCGGCGGCCAGATCGGTTCGCTCAACCAGGGCGACGGGCTGGACACGTTCACCATGACCGGTGGGCGCATCGTCGATTTCTTCGACGACGGCGATCGTGCCGTGATGACCGGCGGGCGCATCGGCCGTGTCAACATGAAGCTCGACCAGAACTATTTCAACATGTCCGGCGGCATCATCGACCGCAACCTCGTCACCGGTTTCGACAAGGACACCATCATCCTGTCGGGCGGCATAATCGGCGGTAACATCAGTGTCAGCGGCGGCGCCGACAGCGTGACGGTGACCGGCGGCACGGTCGGCGGCGATGTGCTGATGAGCGTTGGCTCCGACAATTTCGTCTGGAACGGCGGCGGCATCATCTATGGTTCCGTCGATCTGGGCGGCGACAACGACACCGCCAAGCTCAGCAACCTCACCAATGGCAATCTCGGCGACACCAAGGCGATCACGGGCGGTGCAGGCACCGACACGCTGACCTTCGACAACGTCAAGCTGGAGGGGATCGCCAGGGTCCAGAACTGGGAGACGATCAACGCCACCAACGACACTCAATTGATGTTGGACGGCAATCTCGTGCTCGGCGACAGCGGCACGGGCACCGGGTCGCTAAACGTCGATCAGGCAAGCACGCTCTATGGCGGCGGCTTCAACTCGGCGATCCAAGCCTTCACGTCCGGCCAGTTGGCCAATGTCGTCAATGCCGGCCGTATCGACCTGACCAACGGCACAACCGGCGCTACGGACCGACTGACCATATCAGGCAACTATACCGGACTCGGCGGCTTGCTGCTCATCCAGACCGAACTTGGCGGTGACACGTCCGCTTCCGACAGGCTGGTCCTGTCTGGTGGAACGGCGTCCGGCTCGACCGGCATCGGAGTGATCAATGTCGGCGGCGCGGGTGCCGAGACCACCGCGGACGGCATCATGGTCGTCCAGGCGATCAACGGTGCCACATCCAGCGCCAGTGCCTTTGCCCTCGACGCGCCGGTCGCGGCAGGCGCCTTCGAATATTATCTGTTCAAGGGTGGCGTCAGCGCCGGCAGCGGGGAGAACTGGTATCTGCGCTCGACGCTGATAACGCCGACGTCGCCGGCGGCGGCGCCGTCTGCGCTGGAACCCGCGCCAAATCTCCAACCCGAACCGCCCGCGACCGAGCCACCACCGCCGCCGTCGGATCTGCCACCGGTGCCTGTGCCGACCGAGGGCGACATCAACAACCCGCCGGTCGACCCGACGCCGCCGGTGCAGGCCGCTGACCCGGAACCCGAGCCGCCGCCGCCACCACCGCCGGCACCGCCCGCGGATCCACCGCCACCGCCACCGGTTGTGCCTACCGTCGCGCCTGACCTGCCAACCCCGGCACCGGGCGAGCAGATACTGCTCTATCGCATCGAGGTTCCGGTCTATTCGGCCTTGCCGCCGGTGGCCGAACATCTGGCGATGACGACACTCGGCACCTTCCACGAGCGGCGCGGCGAACAGAGCCTGCTGTCGAACAACGAGATGTCGCCGGCCTGGGGCCGCATTTTCGGCCAGGACGCCAAGATGGGCTGGTCAGGAACGGTGTCGCCCTCCTTCGACGGCACGCTGTTCGGCCTTCAGGCAGGCTTCGACGTGTTCGGACGCGAGACCGCTTCAGGTGGAATCGATCGCGCCGGCCTGTTCGTCGCCTATGGCAGCATGAAGGGCGACGTGAGCGGCCAGGCGCTGGGACAAAACGATCTGTCGGTCGGCAAGCTCGACGTCAACGGCACCAGTGTCGGTGGTTACTGGACCCGCATCGGCCAGGGCGGCTGGTACCTCGACGGCGTCCTGATGGCCACGTTCTTCGGTGGCGACGCGACGTCGTCGCGCGGCGTCGGCATCGATGTCGACGGCACCGGTGTCACGGCCTCGCTGGAAGGCGGCTATCCCATAGCGCTGGGACAGGGCTGGACGCTCGAGCCGCAGGCGCAACTGGTCTGGCAGCATTTGACACTGGACGATACCGAGGACCGCTTCTCGTCGGTTTCGTTCGGCACCGACAGCAGCGTCACCGGCCGGCTGGGCGCGCGGCTGCAAGGCGAGACAACGATCAACGGCTTGGCCGTGCAGCCCTACCTCAAAGCCAATTTCTGGCACGATTTCGGCGGCACCGACACCGTCAGCTTCGACACCACCGATATAGCGACCGAGGGCCGATCGACCTCGTTTGAATTCGGCGGCGGCGTCGTGGCCAAGGTGAGCGACAAGGTCAGCATCTTCGCCACCGGCGACTACACCACCAATCTCGGCGGCGACAAGCGCCGCATCCTCGAGGGCAATCTGGGCTTCAGCGTCAAATGGTGACAAAGGTGTGCTGATATTCAGGTGATGCCGGCTTGCAAATGGCGGCTCTCTGCGCTTCCGGTGCTCGCGAACCACATGTCCGCTCCGCTCCGGTTCTCGAAAGCCACCATTTTCGGCTCGGCCTGACTCTCACCACACTTTGGACTTTGAACCGAGCCGAAAGATCGCGCCGCTTCAATTACCCGAACGCATCGCCACCGTGGCGATGCCGGCGCCGACCAGCAGCGTGCCGCCGGTGCGGTTGAAGATGCGGATCGCCTTGGGATTGCGCACGACGTTGCGGGCACGCGCGGCGACCAGCGCATAACCGAAGGCATTGGCGAAGGCGAGTGCCAGGAAGGTCGTCTCGAAGATCAGCATCTGCGTCCAGAAATTGGCATGCCGGTCGAGGAACTGCGGCAGGAAGGCGACGAAGAAGGTGATGCTTTTCGGGTTGAGAGCGGTGACCAGCCAGGCATGCGCCATCATCTTGGCCGCCGACACTGTATCGGTGCGCGGCTCGGCCTTCAGCGTGCCGCCGGCGCGAAACAGCTTTACGCCGAGATAGATCAGATAGCCGGCGCCGATCAGCTTCAGGACGGTGAAGATGGTCGCCGAGGCCGCAAGCAGGGCGCCAATGCCCAGCATCGACAGTGTCATGGCGGTGAAATCGCCGAGCGCCACGCCGACCGCCATCGGCAAGGCGGTGCGCCAGCCCTGGCCCAGCGCATAGGACACGACCAGCAGGATCGTCGGACCCGGAATGATGAGGAGGATGCTCGACGCGGCGGCGAAAGCGGCCCAGTTTTCGAAGGACATGCTTGTCTCCCTAGGGTTAAAGAGAAGGATAAATCCTGAGCCCTGGGAGAATGTAAAGGGGGCCTGTTTTTTGTTTTTGCGCCATTCCCGACTGAAAGCCGCCGCTCGGCTGACGTCGTCGGAAGCGGACGAACACCGCCAAGCCATGCTCGAACGCAGGCGACACAGATATTCACGCTTTATCAACCATGAATGACGAAAATACCCGCTATCCGGCCGGACCGTGCTTCCCGCCGACAGCGTAGGGTTTGGGTACATGCGTGAGTTGCCGCAAGGTCCGACGCCGCCACGAAACGGCGGCGCAGTCGATACCGATCTTCATCTTTCCCGCCGCGCCGTCCTGTCGGGCGCAGGCGCGCTGGCGCTGCTCAGCGCCGCAGGCTGCTCGACCTCCGGGGACGGCGGTATGCCGGTGCTGGATCTCGACAATACGGTAACCGGTTCGGTGCCGCAGATGCGGCCCGCGATCAGCGTCGACAAGAACATCACCGGCGCCGATGTCATGTACGCCGCTTTGACCGACAACGGCTTCAACGTGCCTGAAGTGCCGTACCTGAAAATCAAGCCGGAATTCCGCCGCCGGATCGTCGTCGACACCACAGGTGAGGCGCCCGGCACGATCGTCGTCCATCTCAAGGAACGCATGCTCTATCTGGTCCAGCCGGGAGGCGATGCCATCCGCTACGGCGTCGGCATCGGCAAGGACGGCTTCCGCTGGTCCGGCCGCGCAAACATCCAGTATGGCAGGGAATGGCCGACCTGGACGCCGCCGCCCGAGATGATCCAGCGCAAGCCGGAACTGGTGAAATGGCAGGGCGGCCAGCCCGGCGGCCTGACCAATCCGCTCGGGGCGCGTGCGCTCTACATCTATCAGGACGGCAAGGACACCGGCTATCGCATCCACGGCTCGCCCGAATGGTGGAGCATCGGCCAGGCGATGTCGTCGGGCTGCGTGCGCCTGATCAACCAGGACATCATCGACCTCTACAGCCGCGTTTCGAAGAAAAACCCGGTCGTCGTCATGTGATCGCGACCGCTGCTTGCGCGGTCCTATTTTTGAGCGGGACCTTCTCCGAAACCGGTGCCGCTTTTCGCTTACGCGGTCCTTCGGTTCGGGCCCCTGCCCCGGACTCTCCCGTTGCGCGATGCGGCAAGACAGGCCAAGGTGCCTTGAAAATCATCGCCTCGGGAGACGCCAGGAATGACCGGAACTTTTGTCATCGCGCAGGGTGGCGGCCCGACCGCCGTCATCAACCAAACGGTGGTCGGTGCGACGCTGGAGATCCGCAAACGGCATCCGGGCGCCAAGGTGCTGGGCTCCATCCACGGCGTGCGCGGCATTCGTGACGGCAATTATGTCGACCTCTCGGCTATCCCCGAAGACCGCCTGCGGCTGATCGCCGGAACGCCAAGCGCTGCGCTGGGCTCGACGCGCGACAAGCCGGATGCCGCCTATTGCGAAATCATCCTCAACGGCCTCAAAAAGGCCGGCGCTGACGCCTTCATCTATATTGGCGGCAACGACACCTCGGGCACGCAGCAAATCCTGACCGATGCGGCCGGCGGCAGCATCGCTTTCGTCCATGCGCCGAAAACCATCGACAATGACCTCGAGGAAAACGACCACACGCCGGGATTCATCTCGGCGGCCGAGTTCGTCGCCGGCGCCTTCCTGTCCGTCGATCTCGATTTCCGCGCCCTGCCCGGCATCTATGTCGGCATCGTCATGGGCCGGCATGCCGGCTTCCTGACCGCGGCCGCCGCTGCCTGGCAGCTCGATCCCGACAGCGGCCCGCATTTGGTCTACGTGCCGGAACGGCCGTTCTCGGCCGCCGGCTTCATCGACGACGTGCGCGCCACGCTCGACCGCCACAAGCGCTGCATCGTCGCCGTGTCGGAAGGGGTCAGCACCGCCGACGGCAAGGCGCTGGTCGAAAGCCTGGTGCCGCCGGACAAGCTCGAGCGCGACGCGCATGGCAACGTCAAGCTGTCGGGCAGCGACCTGCCGGCGGCGCTCGAGCGGGCTCTGGCCGAGGGCCTGCCGGGCAAGCGCGCCCGCGTCGATGCGCTCGGCTACATGCCGCGCGGCTATATCGGTGCCATCAGCGCCGTCGACGCGCAGGAAGCCTTCGATGCCGGCGCCTTCGCCGTCACCGTCGCCGAACAAGGCGGCGGGTCGGTGGCGCTGCAGTATGACGGCGCTAAAACGGTGCTGAAGAAGGTGCCGCTGAAGAACGTCGCCGGCAAGACCCGCCACATGCCCGACAATTTCATGAAGCCCGACGTCAACCAGTTGTCCGAGGCCGGCATGGCCTATCTCAAGCGGCTGGTGCCGGAAAAGTACAAGGTCGGGAAGCCATTCGTCTGATGGAATGGTTCAGCAAGAGCATCGTCGACGACAGGACGACGATGCTGACCGAGCCGTTCGTGCATGACTATGTGCGCGCCAACATCTGGCACCTGCGTGGGCGCGACGCCGACCTGTTGGTGGACACCGGCATGGGCATCCGTCCGCTGGCGCCGGAGATCGAAACGCCCCGTGGAAAGCCGCTGCTGGTCGTCGCCACCCATATCCATCTCGACCATGTCGGCTCGCTGCATGAATTTCCATGGCGGGCGGGACCCAGGATGAGTGCGGCGCAATTCGAAAACATGGATGAGGCGGCGACCTACGCCTACATGTTCCACGATCTCGAAGGCGCCGTTTCGAAACTGCCTGAGCCGGGCTGGAAAGCCGCCGACTACACGATCCCTTCGGCGCCCCTGACGCAGAGCCTCGACGAAGGCGATGTGATCGATCTCGGCGACCGGCAATTCCGCGTGCTGCACCTGCCTGGGCATTCGCCGGATTCGATCGCGCTGTTCGACGAGGCCGACGGCCTGTTCTTCAGCGGCGACGCCATCTACGACGACACGCTGATCGACAGCCTGCCGGATTCCGACCGCGCCGCCTATATCGGCACGATGCGGCGCCTGCTCGACCTGCCGATCCGCATCGGCCATGGCGGCCACGGCCCAAGCTTCGACGGCGAGCGCATGCGTGCGATTGCAACGGCCTATCTGCGCTTGCATGCCGGTCTGTGAGCGCTCGCTGAATTAAATCTTCGTAAGGTTCGTTCCAAAACCCTAAATCGGGCCGATCCGCACCCTAGATAGCTGGTTGTCGATCCGGCCGGCCGCCATGTACGGCGAGACAGGCGATCCCGGTCGTCGACACGCCGATGGGTGCTCCTCCAAGAACGCACACGGCGCCGGATCAACTCTCGCCCGGACAGAACGACCATGTCACCTCTAGGCATTCTTCGCAGACATCGCGTCGCCGCCCTGCTGGGCGCCGCGCTGATTATCTCCCCTGTTGTCGTTTCATTCGCCCAGAACACGAACGGCATTGCCAAGATCGTTGCGACCACCCAGACCCCGGCACCCGGAATATCGGCGCCGAACGGTTCGTTCGCGCCGGTCGTGGCCGCGACCAAACCGGCCGTCGTGACGGTAACGACCGTCATGAAGGCACAACCGGAAGCCATGAACGAAGCGTCGCCCTTCCAGGACAATTCCCCGTTCGACGACTATTTCCGGCAGTTCTTCGGTGACCAGGGCATGCCCATGCCCAGGACGCCGCCACAACAGCAGGCGCCGCGAACCGAGGCCCTGGGCTCCGGCTTCATCGTCGGTGCCGACGGCACCATCGTCACCAACAACCATGTCGTCGACGGCGCCTCCTCGATCAAGGTGACGCTCGACGACGGCACGGAACTGCCGGCCAAGGTCGTCGGCAGCGACGCCAAGAACGATCTCGCCGTGCTCAAGATCAAGGCCGGCAAGCCTTTGCCGACGGTCAAATGGGGCGATTCCGACAGGCTGATGACCGGCGACCAGGTGCTGGCGATCGGCAATCCGTTCGGCATCGGCACCACGGTTAGCGCGGGCATCGTCTCGGCGCGCGGCCGCGACCTGCACAGCGGGCCGTTCGACGACTTCATCCAGATCGACGCGCCGATCAACCATGGCAATTCCGGCGGTCCGCTGGTGGATGTGAACGGCAATGTCATTGGCATCAACACGGCGATCTATTCGCCCAATGGCGGCAGCGTCGGCGTCGGCTTCGCCATTCCCTCCGACCAGGCCCAGAAGGTGGTCGCCAAGCTGGAGAAAGGCGGCTCCATCCAGTACGGCTATCTCGGCGTCGATATCCAGCCGGTGACGCCGGACGTTGCCAGCGCCATGGGGCTCGATCATCCCGGCGGCGCGCTGGTTTCCCAGGTCAATGACGGCTCCCCGGCGGCCCTTGCCGGTGTCGAAACCGGCGACGTCATCACCGGCTTCGCCGGACAGGACGTGAAGGATCCCAAGGATCTGTCGCGGGCCGTCGCCGACGTCGCCCCTGGCACCAGGGAATCGCTCGATGTCTGGCGCAAGGGCAAGGCCATGAAGATCTCCGTCGATGTCGGACGCAACAGCGACGATGCGAAGACGGCATCGACCGGCGGCTCCGGCGCGCCTGGCGCCGAGCAGGGCTCCGGTGCGCCAGCGCTCGGCCTCGGCCTGATGGACATCACGCCCGACATTCGCCAGCAAATGAACCTCGCCGATAACGAGCGTGGCGCGGTTGTTGCCCGCGTCAATCCCGACAAGGCAGCGGCCGCTGCCGGCATCCAGCCGGGCGACATCATCGTCGCCGTCAACCAGGTTCCGGTGAAGAGCGCCAAACAGGTGACCCAGGCGGTTGCCCAGGCAGGCAAATCAGGGCGCAAGTCGGTGCTGTTGCTGGTCGAACGCGGCGGCAGCCAGATCTATGTCGCCGTGCCGTTCGCCAATGGCTGAGACGCGACGCTGGCTTGAATAACGGCGTGGCGGCTTGTCGACGACGAGCCGCCAGCCGTGCGGGCACCGCAACTACAGTTTGCGCAGCGCCACTTCCTCGACCAGGTGGTCGGCGCCCTTGCGCAGGATGAGATCGGCGCGGGCACGCGTCGGCAGGATGTTCTCGCGCAAATTCTTCAAGTTGATGTTGGTCCACAGGCCTTCGGCGATGGCCCGCGCCGAATCCTCCGAGAGCTGCGAATAGCGGTGGAAGAAGGAGTCCGGATTGCGGAAAGCGGTCTCGCGCAGCCGCATGAAGCGGGAAATATACCACTCGTGGATCAGCTTCTCGTCGGCGTCGATGTAGATGGCGAAATCGAAGAAGTCCGACAGGAAAGGCACGATCTTGCCGTCCTGCGGCAGCTTGCCCGGCTGCAGCACGTTGATGCCTTCGAAGATCAGGATATCCGGCCGGTCGATGGTGACGAACTCGCCGGGAATGACGTCATAAGTCAGGTGCGAATAAACAGGCGCGCGGACATCGGGCAGCGCGGACTTGATGCCGGAGAGGAAGCGCAGCAGCGCGCCGACATCGTAGCTGTCAGGGAAGCCCTTGCGTTCCATCAGGTTTTCGCGGCGCAGCACCTCGTTGGGCAGCAGAAAACCGTCGGTGGTGATGAGATCGACCTTGGGGCTCGACGGCCAGCGGGCCAGAAGCTCCTTCAGCACGCGTGCCGTGGTCGATTTGCCGACCGCGACGGAGCCGGCAATGCCGATGATGAACGGCGTCTTGACGATATCGACGGCGTTGAAGAAGGCCTGGCGCTGCCGGAACAGAAGCTGGCTCGCCTCGACATGGGCGGACAGCAGCCGCGACAGCGACAGATAGATGCGCGAGACCTCCGCGAGGTCGACCGGGTCGTTCAGCGAACGCAAGCGGCGGAACTCGTCCTCGCTCAGCGTCAGCGGCGTGTCGGCGCGGAATCGCGACCATTGCTCGGCGGAGAAGAAACGAAACGGGGAATATTTCTCGGTCGGCGCGAGCTGATCCATCGAGATACCTGCCCTTCCTCGCGGTCAGCCCTTGGGCCGTGACGCCTTCTCGGCGATGCCCGAACGCCCCGTGCGGCCTTCAAGCTCCTTGAGCACGTCGCTCAACGGGACACCCGAGAGGCCGAGAACGACGAGCCAATGATATATAAGATCGGCACTTTCGGAAACGAGGCCCTGCTTGTCGCCCTTGACGGCGGCGATCACCGTCTCGACCGCCTCTTCGCCGAGCTTCTGCGCCGCCTTGTCGATGCCACGGGCGAACAGTTTCGCCGTCCACGAGTCGGGGTCACCGGAATGGGCGCGCTCATGGACGATTTTTTCCAGATCGGACAGCGAAAATTCAGCCATGGCGCCTGAGGCCCCTTTTTCTTAGCCGGAAAGCCTCTAGAGCATTTCACCGTTTCACGGAAACGGCGAACCGCTCTATCTCTTTGTTTTTACGCAATTCCGAACGGAAAAGCATGTCACACTTTTCCTGGAATTGCTCTAGGACCGATCGCCCGAGGAGTCTAGCCGCATCGGCAGCCCGGCCGTGGCCATATGCGCCTTGGCTTGGGCTATGGTGTAGGTGCCGAAATGGAAGATCGAGGCCGCCAGCACCGCGCCGGCATGGCCGTCGCGGATGCCTTCGACCATGTGATCGAGCGTGCCGACGCCGCCCGAAGCGATAACCGGGGCGCGCACCGCGTCGGCAACCGCGCGGGTGAGCGCGATGTCGTAGCCGGCCTTGGTGCCGTCGCGGTCCATCGAGGTCAAAAGGATCTCGCCGGCGCCGCGATCGACCATTTTGCGAGCGAATTCGACCGCATCGATGCCGGTCTTCTCGCGTCCGCCATGGGTGAAGATCTCCCATCGGTCGGCTTCGCCGGCACCGGACACTTTCTTGGCGTCGATGGCGACGACAATGCATTGATTGCCGAACTTGTCGGCGGCTTCGGCGACGAAATCCGGGTTCGTCACCGCTGCCGTGTTGATCGACACCTTGTCGGCGCCGGCCAGCAGCAATTTCCGGATGTCGGCGACCTGGCGCACGCCGCCGCCGACGGTCAACGGCATGAAGCATTGCTCGGCGGTGCGGGCGACGACGTCGAAAATGGTCTCGCGATTGTCAGACGAAGCGGTGATGTCGAGAAAACAAAGCTCGTCGGCGCCGGCCGCGTCATAGGCCTTGGCCGCCTCGACCGGATCGCCGGCATCGATGAGATCGACGAAGTTGACGCCCTTGACGACACGGCCGTTCTTGACGTCGAGGCAAGGGATGACGCGGGCTTTCAGCATCAGCGGCCCTCTATCGTGGCGATGAGATCGTTGAGCAGCTGGCCGACCAGCGGCGGCACGTCGGCCTTGGCGTCGAAGGCCGGATCGTAAGCGGAAATGGTGATGCCGATAATCGGCACGGCAAGCGCGATGGCGCAAGCCGCGTCGCGCAATTGTTCCGGGTCCGGCCCGCCGGGGGTAACGTAGCGGTTGGCCTGCAGCTCCTCGGGATCGTGCACGTCGAGATCGAGGTGCATATGCACGCGTTCGGCGCCGGCAGCCTTCAGCTTTGCCGTCGCTTGCGCCACGCCGGGGCATTCCGTGCGGATGATCGGCAGCGTCTCGACAAGTTTTTCCTCGGCCGGATCGAGATCGCGCGCGTTGACGAGCACGCAGCGCGAGGGATCGATCGGCTTGAAGCCGGGGATGGCTCCCGCCATCGGACGCCAGCACAGGCCGAGCACCGTCGCCAGCGCCATGCCGTCGAGAAAGCCGTATGTGGATGTCTCGGGCGTGTTGAGGTCGCCATGCTGGTCGGCCCAGATGATCGCATCGGCACCCTCACCCGCGACCGCGCCGGCTGACGTCAGGCAATTTCCGGCCAGCACAATGGGGAACCGGCCCCTGTCGATGGCAATGCGAACCTCGCCTGAGACGGCATTGCAGACGGCAAAGCCGGTGGCGATCTCGCGTTCCTGGGCATCGCCGACCCTGCCGATGTCCTCCACGGTCACGTCGTGGCCGGCCATGGTCAGGGCGTCGACGAGGCCGCCCGCGATCAGCGCATCGGGACCCTGGCCCATGCCGCCATGATAATGGCCGCTGTCATAGGAGGCCAGGATGATGGTGAGCTTCACGACCGCGCCTCCATTGCCGGTTTGCCCCGCAGGATCGCCAGCGCCTCGGCCGGATCGATGCGGCCGTCATAGAGTGCGCGGCCCGAAATGGCGCCTTCGAGCTTTTGCGCGTCCGGCATGGTCATACGCACGATATCGGCGATCGAGGCGAGGCCACCCGAAGCGATGACCGGGATCGACACCGCCTCGGCGAGATCGATGGTGGCGTCCCAGTTGATGCCGGTCAGCACGCCGTCGCGGTCGATGTCGGTGTAGATGATAGCGGCGACGCCGGCGCCTTCGAATTTCCTGGCCAGTTCGATGACGCCGAGGCTCGACGCCTCGGCCCAGCCCTCGACCGCGACCTTGCCGCCCTTGGCGTCGATGCCGACGGCGACCTTGCCCGGGAAGGCCTTGCAGGCCTGCCTGACCATGTCGGGATCGCGCACCGCCACGGTGCCAAGGATGACGCGGGCGAGGCCACGGGCGAGCCAGTCCTCGATCTGCTCCAGCGTGCGGATGCCGCCGCCGAGCTGCACCGGGTTCTTCGTCCCCTTGAGGATGGCGCCGACGGCCGCGCTGTTGACGCTCTGGCCCTTGAAGGCGCCGTTGAGGTCGACGACATGCAGCCACTCGAAGCCTTGCTCCTCGAAGGCTTTTGCCTGCGCGGCTGGATCATCGTTGTAGATGGTCGCGGTGGCCATGTCGCCGTGCTTCAGGCGCACGCACTTGCCGTCCTTGAGGTCGATGGCGGGAAAAAGGATCATCTAGGCGCCCTCGACGATGACGAAATGACCTGATGAGGCGGCAAGTTTGCTCATGCTCGTCAGGGCCTCCACTTCAGGAAATTGGTGATCAGCGCCAGGCCGAGCGCCTGGCTCTTTTCGGGATGGAACTGGGTGCCGGCGAGATTGTCGCGGGCAACAGCGGCCGTCACCGGGCCGCCATAGTCGGCGACCGCAAGGACCTCGTTCGGCTGGCGCGCATCGAGATGGTAGGAATGGACGAAATAGGCGTGCAACCCTTCTGGTCCGGTGGGAATGCCTGAAAACAGCGGATGCTGGCGCCTCAGTTCGATCGTGTTCCAGCCGATCTGCGGGATCTTCAGCGCCGGATCGGCTGGCGCGATCTCCTTGACGTCACCGGCAATCCAGCCAAAGCCGTTGGTGACGGTCTTTTCGAGGCCGCGCTGCGACATCAGCTGCATGCCGACGCAAATGCCGAGGAAAGGACGGCCCTTGGCAATGGCGACATCCTCGACCGCTTCCCACATGCCGTCGACGGCGCGCAAGCCGGCCGCGCAGTCGGCATAGGCGCCGACGCCCGGCAGGACGATGCGGTCGGCGGTGCGCACCCGCTCGGCATCGGCCGTCAGGTCGATCTCAGCCTCGATGCCGGCTTCGCGCGCGGCGCGCTCGAATGCCTTGGTGGCCGAGCGCAGATTGCCCGAGCCATAATCGATGATTGCCACCCGCATGTCAGCGCCGTCCCGGAATGTGGGTCAGTCCCAGCGCCATGCCCGGCTGCGCCGGGCGCGCCAAGGCGGCATCCGGAACCATGCGCGGCGCAGGTGCGGCTTCGTCCGCATGCGCCTCGGCCTCCAGCGCATAGCGGATGTCGGCATCATCCAGCCAGCCGGCCTGGACCACGCCCCATTCATGCCAGCCGCGGCGGCGGAGCGCAGCAATGCGCAGCCCCTGCCCTTCCAGGCCGACATAGAGCGAGACCAGCAGCGACAGCAGCGAGCCGGCAAGGCCAAGGCCGAGCTTCTCACCAAGCATCGAAAGCAGGCCCATGACGACGAAGGTCAGCGCCGCCTCGATCCACAGCCTATGCCAGGCGAACCATAGTGGCGGCACCAGCAGGCCGAGCCAGGCAAAGCCGTCACGGACAAAGACCGTTGCGCCGGCTCTCTCGCTGCGGCCGGGTGGTTCCATCACGACATAGCTGGCCATGACGCTATCCCTTCAAAGATCCCTTGGTGGAGGGAACCGCGTCCGGCTGGCGCGGATCGCGTTCCAGTGCGGCGCGCAGCGCGCGCGCCACCGCCTTGAAGCAGGTCTCGGCGATATGATGGTTGTTGGCGCCATAGTGGTTGATGACATGCAGCGTGATGCCGGCGTTCTGCGCCAGCGCCTGGAAGAATTCACGCACCAGTTCGGTATCGAAGGTGCCGATCTTCGGCGACGAGAACGAAACGTTCCAGACCAGGAAGGGGCGGCCGGAGACGTCGATCGCCGCGCGCGTCAGCGTCTCGTCCATGGCGAGGTCGATCGAGGCATAGCGCATGATGCCGCGCCGTTCGCCCAGCGCCTTGGTCAAGGCTTGGCCAAGCGCGATGCCGGTATCCTCGACGGTGTGGTGATCGTCGATGTGCAGGTCGCCCTTGGCCTTGACCGTCATGTCGATCAGCGAATGGCGGGAAAGCTGGTCGAGCATATGGTCGAAGAAGCCGACGCCGGTGGCGATATCGGATTTGCCCGAACCGTCGACATGGACCGACACCGAGATGTCGGTTTCCCTGGTCTTGCGGTTGGCTTCGGCGGAACGGGGCGCCATTGCTGTATCCTTGTCCCATTAGTTCACATGGTGACCGGTTCACGGGCCTCAAGCGCTCGCGGGCTTGAAAACGAAAGCCTTCTATCAGCATGATCCGGCGATTGCCAGTTGCGATCCCCGCCGCTATCCAGCCGTTTGCAATCATTGGTCCCGTGCATACATATGGCCGATAAAATCACTCGTACCGCGCCAATCGCCTTTTGGGATCGCGCGAATCGGAGCTAAAAATGTCTGACAATCTGACCATGCACGCCACGACCATCGTGACGGTGCGCAAGGGCAACAAGGTGGTGATCGCCGGCGACGGCCAGGTCAGCCTTGGCCAGACCATCATGAAGGGCAATGCCCGCAAAGTCCGCCGTATCGGCAAGGGCGGCAATGTGATTGCCGGTTTCGCCGGTGCCACCGCCGACGCCTTCACGCTGCTGGAGCGGCTGGAAGCCAAGCTCGAACAATATCCCGACCAGCTGACGCGCGCCTGCGTCGAGCTTGCCAAGGACTGGCGCACCGATCGCTATCTGCGCCGGCTGGAGGCCATGATGCTGGTTGCCGACAAGTCGGTCTCGCTGGCGCTGACCGGCACCGGCGACGTGCTCGAACCCGAATTTGGCGTCATGGCCATCGGTTCCGGCGGCAATTACGCGCTGGCCGCCGCACGCGCGCTGATGGACACCGACAAGGATGCCGAGGAGATCGCCCGCAAGGCGATGCAGATCGCATCCGACATCTGCGTCTACACCAACAACAATTTCGTCGTCGAAACGCTCGATGCCGCCTGAATCAGGCGTGCTCTATGATTTTCGGCCAGTGACGGAGAAAGACCTGCCGATGATCGCCGGCTGGCTCGCCGAGCCGCATGTCGCGCAATGGTGGGACGATCCGGAGACCGAAATCGCCGAGATTCGCGGTCACATCGACAGTATTTCCGTCGAGCCGCTGATCGTCGAACTCGACGGCATTCCGATCGCCTATCTGCAGAGCTACGACCCGCATCTGGAAGACGATCATCCCTATGCCGACCAGCCGTTCGGCACGCTCGGCATCGACGTGTCGATCGGCCGGCCGGAACTGGTCGGCCTCGGCCATGGCTCGGCGATCGTGCGCCAGTTCGTCGAGCAATTGTTCGAGGAAGGTGTGCCGCGCGTCATCATCGACCCCGATCCGGCCAATCTCCGGGCGATCCGCGCCTACGAAAAGGCCGGCTTTGTTGCCTTTGACACCAGAACATCGGAGTACGGGCCAGCCCTGATGATGGCGCGCGACGCGACGCAGGAGCCCAATTGATCAGCGCCGAAACCCTCGACAAGGCAGTCGCGAAAGGTTTGATCTCGCAGACCTTGCGCGATCAGTTGGAGGCCATGGAACGCGCGGTCGCTCTCGCCCCCGAGGCCAGGTGCGCCGATGACGAGGGTGACGAGGAAAACCTGCGGCTGGTCGGCGGCGGCAACGATCTGTTCGTCACCGTGGGAACCGTTCTGCTCAGCGCCGGCTTCTTCTTTGTCCTCACCACCTTGCTTCCAGGCCAGACATTCTGGATCGCCGGCATCCTCGCGGTTTTCGCCTGGGGGCTCGCCGAAATCGTCACGCGTCAGCACCGGATGAAACTATCGTCGTCCGTGCTTGCCCTGATTTTCATGGCCGCCATTCTGGCCGCTCTGGCGCTGCAAGTGGAGGCCAGCTTCGGCATACGCAAGCCGGAAACCATCTGGCAGCTATTGGCGTTGCGCCAGACGGCGTCCCGGGCCGGATATCTGTTCCTGGGCGGAGGAATAATCGCGGCGGCGATCTATTTCTGGCGCTTTCGCGTCCCCATCATTGCCGGGACTATCGCCATCGCCTTCACACTGCTTGCCTTCCTGCAAACGGCGATAATCCTGTATGACAGCGTGACAACCGGCGCGATTGCGCCGCCGCGCCTCGAGGACGTTCCCGAATTGCTTCGTGCGGCCCTTTACATGCCGCTGATCTGCGGCCTGATCGTGTTCGCAACGGGTGTCGCTTTTGACATTTACGACAGGGATCGACGCAAGATCTGGTCCGATTGCGCTTTCTGGCTGCATGTCGTCTCGGCGCCGATGCTGGTGCATCCGCTTTTTATCATGGCAACCGGCCAAAACGTCGTATTCGGACATATCGCGCCGGATGCCAATGCAACCATCATGCTGACGATTCTGATCCTTGGCTTCCTCTATGTCGCGCTGGCCATAGACCGCCGTTCGCTTCTGGTTCCTACATTGGCTTACTTCGGCTCGCTGGGCATCTATTATCTGGTGAATTCCGCCTCCGATTCGACGGGCATCCCGCCTTTTGCCTTGATCCTGGTCGTTGTTGGCGCGCTGATTATTCTGTTCGGGGCCGGCTGGCAGCGTATCAGGCGGATTGTGGTCAATCCCACCTTGCCGGCGGCCGTGATCCGCCGGCTACCGCCGCTGAAGGCGTGACAGGGCTTTGTGATGGTCGAGACGGCGACGCGAAACCAGGGGGAATGAACCGATGACGACACCGGCCACGGAAAACAGCTATTCGGCCTATGAAGGCAGCTGGCGCATGGGACTTCTGCTCGTCCTCGGGCTGCTCATCTTCCAGGCCGGCGCCCTCTACGGAATGGGCCATCCGCCGATATGCACCTGTGGCTACGTCAAGCTCTGGCATGGCGTGGTGAACAGTTCCGAGAATTCCCAGCACATTTCGGACTGGTACACCTTCTCGCACATCATCCACGGCTTCCTGTTCTATGCGCTGGCAAGGTTCCTGTTCCCGCGTTCGCCGATCGGCCTGCGGCTGGCCTTCGCCGTCTTCATCGAGGGCGGCTGGGAGCTGCTCGAGAACAGCCCGTTCATCATCGAGCGGTATCGCGCCGGCACCATCTCGCTCGACTATTATGGCGACAGCATCATCAATTCGGTGTCCGACACGCTGGCCATGGTGCTGGGATTTGTGATGGCGCGAAAGCTACCTATATGGGTGATCGTCAGCCTCGCCGTCCTCTTCGAACTGGGTACCGGCTATCTCATCCGGGACAATCTGACACTCAACGTGATCATGCTGCTGCATCCGTTCGAGGCCATCAAGCAGTGGCAAAGTGGAATTTAGCTATGACGACATTTTCTCCCCGCGAAATCGTTTCGGAACTCGACCGCTTCATCATCGGCCAGAAGGACGCCAAGCGCGCCGTGGCCATCGCCCTGCGCAACCGCTGGCGCCGCCAGCAGCTTGAAGGCCAGATGCGCGAAGAGGTGATGCCGAAGAACATCCTGATGATCGGGCCGACCGGCGTCGGCAAGACCGAGATCTCGCGTCGCCTGGCGCGGCTGGCCGGTGCGCCTTTCGTCAAGGTCGAAGCCACCAAGTTCACCGAAGTCGGCTATGTCGGCCGCGATGTCGAGCAGATCATCCGCGACCTGGTCGAGATCGCCATCGGCCTGGTGCGCGAGAAGATGCGAGAGGACGTCAAGGCGCGCGCCCACGTCAACGCCGAGGAACGCGTGCTGGAAGCGCTGGTCGGCAAGACGGCGAGCCCGGCCACGCGCGACAGTTTCCGCAAGAAGCTGCGCGACGGCGAACTCGACGACAAGGAAATCGAGATCGAGGTGGCCGACACCGGCAATGGCGGCATGCCCGGCTTCGAGATCCCCGGCATGCCGGGCGCCAATATCGGCGTGCTCAACATCAACGACATGCTGTCGAAGGCGATGGGCGGCAAGAAGACCAAATTGCGCAAGACGACGGTGAAGGAATCCTACGACCTCTTGGTCAACGACGAGTCCGACAAGCTGCTCGACCAGGACGAGGTGGTGCGCCGGGCGCTCGATGCGGCGGAAAATGACGGTATCGTCTTCCTCGACGAGATCGACAAGATCGCGGCGAGATCCGACATTTCCGGCGGGCCTTCGCGCGAAGGCGTGCAGCGCGACCTGCTGCCGCTGGTCGAAGGCACCACGGTGGCGACCAAATACGGGCCGTTGAAGACGGATCACATCCTGTTCATCGCTTCCGGCGCGTTCCACGTCTCGAAGCCGTCCGACCTTTTGCCGGAGCTGCAGGGCCGCCTGCCGATCCGCGTCGAGCTGCGCGCGCTGGAGAAGGAGGATTTCGTCCGCATCCTGACCGAGACGGAAGCGAGCCTGATCAAGCAGTATATCGCGCTGATGAAGACCGAGGACGTCGAGCTGACCTTCACCGACGATGCCATCGATTCGCTTGCCGGCATCGCCGTCGATCTCAATGCCAGCGTCGAGAATATCGGCGCCCGGCGGCTGCAGACGGTGATGGAGCGGGTGCTGGACGAGATTTCCTACGATGCGCCGGACCGCAACGGCACATCGGTCACCATCGACGCCGCCTATGTCGAAAAGCATGTCGGCGATCTCTCGCGAAACACAGATTTGTCGCGATTCATCCTTTAAAAGCCGGCGCCGGTTCATCCGGCGCCGGTTCAGGCAACACGTCCCGGCAAAAGCATCATGTGTGGCCAGATGGTACCATCTGGCCACCTTTCGTCTTGCCTTGTGCGGGGGCGCTCTCGACTCGACCAAGAGCTTTACCTAGTTTGCGCGGCAATTCTCGATCTCTTGGGCAATTCTCGATCTCTTGGGCAATTCTCGATCTCTTGGTTTGACGCAACTCCGGACGGAAAACCGTTTCACACTTTCCTGGAATTGCCTGGGCAGCGGCGGCGCATGAAAAAACTCATCCTGGTCCTTCTCGGCCTGACGTTGGCGGCGACGCTGTTCGGCGCGCAAGCGGCGACATTGGTGCCGCCGGGAAACCGCAATGCCGAGCAGCCGGACATTCCGGGCGCCTCGAGCCGGCGCACGCAGGCGACCAACACCACCTTCCAAGCGAAATACCGCAAGGTCTACGCTTTGCTGCAGAATGACGCCGACCTGCGCGCCAAGATCAGGAAGGCGGCTGCCGCCTACGGCATCGATCCGATGCACATCGTCGGCGCCATCGTCGGCGAGCACACCTACAATGTCGATGCCTATGACCGGCTGCAGACCTACTACGTCAAGGCGATCTCCTACCTCTCCAGCAAGCTGTCCTTCGCCTATGACGGCGAGGACATCACGGATTTCGTGCAGCGGCCGGAATTCAGGAAATGCGCCGGAATGTCGGACAGCTACGATTTGTGGGAATGCCGCGAGCAGGTGTGGAACCGCTCGTTTCGCGGCAAGACCGTTGGCGGGACAAGCTTTCCCGACGACCGTTTCGGCGCCACCTTCTTCCAGCCCTACTATGCCGGCCAGACTTTCGGGCTCGGCCAGCTGAACCCGCTGACCGCCCTGCAGATGAGCGATCTCGTGCACAAGGTGTCCGGACTGCCGGAGCTCGACGTCGCCGACCCCAATGCGGTCTACAAGACCATCATGGATCCGGACCTGACACTGCCTTACGTGGCGGCGACGATCCGGAAATCGATCGACGCCTACAAGAGCATTGCCGGCTTCGACATTTCGGGCAATCCGGGACTGACCGCCACGCTCTACAATGTCGGCAATCCGGAGCAGCGCGCCTATGCGCTGAAGGCCGAAAACGACAAGCGCCGCGCTGCCGGCGAGCCGGCGAAACTGCCGGAAGAGAATTATTACGGCTGGCTGGTCAACGACAAATTGTCGGAGCTGAAGGCGCTGTTTTAGGGCGCGGCCCTCTACCTTCCCTTTGTGGGAGGTCGGACCGAAGGTCCGGGTGGGGGTCGGTGCCGCCCCCATCCCCCTGCTTCGCAGCGAGCCTCCCCACAAGGGGGAGGGTAAATCTCACGCCGCCAGCAACGACTTCAGCTTGACGTCCTGGGATCCCAGCGCTTCCGGCGTGGGCTTTGCCCGCTTGCCGATCAGCATTTCGGCCAGCCTGATGTCGCGGGCGACCGCATTGCCGGGGCCGATGCCGCTCGCCGCCACCAGCCTGCCGTCCTCAGCCAAATGGAACAGGATGAAGGCACCTTCGCCGAGATCGCGGCGCACCGTGCTCCGGCCTTCGTCCGAGAGCCCGGCGATCTGCAGCGACAGGCCATACTGATCCGACCAGAACCATGGCACCGCCGCATGCGCCTCGCCGGCGCCCAGCATGTTTCTGGCGGCCAGTGCGCCCTGTTCCTGGGCGTTGCGCCAGGCTTCCAGCCGCACGCGACGGCCGCCATAGACGGCGAGCGGGAACGAACAGCAGTCGCCGGCGGCAAAGATGTCGGGATCGCTGCTGCGCAGTTGCTCGTCCACGGCAATGCCGTTTTCGATCGCCAGGAAAGCTTCGGCGGCCAGCGCGGTCACCGGCACGGCGCCGATGCCGATGATGGCGAGATCGGCGGATACCTCTCGGCCGCCGGCAAGGGCGATGCGAACTTGCCTGCCGTCGTCGGCGATCGACGCAATACCGTCGCCGCACAGTATGTCGACGCCTTCGGCAATGTGCGCCTGATGGATGATTTCGGCGATCTCGGCCGGCACGCCGCGCATCAGGATGCGCGGCTGCGCCTCGATGACGGTGACCGAGGCGCCGAGCTTGCGGGCCGCGGCGGCGAGTTCCAGGCCGATGAAGCCGCCGCCGATGATGGCAATGCGGTTGCCGGCTCTGAGATGGGCGCGGATGGCCAGCGCATCGGCGAAGGTGCGGAGATAGACGCAGCGCGCGCCAAGGCCGGGCATCGGCAGCTTGCGCGGGGTCGAGCCGGTGGCCAGCAGGAGCTTGTCGTAGGGCAGCACCGAGCCGTCCGACAGGCGCACCGCATGCGCCGCGCGATCGATCGCCACGGCCTGGACGGAATGGATATGGCGGATCGACTTTTCAGCCAGCATCTCGTCGCTGGCGATTGCCTTGATTTCCGGCGCGTCGCCGGCCATCGCGTCCTTGGACAAAGGCGGTCTTTCATAGGGCAGGTGGGGTTCGTCGCCGACCATCGTCACCGGCCCGTCATAGCCGAGATCGCGCAGCGCGAGCGCTGCCCGCCCGCCGCATTCGCCGGCGCCGATGATGACCATGCCGCGCGCCATATCCATCACCCGATCTGGACCAGGACTTTGCCGGCGTCGACCTTGACCGGATAGGTTTTCAAGTTGACGCAGACCGGCGCGCCCCTGGCCGCACCCGTCTTGTAGTTGAAGCGGCCATTGTGCTTGGGACATTCGATGATGTCGTCCATCACCAGCCCGTCGGCGAGATGCACCTTCTCATGCGAGCAAAGCCCGTCGGTGGCGAAGTACTCGTCGTCAGGGCTGCGGTAGATGGCGAAGGTGCGGCCGCCATGATCGAAGCGCATCACGTCCTCTTCGTCTATGTCATCGGCAGCACAGGCCTCGACCCAGTCGCTCATTTGTTCCTCCGCAAAAATCGCATTGTCATTCCGCCGCGGCGGCGACGGCATCGCTGTGGAATTCCTCGCGATACGGCCTGGCGGTCGGCGGCAGTTCGCGCTTGAGGAAATAATCCTCGTTGCGCAGCTGGCGCAGGAAGACCGGTATCATCTCGCGGTAGCCGGCCAGGATCGACGGCGTCGGCGCCGGCAAATCGTGCTTGATCAGCGCATGCAGCTTCGGCAGCGCATGGTAGGGCACCATCGGGAACATGTGATGTTCAACGTGATAGTTCATGTTCCAGTAGATGAAACGACTGATCGGGTTCATGTAGACGGTACGGCTGTTCAGCCTGTGGTCGGTGACGTTGTCGGCCAGGCCGCCATGCTGCAGCAGGCCGACCATGACATGGTGCCAGGCGCCATAGAGCCTGGGCAGGCCGACCAGCATCAAGGGCAGGAACGAGCCGGAATAGAGCGCCAGCGCGACGGTCGCGGCATAGATGGCGGTCCAGACGCGGGCAATGCGGATCGCCTTGCCCTGTTCCTGTTCCGGAATGAAGGTCTTTTCGGCGGCGCTGATGTTGCCGGCGGCGTTGCGCAGCATGTCTGACATCGCATGCCAGGCATCGAGCACGCCGACAAAGCCGAGGATGGCGCGGACCAGGTCCGGCGGCCGCATGACGGAGATTTCCGGGTCGCGGCCGACGATGATGGTGTCGGTGTGGTGGCGCGTGTGGCTCCAGCGCCAGGTCACCGGATTGCGCATGATCATGAAGCAGGCGATCTGGTAGACGACGTCGTTCATCCACTGCGTGCGGAAGGCCGTGCCGTGGCCGCATTCGTGCCAGCGTGAATCGGTCGAAGAGCCGTAGAGCACGCCATAGACGAAGAAGAACGGCACGCACCACCAACTGCCCCAGAACCAGACGCCGCCGGCGCCGCTGACGACGAGCGCTGCAATCCAGATCGCGGTATCGCGGATCGCCGGACCGTCGGAGCGCTGCATCAGCTCCTTCATCTGCTTGCGCGGAATGTCGGTGTGATACCACTCGGCCGCCGACAGGCCGTCCTCCACGGCGAGCTTGGCGTCGCGGCCGATCAGGCTGTAGTCACGCCGGGACGGCGCTATGGTCATGGTTGCCTCCCTCGGCAGGGCATTGGCGAATGCCTGATATTGCCAGCTTCCACCGTCAAAATAACGCCGAGCCATGATAGACTCAACATCATAAAGATAGTTTCTATCATTTCCTATCAGAATGATGTATTGATACCCTGCAATTCGAATGAGGGCGATCATGGCGAAACGGCCGACCATCACCGACCTGGCGCGCATCTCCGGTGTCAGCGTCGCCACGGTGGACCGCGTGCTCAACAATCGCCTGCCGGTGCGCGAGGAAACCGCGCGCCGCGTCTATGAGACCGCGACCGAGATCGGCTATCACGCGGCCGGCCTGATCAAGCAGCGCATGCGCCATGAACTGCCCGAATACCGGCTCGGCTTCCTGCTTTTGAGAGGCAATGACGTCTTCTACGGCGACTTCGCAACGGAGCTCGAACTGGCGGTCTCGCAGTCGCAGCGGTTCCGTGGCGCTGCAACCATCGACTTCGCCAGTTCCCTGGTCCCAGACGAGATCGCCGCCCAGATGCGCAGGCTGGCGGCAAAATCGAGGGCCATCGCCGTTGTCGGCCCGGACCATCCGACCCTGACCGCGGCGGTCGAGGCGTTGAAGGCGAGAGGGCAACCGGTGTTCTCGCTGCTGTCCGATTTCGCCGCCGGTATCCGCGAGGGCTATGTCGGCCTCGATAACCGCAAGGTCGGCCGTACCGCGGCCTGGATGATCGCCAGGGCGGCGCGGCAGCCCGGCAAAATCGCCCTCTTCGTCGGCAGCCATCGCTTCCATGGCCACGAGTTGCGCGAGATCGGCTTCCGCTCGTTCTTTCGCGAGCATGCACCCGACTTCAGCGTGCTCGAAACGCTGGTCAATCTGGAGGCAAACCAGGTGACCCATGATGCGATGATCGATCTCCTGGCGCGCTATCCGGACCTTGCCGGCTGCTACGTCGCGGGTGGCGGCATGGAAGGCGCGGTCTCGGCGCTGCGTGCAGCAAGGCCCGTAAACATGCCGGTGGTCGTCTGCAACGAGATCAATGCCGCGTCGCGCGCGGCACTCGCCGACAACATCCTCACCATGGTGATCTCGACGCCGCTGGCCGCGCTCTGCAGGGAACTGGTTGATCGAATGGTGCATGCCATCGAGGCCGGCGCCGCCAACGCACCTGGCCAGACCTTCCTGCCCTTCGACATCTATCTGCCGGAAAATATCTAGCCTTTCCCGCCCGAGAGTAGCGGCCGGAAATGATAGAATCCATCAGAACGATCCGAAATTCCGGCGGCAGGCCGCGGAATCGCCCTTGACGTTCCGCTGGAATGGAATAAATATTTCACCAGCTGTGTATTTTGGTTCTTTCGTTCCGGAATATCTGTTTCAAACAGAGGGTTTGGCATTCCTGCCGATGCGGGAGCCACACGGAACGAAGACATCAGGGAGAGATTCCCCGGGGAGATCGGGGATTCCGGATAGATCGGTGCAACCGGACACCAAAAGTGGAGGAGAGATTACAATGAAGAAACTGCTTTTGGGCGTCGCCTTCGCGGCGCTGATGAGTTCATCGGCCATGGCCGCCAAGATCGGCGTGTCGATGGCCAAGTTCGACGACAACTTCCTGACCGTGCTACGCAACGGCATGATCGAGCAGGCCAAGGGCATGAGCGGCGTCGAACTGCAGGTCGAAGACGCGCAGAACGACGTTGCCAAGCAGCTCGACCAGATCAAGAACTTCGCGGCTTCGGGCGTCGACGCCATCATCGTCAATCCGGTCGACACTTCGGCCACGCAGGCGATGTCGGACGCCGCCGCGGCCGCCAAGATCCCGCTGGTCTACGTCAACCGCGAGCCGGTCAATGTGAACACGCTGCCCGACAACCAGGCGTTCGTCGCCTCGAACGAGGCCGATTCCGGCACGCTCGAAACCAAGGAAATCTGCCGCCTGTTCAAGGAAGCCGGCAAGAAGGAAGCCAATGTCTATGTCATCATGGGCGAGCTTTCCAACCAGGCCGCCGTGCAGCGCACCAAGGACATCGAAGAGGTCATCGCCACGCCAGATTGCAGCTTCATCAAGATCATCGACAAGCAGACGTCGAACTGGAACCGCGACGAAGCGCAGAACCTGATGACCAACTGGCTGTCGACCGGCAAGCCGTTCGACGGCGTCATCGCCAACAATGACGAAAGCGCCATCGGCGCCATCCAGGCGATGAAAGCCGCCAATATCGACATGAAGTCGGTCGTTGTCGGCGGCGTCGATGCCACCCAGGACGCGCTGGCGGCCATGCAGGCCGGCGACCTCGATGCAACCGTGTTCCAGGACGCGGCCGGCCAGGGCGCCGGTGCGCTGGATGCGGCACTGAAGCTCGCCAAGGGCGAGAAGGTCGAGCACAAGGTCTACGTGCCCTTCCAGCTGGTGACGCCGGCCAACATCGACAAGTTCCTGAAGAAGAACTGAGCAACGGATCCACGGAGCGGCGCTCTCGCGCAAAGACAGCGCCGCTCCTCTTCCCCCGGGCGCCTTCGGGTGCCGAGGACGACCGTGGCTGATGGAGGATAGAAGATTGGCACAGACATCTCACGGCGTCGGCGGGGTCAGCTATGACGCGAAGAAGCGCAACTGGCCGGCCGAATTCAACGTCTTCCTGGCGCTCGTCATCCTGGTCGTCATCTTCGAACTGATCGGCCGTATCTTTCTCGGCGACAGTTTCCTGTTCAACACCCGCAGCGACGTCGGCGGTCTCTTCAACGAGGCACGCCTGCAGATCATCATCCTGCAGGTGTCGATCGTCGGCATCATCGCCATCGGCGTGACGCAAGTGATCATCACCGGCGGCATCGACCTGTCCTCGGGCTCGATCGTCGGCGCGACCGCCATGATCGCCATGAGCTTCGCCCAGGTGGCGACCGTCAACGGCAACCCCAATCCCAAGGCGATGTTCCTGGCGCAAGGCTGGACCGACCTGCCGGTCATCGTGCCGGTGCTGGTGGCGATCGGCTGTGGCCTGTTCGCCGGCCTGGTCAACGGCGCGCTGATCGCCTACACGCGCATTCCGCCATTCATCGCCACGCTCGGCATGATGGTCACCGCGCGCGGCATCGCCAAATGGTGGTCCAAGGGCCAGCCGATCTCGTTTCCCACCGAAAGTTTCGCGGCGATCGGCAAGGGGTTGATGCCGGTCATCATCTTCCTGTCGCTGGCTATCCTGTTCCAGCTGATCATGACCTACACCAGGTATGGCAAGCACTGTTACGCGATCGGTTCCAACGAGGACGCCGCGCGCATGTCCGGCATCAAGATCGCCAACCACAAGATCCTGGTCTACGTCATCGCCGGCATTCTCGCCGCGCTCGCGGCCGTGGTGCTTTCTTCCAAGAACCTCACCGCGCAGTCCGGCATGGGCGTGATGTACGAGCTCGACGCCATCGCCATGGCGGTCATCGGCGGCGTCTCGCTGTCGGGCGGCCGCGGCTCGATCATCGGCACGGTTATCGGCTCGCTGATCTTCGGCGTCATCATCTCCGGCTTCACCTTCCTGCGCCTCGACGCCTATTACCAGGAGATGGTCAAGGGCGTGATCATCGTCGGCGCCGTCGTTCTCGACCAATGGCGCCAGCGTATGCGGGCATTGAGGGCTTGATCATGCCAGATATCTCCACGACAGACATCGTCCTGAAGACCGAAAACCTGACCAAGCGCTATGGCGGCGTGCATGCGCTGGAAGGCGCCAATTTCGAGCTGCGCAAAGGCGAGCATGTCGCCATCATGGGTGACAACGGCGCCGGCAAGTCGACCTTCGTGCGCCAGATCACCGCCGTCGAACAGCGCACCAGTGGCCAGGTCTGGTTCGACGGCAAAGAAGTGAATTTTGCCGGGCCGATCGAGGCTCGCACGGCCGGCATCGAGACCGTGTTCCAGAACCTGGCGCTGGCCGACGACCTCGACGTGCCGTCGAACCTGTTCCTCGGCCGCGAAAAAGTGCTGTTCAACCTCGGGCCGTTCTCGATCCTAGACCGCAAATACATGCGCAAGGCGACCGAAGCTGCGCTGATCCGCACTGCGGTGAAGATCCCCAATCTGTCCAACACCATCCGCCATATGTCGGGCGGCCAGCGGCAATGCGTGGCGATCGCCCGGACCGCGACCTTCGCCTCCAAGCTGATCATCATGGACGAGCCGACGGCGGCGCTCGGCGTGCAGGAGACCGCACAGGTCGAAAACATCATCCGCACGCTGAAGGACAATGGCGAACCGCTGATCCTGATCAGCCACAACATGCGCCAGGTGTTCGACCTCTGCGACCGCATCGTCGTCTTCCGGCGCGGCCGCATCGTCGCCAATCTGCGCAAGGAGAACACGGACGGCCAGGACATCGTCTCCTACATCACCGGCGCCAAGACCGGAGAGGCGGAACTCGCGGCCTAAAACAGGGCGATCACCCGGTTTCGGGACGATCCGCGGCGCTCGCAAACAACTTGCCACCTTTTCCCGACGGGAAGGTGGAGACACAACTCTCTCGAACCCATCCCCCTAGAGGAAATATCCATGACTGTTCGTTTCGCCCTCCTCGGTGCCGGCCGCATCGGCAAGGTCCATGCCCGCGCCGTCGGCTCCAACCCGCAGGCCAAACTGGTGGCCGTCGCCGATGCCTTGGAGAAGGCGGCGACCGAACTGGCGAGCGCCTACGGCGCCGAGGTGCGCAGCATCGATGCCATCGAGAAAGCCGGTGACATCGACGCCGTCGTCATCTGCACACCGACCGACACCCATGCCGATCTGATCGAGCGCTTCGCCAAGGCCGGCAAGGCGATCTTCTGCGAGAAGCCGATCGACCTCGACGTCAAGCGCGTCGAGAAATGCCTGGCGGTGGTCGATAAGGCCAAGGCGACGCTGATGGTCGGTTTCAACCGGCGCTTCGACCCGCATTTCGCCGCCGTGCGCAAGGCGATCGACGATGGCGCCATCGGCACCGTCGAGATGGTCACCATCACCTCGCGCGATCCGGGCCCGCCGCCGATCGATTACATCAAGCGCTCGGGCGGCATTTTCCGCGACATGACCATCCATGATTTCGACATGGCGCGCTTCCTGCTCGGCGAGGAACCAGTTGCCGTGAGCGCCCATGCCTCGGTGCTTGTGGACAAGAAGATCGGCGAGGCCGGCGATTTCGACTCGGTCAGCGTCATTCTCGAAACCGCGTCCGGCAAGCAGGCCGTCATCTCCAACTCGCGCCGCGCCACCTATGGCTACGACCAGCGCATCGAGGTGCATGGCTCGAAAGGCATGGTGGCCGCCGAGAACCAGCGGCCGGTGTCGATCGAACTGGCCAACGAGAACGGCTATACCCGCCCGCCGCTGCACGACTTCTTCATGACCCGC
Source organism: Mesorhizobium sp. LNHC232B00 (assembly GCF_000502435.1). Classification (NCBI taxonomy): domain Bacteria; kingdom Pseudomonadati; phylum Pseudomonadota; class Alphaproteobacteria; order Hyphomicrobiales; family Phyllobacteriaceae; genus Mesorhizobium; species Mesorhizobium sp. LNHC232B00. The sequence goes on from NZ_AYWP01000008.1 coordinate 164,989, forward strand.
TATCTCGACGCCTATGCCATCGAGATTGCCGCGTTCATTGCCGCCGCGACCTCGGGCAAGAAGGCGTCGCCGAGCGGCGCGGACGGGCTGGTGGCGCTGAAGCTGGCGGACGCGGCGCTGAAGTCGGCGACATCAGGCAAGACCGTTCGCCTCGATAAATAAGAACCCGGACCCAAGCCACAGGAGCAAAGCGATGAGCGCATCAGCCGATCGCAATTCACAGACACGCGCCATCGTCACCGGCGGGGCGCAAGGCATCGGCTTTGCCGTCGCCGAAGCACTGGCCGACGAAGGCTGCAAGGCGCTGGCGCTCATTGGCCGGTCGCAGGAGAAGGGCGACAAGGCGGTCGCCGCGCTCAAGAAGTCCGGCGTCGATGCGATCTTCATCAGTGCCGACGTTTCGAAAGTGGCCGACTGCAAGCGCGCGGTCGCCACCGCGCTCTCGCATTTCGGCACCATCAACGCGCTGGTCAACGCCGCTGCCACTTCCGCACGGGGCTCGCTGGTCGAAACCTCGGAAGAGCTGTTCGACACGATCTTCGATACCAATGTGCGCGGCCCGTTTTTCCTGATGCAAGGCGTGGTGGCGCATCTCCTGGAAAAGAAAGTACCCGGCTCGATCGTCAACGTGCTGTCGATGTCGGCGCATACCGGCCAGTCGTTCCTGACGCCCTATTCGACCAGCAAGGGCGCGCTGATGACGCTGACCAAGAACGTCGCCAACGCCTATCGCTTCAACCGCATCCGCTGCAACGCCGTGCTGCCCGGCTGGATGGACACCGAGGGCGAGGATATCGTGCAGAAGAAATGGCACGACGCGCCGGATGATTGGCTGGCGAAGGCCGAAGCCGCGCAGCCGATGGGCCAGTTGGTGAAGCCGGATCAGCTTGCCCGTCTGATCAGCTACATGGTCAGCCCGCAGTCCGGTGTCATGACCGGATCGCTGGTCGACTATGACCAAAGTGTCGCGGGAGCGTCACCGGAGTAGGGCCAGCTGAGTGGCCGGCTTGTCCAGCCGATAGATAGGTAACACTTTGAACCGGATACATAGGTAACACTTCTCCGCTCTATTCGTCCGC